>JACZRH010000028.1:15241-26339 GCA_022574815.1 Planctomycetota bacterium | reverse complement strand
ACTGCGGGCTGCAATTCGCCTGCCCCATCGTCGGCGGCGACACGAACAGTTGGGATTCGCCGACCGTCATCTGCATCTCCCTCGCCGCCCGTCCCGACGCGACGGCCGCACCGGTCGGTCGTGACGGCGCCCGACCCGGCGACCGAATCTACCTGACCGGCCCCGTGGGCGGGTCAATTCTGGGCCGCCACATGACCTTTGACCCGCGCATCGAGCCTGCGCTCGCGATTGCCCGCGAATTTCACCCGCACGCCATGATCGACATCAGCGACGGCCTCGCGATCGACCTGGGGCGGATCCTGGAATTGTCCGGCTGCGGCGCCGAGCTCGATGAGACCGGTGTGAAAGCGGCCATCCACGACGACGCCGCGCGGCTTTTCGAACGCGACGGGGTCTCACCCCTCGAGCACGCGCTGCACGACGGCGAAGACTTCGAGCTGGTGGTCGTGCTGCCGCCCGCCGCAAACTCGGAGACCGCTCGGCGGCTCGGCCTGATTCCGATCGGCCGGATTGTCCCCGATGGCTTCGACCTGATTCGCGACGATGGCCGCAGGTCGGTCATCGAACCGCGTGGCTGGGAGCACTTTCGGTGACGGACCGAATCGAACTGATCTCCGTAACTCCCGAACAGACCAGAGGTTACGGGCAGCTCCTCGGCGAGTCGCTGCGTGGCGGCGACGTCGTCGCGCTCACCGGCCCGCTCGGGGCCGGCAAGACTCAGTTCGTCAAGGGCATCGCAACCGGCTTGCGCATCCCGGCGGACGAACCGATCGTCAGCCCGACTTTCGTGCTGATCCGCGAGTACGTCGGCCGACTGAAGCTCTACCACATCGACGCGTATCGTCTAACCGGCAGCGAGGATCTGCTTGCGCTCGGACTCGACGAGATGTTTGACGAGACCGATGCGGTCGTAGCTATCGAATGGGCGGACCGAATGAGCGAAGTCGTTCCACACAACGCAATCACGGTCGCGCTGGCGGATGAGCGAAACGACGCAACACACGCCGGCTCCAGCACTTACGGCGACTCTTTGGGCGGGCTTGCGGACCAGGTGGCCAGCGCTGGCGGTTCCGCAGCCGCGACACGCCGAATCCTCGTGACCATCAAGAGCATCGCGCGCCAGACCGAGTTGGCCCACCTGTTCAGGGCCCAAACCTGATTCCTCAGGCGATTCGGTTGACACGCCACCCGGTTGCCGGGACACTAGTTTGGATGTCTGAGTGAGCGAATCTTTTCCTCAGAGGTGTCGTATGCGTGTGCGCGTCTTGTTTTTGCTTCTCGTCGGCCTGACGATCTCGACGGGCTGCTCAGGCGTGACCAAGAGTCCCGCCGAGATCAGCCGAACCGTCGAGCAGTCCGTGGACATGGATTTGCGGCAAATGACGGACGATTTGAACATGATCTGGCTGGTCGACCGGCAGTATCGCTTGTCGAAATGGCATATGCGCTAGCAGCGACCGCTCAATTCGATCATACGGGGTTCGAGCCCCATCGGCGATCGCCTCTTTCTCCGTAGCGCGAAAGCCCTTAGCCACTCGTTTCTCAGGCGTTTGCGAAGCACTCGCGCCGCTGCGTTGCGCGATAGTTGGTGGGCCAAACCGTGTCCCCGATGCCGGGCGCAGAAGGCAATCCAGGTTCTTCTGCGCGCGCCACGGGCATCTCATCGGGGACGTACTAGGGTGACGGAAGCGAATGATTGGGACCAACTGCAGCGGTGTTTGCTGAGTTGGCGGACATTATACGGGCGAACCAGCCCTGTTAATCAAAGGAGGAACGCTATGAATTACAACCGTCGTACATTCGTGCCTATGGTCCTACGGGCCTTCGCGGCCCCGTGGCTCATCTTCCTTGCGACCACCGCCGCAGCCTCGGACGACGCCCTGCTCGCGGCGCTCGTCACGGATGCCACCGGTGCTGGCAAGCCGATCATCCTGGAGCCCGGACGGCACTACAAGCTCGACAATCCGTGGGATCTGAGCGGCTTGCAGAACATGACGGTGATCGGCAACGGCGCAATGCTCGTCTCGTTCTTCGATGAGGATAAACCCCGCCCGGTTATCGAAATGACCGGGTCGCGATCGATGGTCATTCGCGATCTCGTCGTGGCGGGCGGGTCGGGCTCACGGGCAGCACCGTCGTGTGCCGTGTTGATGGCACGGACACAGCTCTCTCCCGGTGCCGAGGGTAATTCATTTTTCTCTCTGCGCTCGCAGGGCACATTCACTGTCGCAAATATCGTCAACATCGGCGCCGAAATCTGTTCATTTCACTCGGCGATCTTGACCAATGACTACGACGGCGGGGCAAACTACCTGACCGCAGCTTGGGCGACGCCGGAGCTTCGCGACCGCATCGGCGCCGAGTTCTGGGGGGGCACGACGTGGGGCGGCGCCAAGCGGGCGCCGGACGGAGTGCATTCGTTCTTCGGCGGGCGGCTCGGCGTGTACGGCCGGACCGGCAAAGAGGTCAATGTGCTGGCCCGGCCGGGCGCTCACATGATAACGTTCACCGGAACGCATTTCAGCAACATGACGGCCGACCGCACCGATCGCGACGCCGGCGGATTGTGTGTGGTCGAGATCGGTGCACCCGGCTTCGAAGGCGACGCCATCCAAGCGGACTCATTCAGTTTCTTCAACTGCTGGATGGAAGCGTCCGGTGCCAAGAATCTGTTTCGCATTCATCAACGCGACACCGAGATCAACCTGTTTGGCGGGCGCGGCTCCTGCCTCGAAGATCCCATCAAGTACGCGGGCAAAGCGTCGAATAAGGCGCCCTTGCGGGTGAACAATATTGGCTTTGCGTTCGTGCCCGGTCATGCCGGTTACCCGCGCGGCACGGACGATTGATACCACCGGGTTATCCGGGCCGAAGCGCTACGCCGTCCGCCCGCTAGCGGGCCACAAGGCCCCTCAGCCCCCTGCCGGGCCAGAGCCGGCGCTTCGAGCGCCGCTGTGATTCACCCTTCTCGGCACCGGCCGGCCGGGAATTCCCGGATCTTGAATAATCGCCGGCCGATTGCGAATACAATGGGAACCGCGGGTTTGTCCGCGTGGACCAGGCCAGGCTAGGTATCGCGAAAAAGGGCTCAGACATGTACCAGTGGTTCACAGCGATCGAAGAGGGTGATCGGCTGGTGGTGTTCATCGTCGCGGCCGGGCTGGTCGCGCTCGTGGCGATGTTTGTCGCCTACATGTGGCGGCGGGTGCGCGAGTCGGCGGACCGGGCGGGGCTGATCCGCAACATGCTGGAACGCGGCTTGGCGACCGAGGAGATCACGCGGGTGCTGTTGGCGGCCCAGATGCACGGACCCGAGGACGACGAGGAGGTCGACGCGGAAGACGACCCGGAGGCCTATATCGTCAAGTGCCTGACCGACCGCTGGTACGACGGCAAGGACGTGGAACGCGTGCTCGAGGCCGCCCGCGCCGGCGGCCCGATCGACCCGACCACCATTCGCATCATCAAATCCATGTCGGCCAATTGGGCGGGTGCCAAAGCGATCGCCAAGGTGCTCGAGACCCGCCGGCAGAAGGCCGGGCCGCCGTCCGAGCCGGCAGTGGCGGGATGATCAGTTTTCGATCCGGATTCTGCGGACCGGCCGCGGGGCGCAGCTCAGACCTCACGAAATAGAAACGCTCGATTCAATTCGCGGCATTTGACCCGTCCGCAGCAAAGGATGTTTCACGGCTTGGCGACGGCCGTTCTGGGCGTACCGCCTCGGGCCAACACTACACTTGCGGCGAACTGCGCTACGACCCTTCCGCCTCCTTACGCTCGATCTCCGCACCGACGCTACGGAGTTTCTCGTCGATGCGCTCGTAGCCGCGCTCGAGGTGGTAGATGCGGTGGATCTGGGTGGTGCCGCGGGCGCAGAGGCCGGCCAGGACCAGGGCCGCCGAGGCGCGCAGGTCGGAGGCCATCACGGGGGCACCGATCAGGCGTTTCACGCCTTGCACGATCACGGTCGGGCCTTCCTTACGGAGCTGGGCCCCCATGCGGCCCAGCTCGGCGACGTGCAGGAAGCGGTCGGGGAAGATCTTCTCGGTGATGACGCTGTTGCCGTCGGCCAGGCACAGCAGCGTCATGAGTTGGGCCTGAAGGTCGGTCGGCATGCCGGGAAACGGCTGGGTGGTAACCTCGATCGGTTCGAGCCGGCGCGACGAGCTGACTGAGACTTCGTCGTCCTTGCGCTCGATCTGCACGCCGACCGCGCCGAGGCGGTCCACGAACGCCATCAGATGGTCGAGCCGGCAGTTCTCGAGCTTAAGTTCGCCGTTGGTGATGGCGGCGGCGACCATCAGGGTGCCGGCCTCGATGCGGTCGGGGATGATGCGGTATTCGCAGCCTTTCAGCTCGCGCACGCCCTCGACGATGATCCGCGGGGTGCCGTGGCCGGTGATGGACGCTCCGCAGGTGTTGAGGAAGTTCGCCAGATCGACGACTTCGGGTTCGCAGGCGGCCATCTCGATGACCGAGACGCCTTCGGCCAGCGACGCGGCGAGCATGGTGTTAGCGGTGCCGAGCACGGTCGATCCGAACGGTCCGCCAAGGAACATCTCGCAGCCGCGCAGCTTCTTGGCTTTGCAGACGATGTCGCCGCTGACGAGTTCGATGTCGGCCCCGAGCCGCTCCATGGCGCGCAGGTGCAGGTTGACGGGCCGGTCGCCGATCGCGCACCCGCCGGGCATGGAGACCTGGGCCTTGCCGCGCTTGGCGAGCAACGGCCCGAGCACGCAGATGCTGGCGCGCATCTTGCGGACGATGTCGTACTCGGCGTGCGAGTTCATCTCGTCGCGCACGACCAGCCGCAACGAGTGGTCGGATCGACGTTCGACGTCGACGCCGAGCTTCATGAGCAGCTCGGCGAGCGAGAGCACGTCGCTGACGTAGGGCACGTCGTGCAGGATGACCTCGCCTTCGCACAGGATCGCCGCGGCCATGATCGGCAGCGCGGCGTTCTTGGAGCCGCTGACGCGCACCGAGCCTTTGAGCCGGTTTCCTCCGTTGATTTCAAAATAAGGCTGACCCACGGCGATTCCTCACGCGTTGGGCGAAGGCCCTCCCCGCAAGCGGGCCTGGACGACCCGCTTGTGGTTCAAACCATCGCGATGAAACACAATCTCCCCCCAGACGCCGACATCGAATAGCTCGCGCGCGGCGTCGGCCTGGTCGAATGCGATTTCCATGGCCAGGTAGCCGCCGGCGCGAACATGGCCGGGGGCGTCGCGCACCAGGCGGCGCGGGGCGGCGAGGCCGTCTTCTCCGCTGAAGAGCGCGACGTGCGGTTCGAAGTCGCGCACGTTGGCCGCCAACGAGCCAGCTTGCGCCGTTCCAATATACGGCGGGTTGCTGACCATGACATCGAAGGCGCCCGGCGCAGCGGAGCCGTTGTGCGAAGCTTCGCTCCAGGCCTCGAACCAATCGCCGCTACGGAACGCGATGCGCTGCGCGACGTCGTGCCGCTCGGCGTTGCGCTTCGCCACCGCGACGGCCGCGTCCGAAACGTCACTGGCGAAGAGCTCAACATCCGGCAGGTGCTTGGCGAGTGCGATCGCGATGCAGCCGCTGCCCGTGCCGAGATCGACGATCGAGCGCAGCGCGCCGGCGGACTTTCGCACCAGGTCAATCGTTCGCTCGACCAGCACCTCGGTCTCGGGGCGCGGAATCAGCACGTCCGGCGTCACCTCGAATGCGAGCGAAAAGAATTCCTTCTCGCCGGTCAGGTACGCGATGGGCTTGCCCTCGCCGGCCTGCCTGACCGATTCGCGGAACGCGCGCAGCACGTCATCGGACGGGCTCTCTTCGAAGCGCGTGTAGAGGTTGATGCGGTCGCATTGCAAGGCGTGCGCGAGCAGGATCTCGGCGCAGAGCCGCGACGACTCGACGTTCTTGCGGTCGAAGTACGCGCGCGTCCACGTCAATAGCCGCGCGACTGTCCAAGCGGATTGATCCTTCGCTGACCCATCCATATAGCGGAATATAGCAGACCGCCGCCGGACTGACGAGAACGCGGCGTACGAACAGCATCGGTCCGCCCCCACCGGGTGTCGCGCCGCCTTTCGGTCGTTCCAGGTCTGGGCGTCATGTCATCTCGCTTCCCATTCATCAACGTGGGCGGCATCGGGTCCGCTGCACCCCACCCGACGATTGAGACGCGCAGGCGCGCGGGCCACCGTCTGGACAGCCCCGTCGCCGGGGGGTTAGGCTCTGGGGCTTGATCATGCGTGCGTGACGAGTGCGGCACGGCGGTGTCGGCAGTGCTCCGACCGCCGGCGGCGCGCGGCAAGCGCATCCGAGTTCCGGGCGCAGGCAGTGAATTGCGGGCCGGGCGCGGTTATTCGCCGCCGACGTCCACTACGGGGCCGGATGATACGGGTCAATTGACTGCTGACAGATCACTAGCCATCCGGTGTTAATCGTGTTTCGCGACCGTAACGCCTCCTTTCGCTGTCGATCCCGGGCCGCGTGCGGGATGCTCAGCGCCGCCTTGATCGCCGCCGTGGGCTGCGGAGATCGTTCGCGCGACACCAGCAGCGACGAACAGGTCGCGAGCCCGGCGGCCTCAGCCTACTTCACCGATATCACCGAACAATCAGGCCTCCGATTCTCGGTAGAACGGGCGGCGGGCGGAACCTACTTCATGCCCGACAGCATGGCGGCCGGCTGCGCCTTGTTCGATTACGACAACGACGGCGACCTGGACGTATACATCGTCAACGGATTCCAGGGCGCCGACGGCCGCATCGACCCCGTCCGCGGCGCCAATCGGCTCTACCAACAACAAGCCGACGGGCGATTCGTCGACGTGACCGACCGCGCCGGCCTCGGCGACGGCGGCTACGGGATGGGCGTAGCCGTTGGGGATTTGGACAACGACGGCGACCTGGACGTCTTTCTCGCCAACTATGGGCCTGACAAGCTCTATCGCAACAACGGCGACGGCACGTTCGACGACATCACCGTCACCGCTGGAATCGACAACGACGCATGGGCGGCTTCGGCCGGGTTCTTCGACTACGACCGCGACGGGCTGCTCGATCTGTTCGTTACGAACTACGTGCAGTTCGACATTCAGTTCCGCGGGACCGACGAAGTCGGGCGGCCGGAGTATCCCGGCCCCGAGCACTTTCCCGGCACGGCCGATGTGCTCTATCACAACAACGGCGACGGGAGCTTCACGGACGTCAGCGCGGCGGCCGGCATCGCGGGGGCGGCCGGTGCGGGTCTGGGGGTTGTGTTCACCGACTTGAACGGCGATCAACGGCCGGACATCTACGTCGCCAACGATCGACAGGCCAACTTCGCCTGGATTCAAACCAGCGACGGAGTATTCGAGGATCGGGCGCTCGAGATGGGCCTGGCGCTCAACGGGTTCGGCGAGCCCGAGGCGGGCATGGGCGTGGCGATCGGCGACTACGACGGCGATCTCGATACCGATCTGCTCGTGACGCACTTCGTGCAGGAGACGCACACCTTGTACCGAAACTTGCGGCCCGCAATCTACGAAGACGTCACGCTCCATAGCGGCCTCGGCCCGCCCAGCCGCGACCGCACCGGTTTTGGAACGGCGTTTCTCGACTTCGATCACGACGGCGATCTCGACCTGATAGCCGTCAACGGCCGCGTTGTCCGAACGCTGCCCCATCCGCAGGCGCGGCTCGATCAGCACTGGAACCCCTACGCCGAGCCGAATCAGGTCTTCGAGAATCGAGGCGACGGGCGATTCGTGGAAATCAGCGACCGCTGCGGCACGCTGGGCTCAATCGCGCAGGTCGGCCGCGGACTGGCGCTCGGCGACATCGATCGCGACGGCGATCTCGATCTGCTGGTCACCAACGCCAACGGAACCGTCGAGCTGTTTCGCAACGATGTTCCCAAGGCGGGGCACTGGTTGATGGTGCGCGCGGTCGTCCCGCGCCTGCGACGCGACGCCATCGGCGCCACGCTCACGCTGCGGGCCGGAGACCGCCAACTGTACCGAGAGGTCAAACACACCTATAGTTATCTCTCGAACAGCGACGCCGCCGTACACTTCGGTATCGGAGCGGCCGCCAAGGTCGATGAAATCCGCGTACGCTGGCCCGATGGCAGCCGCGAGTCTTTCGGTCCCTTCGACGTGGATCGGTACATTGAGATCGCCAAGGGCGCGGGCCGCCCGGCAAGCTGAACCCTATGTCGAAAAAATCCGCCGGGAAACAATCGCGCGCCGCCGCCATCGTCGGCGCCGCGCTGCTGATCGCTGCTGGTGGGCTGGTATGGTACTTCTACCCCGCCCAGGATAGCGGCCTCGACATCCTACGGGCCGACCTGTCCCAGGCCGAGCCCAGCGTCGCGCTCCGCATTCGCGCCGCGTCGGCCGCCGTCAAGAGTGAGCCGGGATCAAGCAAGGCCTGGGGCCGTCTCGGCATCGTGTTCGAGACGCACGGATTCCTGGTCGAAGCCGTCGCGTGCTACGAGCAAGCACAGACGCTCGACCCGGCCGATCCTGACTGGCCCTACTTCCTCGGAATCTGCCGGCGAACCGGCGACAACGAAGCCGCCATGCGCGATTTCCAGCGAGCCGCCGAGCTCAAACCCGACTACGCGCCTCTTCAGGTAAACCTCGGAGAAGCCCTCGCTCGCCTCGACAGATTCGACGAGGCCGAGGCGTGTTATCGACGGGCCGCCGAGCTCGACGAGACCTGCGCCCCGGCCCGCGCCGGACTCGGGCGGGTCGCGCTGGCCCGTGGCGACTTCGAATCGGCTGCGGAACAGCTCGGCCAAGCGGTTCGGATGGCGCCCGAATATCAGCAAGCCCATCGCCTCCTGGCGCAGGCCTATCGCCGATTGGGCGACTCCGCCGCCGCCGCACGCGAGACCGAACTCGCCGAGCGAGGCGAGCCGAACGCCCCGCTGCGCGATTCGGTCCGCAACGCGCTCTGGTTAGAAGAGGGCGTCAGCTTCAAGTGGCGAACGCTGAGAGCCGCGCATCACATCAAGAACGGACAACCCGAAAAGGCAATGGCCGAATGGCAGCAGGCCGTCCGCGACGACCCCAAGCTCGCCAAGGCGCACCTGGAGATCGGCGTTTTGAACGCAGCCGCCGGCCGCATTCCCGATGCCATCGCCGCCTACCAGGAGGCCATCCGCATCGATACCGATCTGACCGCAGCGCGAAACAATCTCGGCGTACTGCTCGTGCAAACCGGGCGGATCGACCAGGGCCTCGAGCAATTGCGACTCGCCGCCGAGGCGATGCCCGACGGCATTGAGGCTCAATTCAACTATGGGCTCGCCCTGCAACGCGCCAACCAGCCGCAGCCGGCGGTCGGCGTGTTTCGGAAAGTGGTCGAGGCCGATCCGCACCGCCCCGGGGCATACGACCAGCTCGGCATCGCGCTGACCAATCTGGGCAGATTCGCCGAAGCGATCGCCGAGTTCAAAAAAGGCATCAAGGCGCTGCCGGACGAGCTTGCGATGGCGAACCGACTGGCGTGGTTGCTCGCTGCCTGTCCGCAGAAAGATTGTCGCAACGGCAAGCAGGCGGTCGCGCTGGCCCAACGACTGTGTGCGGTCGACGGCTTCAAATCGCCGATCCTGCTCGATACGCTGGCCGCGGCTCACGCCCGGGTCGGCGATTTTGACGCCGCCGTGCGAACTGCCGGGCAGGCCATCGACCTGATCGGCAGAGCCGGCGTCGACGCCCGCGCCCGGCTTGCCAATCGCTTGCCAGGCCTTCAGGCGCGTCTCGAACTGTACAAATCGGGTCGCCCGTATCAGGGTCCCCCGTGATCCCGACGGTCTACGAATCGAGCCGGGTCATGTGGCCCGGCACGGGCCGGGGTAGGGCCAACGCGCATTTCGCACTTATCACACGGATACGCCATTCAGCCCAAATGCGAATCCTGCCCTTGGCTCCGTCACGGGTCACTGCGGCCAGGTCCAGCCCCACAGCTCGTAGTACTTCTCTCGCGACGTGGCGTTGAGCGGGTGAATGCCGTGCCGTCGGCACCAGACGAAGTGAAACGCCCCGCCCAGCGCGACGAGCCCGAGGGGAAACGCGAGCGCCCAATGACCCACGCCGTAGAAGGGGTCAGGTTGATTTATTCGCCTTTCTTCGGCCGTCCGCGCGGCCGCACGGTGGATTCCAAGCCGAGCCGCGCCGCCGTGCGTCTCAGCCACGAATCTCGGCCATATGGAACCCCGCGTCGTACGCAGCGACGCAACGCCTCAATTTCAGCCGCCGCAAGCGGTTGGTTCACCAGCGAGCGCCAATTCCGCGGACGCTCCACGGGCCACGCCGAAATGAGCGCCTTCGATTCGGCGTTACCACCAAGCCGGCGCCACAGACTGCCCCACTGCCAATCCTCAGCACGCCGCACCAGCTTCGCCCGCAGGGCATTCCGTTCGACGTAGCGGCAGACCGTCAAGAAATGCGAATCATCCTGGATCGGAAACGACTTGAAACGACCTTGGTAGACGTGTCCGGTCCCGCCGCTGTGCCGATGGGCATGCCAACGCCGCACGTGCACAACCGTCAGCCACTGCATGAATCGCGACAAGTCGCCGTCGCGGCGGGGCCAGAGCACGAGGTGCCAGTGGTTCGGCATCACACAGTAGCTGCATAGGCGCATCGAGCTGCGCGCAACGGCTTCTTCGAGCACCTGTTCGAAAGCCAGGTAATCGGCCGGCTTGCGGAAGATCGTCGAACGCGCATTCGCCCGATTGAGGGCATGATACGCCAGTCCGCCCGGCGCGTTTCGCGTGGTTCGTGGCATGACGGCAAGGATAGCTCTCCGCGATGGCCGGGTCAATAATCAACCTGACCCCTTTTCTGCCTCTGATCCTCCAAGGACGAGGTCGCCACGAGATTGACTCTGCGGAATTCTGCATAGCGGGGATATTGCCACACTCAATCGAAAAAAGCAAACGACGTGCAGATCTTTCCGCCGAGCTGGAGACCACCCGCAGCGGATCGTGATTATCTCTCGGGGCTGAAGCAGAATTAAAGGAGCAAGTTAAAGGGGTCAGGTTAGATTTATTCGCCTTTCTTCGGCCGTCCACGCGGGAATCGTGCGGGGGGGGGCGAGAGCAGCGCTGCGGGGTGCGCCCCCCG
>JACZRH010000028.1:0-15231 GCA_022574815.1 Planctomycetota bacterium | reverse complement strand
TACCGGATGAACCGTTTTTTTTGCAACTTGCCGCCGCCCGACAGTCTCTGGGTGTAGAACGAACCCGCATAATCGGTAGGGCCTCTGGACGCCCGACACCGGCATTGCGGGATTCAAGCCCAGGCGGCGTGTGGGTGTCGAGAGGCCATTCGTCGCCCGGGTCAACGCGGCCAGGTCCAGCCCCGCAGCTCGTAGTACTTCTCTCGCGGCGTGGCGTTGAGGGGGTGAATGCCGTGCCGTCGGCACCAGACGAAGTGAAACGTCCCGCCCAGCGCGGCGAGCGCGAGGGGAAGCGCGAGCGCCCAATGACCCACGCCGTAGTAGAGGCCCACGGTGCCGCCGGCGACGATCAGCCATCTCAGCAGCTTGCGCCACAGCGCGGTTTCCAGCTCGAAGACCGCAAAGATCGACGATCCCAGGATCACGATCAGCAACACGACGGCCAGCTCGAGCTCGACGCCCATGGTGCTTCTCTCAGTTTCAACAGATCAACAGAATGGCTCGCCCCATTTCCAACCTCGGCGCGACGACCCGCTCCCCAGTGAGGTTCGGCAGACGCCGAAAAAAAAGGCCGCCCATTCGGGCGGCCTCGATGACTGATTCGAGTGTTGGCCGATCGGTCAGCGCCGCCGCCGCAGCAGCATCACGCCGCCCAACGCCAGGAGCGAAAGTGCGGACGGCTCCGGCGTGACACGGAAGTTGTCGTAGTACATGACGCTGGCAAAATTCGACCACAGATCAACCGCCCCGATGTCGACCGCACCGCCTTGCGACCACGGTTGACCGGAGAACACCGACGCGTTGTTGTAGGAGAAGGACACCGTATCGGCGTTGAGATCGATCACCATCTCGATGGGAGTCCACCGGCCATAGACGATCGGCACACTGCCGCTGACCGGGATTCCCGTGTCCGTTTCCGTGACCATCCCCGTCGAGTGGTCGAATTGCGTCTGTGTCGACCAGTTCTTCGTGCCACCGACGTTGTACGTGTTCAGCATGATGAAGAACTGAGCGCCCGTAGAGTTGGCCGGAAAATAGGTGTCGACCGTGAGCGTGTAGGAACCGGTGCCAGTCGTTGAGAACTCCTGCACGAGGTCCGACACATTGCCCGGCGGAGCCGTGCCATCGATGGCGAGGGAGTGCGGGGCGCTGTTCGCCTGGGCATTGGTGACGAATCCGGCGGAATTGGGGTCATTGTCCCAGCCCAACCACCCACCCACGCCGTGCAAATTCGTGCCGTTGGCGTAGCCGTCAAAATTGTCGAAGAAGGGTTGGGCGAACGCCGGTGACGCGAACGCCAGGACCGCGATACCGAATAGAATTGCTATACGCTTCATTTCCATCCTCCAAGAAACAAAGAGCTGCTGAAAACTCGTTTTGCGGCCGACACGCCGACAAGAGAACTGCTTTCAAATACGACCGCAATGACCTGCAAACCGCGGAGGCTTGGAAGAGTTGATGTGCTCCTGCTTTCCTTCCAGTCTCCTCACTAGTCCCACTCTACCCCAATGCCCCCTGTGAAACAAGCCGTTTCCAGCAATCTTGCGAGATTTGCGTTATAGGACCATGTTCGGCCGGCGCGGCATCGGATGGGTAGGCCGACGAACACGGTTATACTCATTGCGATGCCCCGAAAGCAGGCCAATCCGTGCCGGTCCACGCCCAGCACCCGAAACCCTCGGTTTGCGAGCGCCGTGGGCGTTTGGCTGGCCGTCGCGGCCGCCGTCCCGATGATTCTTCCGCAGCCGGCGGCACATGGCGATGTGACCGGTGCCCAGGTCAAGCGCGCCCTGAAGGCCGGCGTGCGCTGGCTCAAGAGCCGCCAGCAGCGCAACGGCAGTTGGCCGGAGCGCTATCATGCCGGCGGCGAATCGTGCCTAGCGACGCTGGCTCTGTTGCAGGCCGGGGAGCCGTTGGACTCGCGGACCGTTTCGCGGGCGCTGCGGTTTGTGCGGCGGATCGAAAACGAGCACGTCTACGTCGTTTCGCTGAAGATCATGGCGCTGGTGAAGGCCGACGCCAGGGGATACCGGCGGGAGATCGCCGAAGCGACCAAGTGGCTCGTCGGTGCCCAGAACGAGACCGGGCTTTGGTCGTATACGCACAAGGGCGGGCGTTTCGATCATTCGAACTCACAATTCGCACTGCTCGGCTTGCACGCCGCCGCCCAGGCCGGCGTAACCGTGCCGCGCGCGGTCTGGCAGCGCGCCCAAGGCGGCGTGTTGCGCACACAGAACGCCGACGGCGGCTGGTCGTATCGCCAGGGCGGGCGCAGCTACGGCAGCATGACGGCGGCCGGCGTCAGCGACCTGCTCATTCTGGGCAACACGGCCCGCGTGCGGCGCGAACGTGGCTTTCGCAACGGGAGCGCCCCGCAATGCGGCGAGTATCGCACCAACCGCCCGCTCGTAAACGGCCTGAACTGGCTCGCGAGCAAATTTCGAGCTCGCGACAATCCCGGTCGCGGCAACAGCTACCATTACTATTGGCTCTACGGCGCCGAGCGCTGTGGCATGCTCTCGGGTCAGCGGTCGTTCGGGCGGCACGACTGGTATCGCGAGGGGGCCGAGTTTCTGGTTCGCGCGCAGGGGTCGGATGGGCGCTGGACGGTCGACCTGGCCAACACCTGTTTCGCGATCCTGTATCTGGCGAAGGGTCACAAGCCGCTGCTGGCACAGAAGCTGCGCTGGTCGGAAAACGCGCGCTGGAATCCCGACCGCAACGACCTGGATCACCTGGTCGCGTTCATCGGCGACAAGTTGGGCGAGCCGGTGGCCTGGCAAACAACCGCTCTCGATGCCCCGCTCGAGGATTGGCTCGCCGCGCCGATTCTCTATGTCCAGGGGCACGAGTTCCCGGTTTTCAACGCGAATCTGCGGGCGAAGCTGCGCAAGTATGTCGAGAACGGCGGGACGCTGTTGGCCGAGGCGTGCTGCGGGCGGAAGGCGTTTCGCGAGGGTTTTCGCGCGTTCGCCGCGCAGGTCTTTCCCGAGCAGCCGCTGCGCGTACTCGGGCCGCAGCACGCAATCTATCACTCTAAGTACAAGTTGCGAGCGGCCGGATTGGAGGGCATCGACGTCGGCTGCCGCACCAGCGTGATTTTCAGCCCCGACGACCTGTCCTGTCTATGGGAGCAAGGCAACGTGCCAAAGCTCAGCCAATCGGCGCTCGAGCTCGGCACGAACATTGCGGCCTACGCGAGCGGGCTCGGCGGGCTGCGCGACCGGCTCGACGTCGTAACGCTGCCCGAGACGCGCGCCGTCACACCCGGGCCGGCGCAGCGCGACGCGTTTCGCCTGGCGCAGATCGTTTACGACGGCGACTGGCGGCCCGATCCGCTCGCGCTGGTGCGCTTCGTCGAGTTCTTGCGCGACGAATTGAAGATGGACGTCATATCGCAGTACCGACAGGTGCGGCTGACCGATTCCGACCTGTACACCTGCCCGCTGCTTTACATGACGGGGCATTACGCGTTTGAGTGGTCCGAGCCGCAACGGGCGGCCCTGGCGGCGCACTTACGACGCGGTGGGTTCCTGTTCGTCGACGCGTGCTGCGGGCGCGAGGCATTCGACCGGGCCTTTCGCAAGGCCATTGCCCGGACTTTTCCCGAGCAGGAACTGAAACTTCTTCCGGCCGAGCACGAAATCTACGGCGGCGAACCGGGCTTCCGGATCGAATCGGTCAAGTACAAGGAAACGGTCCACCGCGAGGAGCCGGATCTGAAGACGCCGAGCCAGTGGGGGCTCGAGCTGGACGGTCGCTTGGCGGTGGTGTACAGCCCGTACTCGCTGGGCTGTGGACTCGATGGGCACACGTGCTTCAATTGCCGGGGAGTGGTCACGGAAGATGCCCAACGCATGGCGGCGAATGTGGTGCTTTATGCGCTGACACACTAAGCGCTGTGACGGATCCAGTACATCGCCGATTGTTATGCGGCGGGTGCCCTGCGCTCGCGTGTTCTACTCGACCGCCCGGACGACGAGGGTGTCATTCTGCCCGCCGAAGCCGAAGCTGTTGGACAGTGCGATGCGAATGGCGCAGGGGCTGGCCTGGTTGGGGACGTAGTTCAGGTCGCAATTGGGGTCGGGGTTGGCGTAATTGCTGGTCGGGGGCGCGATTTGATCGCGGATCGCGAGCAAACAGGTGATCAGCTCGACGGCGCCGGCGCCCGCGATCAGATGGCCCATCATGCTCTTGATGCTGCTGATCGGGACCGTGCGGGCGTGATCGCCAAAGAGCGTGCGGATCGCGAGCGTCTCGGTCTTATCATTCTCTTCTGTGCCGGTGCCGTGGGCGGAGATGTAATCGACGTCGGCCGGTTGCACGCCGGCGTCTTCGAGCGCGGCGCTCATGGCGGCGATCGCGCCGCGGCCGCTCTCGTGCATGTCGGTGACGCGAAAGGCGTCGGCGGTCGAGCCGTACCCCGCGACCTCGGCCAGGAGCGGCGCGCCGCGGCGGCGGGCGTTTTCGATCTCCTCGAGGATCAGGATGCCGGCGCCTTCGCCGATCACGAAGCCGTCGCGCGTGCGGTCGAAGGGGCGCGAGGCGGTGAGGCACGAATCGTTGCGGGTCGACAGAGTGGTCAGGCGGTTGAAGCCCGTGACGCCGAGCGGGTGAATCATGCTGTGCGTACCGCCCGTGATCATCGCGTCGGCGTCGCCGCGGCGGATCATGCACATGGCCTCGCCGATGGCCTGGGTGCTGGCGGCGCAGGCGGTGAGCGTGTCGAAGTTGGGTCCGCGGGCGTTGAAGCGGCAGGCGATGTGGCCGGCGGCGCAGTTGGGGTCCTGCTCGAGCTCCACGACGGCGCTGAGCCGCTCGAGGGCCGCTTCCGCCCAGCGCACCGAATCGAGCTCGCGCCGCTCGGTGTCCCAGCCGGCGAGGGCCGCGGCGACGAAGTTGTCGAAGTCGATCGGGCCTTCTCCCCCGCCGAGATACACGCCGACCATTTCGGGATCGACGCCGGTCGATCCGTTGAGGCCGGCATTTGTCCAGGCCATCTCGGCGGCCGCCAGCGCGAAGCCGGCGTTTCGGGCGCAGTGTTTGTAGTCGTCGTAGTGCTCGTTGAGGAAGTCCTTGAGTTCGAAGTCCTTCACTTCGGCCGAGAACTGCGTCGGGAACGTGGTGGCGTCGAAGATGGTGGTCGGCGCGACGCCGCTCTCGCCGGCGAGCAGCCGTTTCCAGACCGGGTCGATTCCGGTTCCGAGCGGAGTGACCCAGCCGATTCCCGTGATGACAATGCGTCGGTTCATGTGTCAGCGTCCCACAGCAGGCAACATTGGACGTTGTCATTCCGAGCGCAGCGAGGAATCTTGCCGGCTACCGGGCCGGATCCTTCGCTTCGCTCAGCATGACGTTCGATATTTCCTATTCTCGGTAGTATCACGAGTCTTGTCCGCGATAGCGGCGGATGACCAACGCCGCGTTCTGCCCGCCGGTGAGGGCGTAGGCGCTGCTCAGCGCGACGTCGATGCGCGCGTCGATCGGATCGCCGGTGGACAGCGTGACGCCGCAATCAGGATCGACCGACTCGCCGTTGACCGTGGGCGGAAGCGTCGCGTTGTGCATGGCGAGCACGGCGGCGATGAAGTCGATCGCGCCGCTGCCGGCGCCGTTGTTGCCGAGCCCGCCCTTGATCGCCAGGACGGGCACTTCCGCGGCCCGATCGGCGAGGACGGCGCGAATCGCCTTGGCTTCGGCGAGGTCGCGGGCGGGGATGCCGCACCCGAAGGGCGCGACCAAGTCGATTGCATCCGCATTCGTTCCCGCGTCGGCGAGGGCCTTGTTCATGGCCAGCGCGATCCCGCGGCCCTGCGGGTCGAATTGGCTCGGTGCGTACGCGTCGTTGCTGGCGCCGAAGCCGACTAGCTCGGCGTAGATCCGCACGCCACGGGCAGTAGCGTGTTCCAGCGCTTCCAGGACCACCAGGCCGCCGCCTTCGGAGATCACGGTGCCGTCGCGGCCCGCGCCGAACGGGCGGCACGCGCTTTGGGGCGCGTCGTTGCGAACACTGAGCCGCTGCGCGAGTTCCTGGCGGATCAGCGCCATCGGGTTGGCCTTGCTCTCGGCCCCGCCGCAGATGCACACGTCCGCCGTCCCGCGCTGGATCGAGCGGTACGCCTCGCCGATCGCGAGATGGCTGCTGGCCTCGCCGCAGGTGATGGTGTTGCTGGGCCCCTGGGCGTCGTGAACGATCGTGACGTGGCAGGCGAGCATGTTGGGTAGGAACTTCAGCAGCCAGAGCGGCGTGAGGTTGCCCATGCCCTCGCGGCCCCAGCGCCGCAGGCTGAAACGCCCGTCTTCGGTCGCGCTGGCGAGGGCCTCGGAGAGCTCGCTCAGGTCGGCGCAGATGGCGGCGGCGCCGATGTTGGCTCCGAAACGAGTGACGTCCAGGTTCGGCTCGCCTTCGGCCTCGCCGCGCTCGATGATGCAGCGCGTGTGCAACCCGGCGTCGGTGACGGCGTAGTGGGCGGCGGCGACGGCCAGGACGATGTCGCGTGCCATGATTTTGCCGGCCTTGCGGTAGCTCTTAGGAACGAAATCCCTGGCCTTGATGCCCGCGATCTCGCCGCCGATCCGGGACCCGAAGCGCGCGGGGTCGAAGGCCTGGATCGTGCGGATGCCGTTGCGGCCTTCGAGCAGCGCGGTCCAGAACTCGCTCGCGCCGCAGCCGATCGGCGAGACGGGTCCGAGCCCGGTGATGACGACGCGGCGCTCGCTCATAGCCGCACCTTTTCCGCACCGTGCTCGCGGAACGTTTTCAATAGTGACATAAATTCTTCGGTGAAGACGAAGTTCTCCTCGGGGAAATCGAGCCCGCTCATGTTCTGGTCGATGTGGGCGAAGGCCAGGTCGACCTCTCCGACGAGTTCGCCCTCGCAGGTGATCTTGCCGCAGGTCAGGGCGGCGGCCTCGTCGAGGTGCTCGATTTCGGCCTCGAAACGGATCTGTTGCCCGGGCCGCACCAGCGTGTGAAACACGGCGCGGCGGATCTTGGCGAGGATGACTTTTTCCGTAAACTGCCGGGCCTCGCCGACCAGGATGCCGGCGGTCTGGGCCATGCCTTCGATCATGAGACTCTGCGGCATGATGGGAAAACCGGGGAAATGGTCGTGCAGGTAGTCCTCGGCGAGCGTTACGTTCTTGACGGCCACCGCGCGGCGGCCGGATTCGAACTGCTCAAACCGATCAAACCATATCCACCGCAAGGGAACCTCAGGCCTGTCGGGCCAGCTTGGCATCGACGAAATTGACGATCGTGGCGACGGTGAACACGTCGGAGAACTTGTCGATGTCCGGGTCTTTCTCGAACTCGCTCAGGTCGGCGTGCGGCATGCTGGACTTGAGGGCCGCCAGGCCGGGCTCGTTCAGTCTCTTGTTCACGACGTATTTGGGGTTTTCGAGGACATCGCGCGGCATGAGCTCGTCCTGCGGGATCTTGATCCCGAAGGCCTTCTCGAGCCGGAACACGATATCCAGAAAGTCGATCGATTCGGCACCGAGGTCGCCCGTGAGGGTGGCGCTCTCAGTGACTTCGTCGTCGTCGACGCTCAAGGCATCGACCAGCGTTTGTTGCACTTTCGCGAAGATTTCATCCCTGGCAATCGTCGCCATCTAGGCCTTCCTCCACTCGTCGATCGCGCCCTTGGTCCACCGGGTTACGAACTCGCCGTCGCGCCGCCCGCCGGCGCGGCCCACAGCACGCTGAACCGGGCGCGCATCTCGTGGCGCAGTTTCTCGTCGATTCCGGCCAACGCCGGGTTCGTGTCGGCCAAGTTCAGATGCCGCAGAATCAGGCGGTTTCCGCGGACGATCTCCCGGCCGTCGATATGCCCGCGCGCCGAAAAAACGCTCTGCTCGGGCGTCAATTCCTTGCAATCGGCCTCGATCGTCAGAACCTGCCCGGGGGCGACGAAGCTCTTGAAGGTCACGTTTCGCGCTTCCTTGAGCACCACCAAGCTCGGCGTGAAGTCGAGCCCGTCGCGAACCAGCCAAGCCGAGGTCTGGACCATGGCCTCCAACATCAGCACGCCCGGCATCACGGGGAACGTCGGGAAATGGTCCGCGAGGTATTCTTCGGCCAGCGAAAGGGCCTTTTGCGCGACGATGCGCCGGCCCGTGTGCAATTCGCAAATTCGGTCGACCAATACAAACTTCACGCCAGATTCCCGCGCTCCGTCGTCACCTCCCGCGAAGAGGTTTCGGTCCGGCCACGCACCGCCCACGGCCGGCAGCGGGGATCCGTCGTCGGCCTCAAGGCGATTTTGGGGCAGATTGTAGCCATTCAGCCCGCATTCATCCAGCCCGCCGGGACAATGGCCGACTGGTTGCACTGTTCTCACGCACGAAGGGTTGGCCCGCCCGCTCGCGATCTCTGCGCAAGCCGCGCGGCCGCCGACGTGACCGCGTCCCTGATCTCCGTCAACGCGCGCGCCTGGCGGCGATCCGTGCGAGGGTCGGCCGGCGGACACGCCAGGCGATCCCGACGAGTTCCATGCCGCGAATGACGGTGTAGCTCATATCGAATTCCCACCAGCGCAGGCCGTGGCGGGCCGAGCTGGGAAAGGCGTGGTGGTTGTTGTGCCAGCCTTCGCCAAAAGCGAGCACGCCGCAAAGGAAGTTGTTTCGACTCTCGTCGCGGCTCTCGAACGGACGCTGCCCCCACAAGTGACAGACGGAATTGATGCTCCAGGTCGCGTGGTGAACGATGAAAACGCGCACCACTCCGCCCCACAGAAAACCAAGCAGCGCACCCGTCCACGATAGAGTGATGACCCCGCCGAGAACGGCGGGAATGAGAAATCCGAGCAGCACCCAGACGGGAAAGAGCCGGCTCACGGTCCGCAGCAGCTTGTCCGCACGCAGATCGGGCACGAAGGGGGTCAAGTCGATGGTTTTCGCGATGAAGATCCAACCCATGTGCGCGTGCCACCAACCGGAAATCACGCCGAAAACACCGCCGCCGAAGTGATTAGGACTATGCGGATCGTCCCGTTCGTCACTGTGCCGATGGTGACAGCGATGCGTCGCGACCCAGCGTAGCAGCGGTCCCTCGACCGCCATCGAGCCGAGCACGCCAAGCACGAATTCGACCGTGCGAGAGGTCTTAAACGCCCGGTGCGTGAAGAGGCGGTGATAGCCGATCGTAATTCCCAGCCCGCTGGCGAGGTACATGACGATCAGCAGGACCAGATAGACCGGCGAAAAGGCCCAGCCCCACAGGGCGTACATGGCGGCCAGCAGGCCGATGAAAGGCCCGACCACGCCAATGAACGTCGTCACACGGTTCGCCAACGTATCGGGCGGATTCAGCACTGCCCTACATTCGGCATCGGTCATTACATCGGTCTTTGCGTCGGTCTTTGCGACGGTCTTTGCGTCGGTCTTTGCGACGGTCTTTGCATCGGTCAATACATCGGTCATGGCAGTTGTGATGGTACTCTCCTGACTGCCACCGGCCGGCGGCAACGCCTTCGCTCCTGCCGCGTGGGCGGCAAGCTGACGCGATGGCATGATTGACCGTCCCCGACAACCACTCGCGCGCACCCACGTTCCGCGCCGCGCCGCGTCGGATTCCTTACGCGAACCTCAATGACCCGTCCCGTTCAGTAGAACACACCGACCCACGTGGCCGGCGAAACCTCGGGAACAGGAGCGATCAACGAAGATCGTCGACGGGCCAGAAGATAGCCGCGGCCCGAGCGATTGGCAAGTGGCTCCGAGCGGCTCGAAAAGGTTCGTTCGTCAGGCGGCGAGGGATAGTCAAACATGGGACGAGAGCAGTGGCACAAAAACCATCCCGGCTGCCATCCCACCGCACGCATTCGATCAGTGGCCGGCGCACCAACCGGACTGCGCCCCAACGGCAACTCACGTCTTCAAGCCGCCGCCGCCATTGCCGACCGCCAAACCGCCCCGACCGCGCTCACGACGCGCGAACAATGACCCGATGAACTGACAGCGCAACCGGCTCACCCGCCCGCCTCTTGGCGCAATCATCTATGTGCCTAGGTTGTTTGCGCCACCGACGTGCATCGATTGCAGATTCAGTTCGCCCCGCCGCCGATCGCCCTACCGTAGAATTCTGACAGCTCTTCCAATCCAATCTCGCCGGCCGCCACGGCGAGCATCGTATCTCGCAAAGCATCATGTGACTCGTATTTCACGATCACGCCGTTGGCTCGGAGGAACAGCTCGGCTACGGCGACCCCGAGCCTCCTATTGCCGTCGATGAACGCGTGATTCCGAACGAGGAAATAGCAATAGGCCGCGGTCTTGTCCGCGAGTGTCTGGAAGCGTTCACAACCGAAGACGGCCATCTTGGGTTGGGCCAAGGCAGATTCGAGTGCCCCCTCGTCGCGAATCCCTGGCGCGCCGCCGTAGCGCACGATAAACCGTCTGTGGAGCGTGCGGACTTGCGCTTCGCGTACGTAGACGAAGTTCAACGTTCTAGTCGGCTAGCTGCCTAAAGACGTCGTCGTACTCGTCGACGAGTTGATCAAATACAGCATCAACGTCAACGGGCGGGTGACTTGCCGGCGCAGGATTGATCTGCGCATCCCCGATGTTCGTGCCCGAATCGTGAGTAACAAAGCCGGTCTCGTGCCCGATGCGATCATACTCATCAATCGCTGCAACGGACGCGTTTCCGCTTGTTCGCTCGCAAACCACGCCGATCACGACGGCCTCCTCTCGTTCACGAATCCTAGCAACTTGTCCGGCCATAATCCAGCCCCCCTCGTGAGCACTTCTTCTATATCGGTCTCAGACTGCGGCCGGATTTCGGCATTATTCACGTCCAGTTGTACGTGGAGGCCGAATTGGGCGTGCTCCGTCTGCGGCGGGACTATGGGCGTCCTTACGGTTTTTTGCATCTGCCCGGCCACTAACGTTATGCCGATGTTGCATTTAGCATCACGAAAAGTCGTAACGCACTGAGCGCCGATTGCCCCCGCATTCGCAAAGCTCTCGTGCGCCGTTATAAGATTGAGTGACGGCTCCGAACCGGTCTCAAAGAACAGTTTGCGGACCATTCCCATTCGCATGATTTTTCCATCGGGTGCCACCGTCGAAAAGAACAACGATCGCAGCGTACGGAAAGAGTCCAAGGCCGACTCGGCGTCCATCAGAAACGCGCCATCCGGGAAGCACTGAAGCGGCAAAGTGAACACCGGCCCCCTTGCAGTGAGCACGAAGGTGTCGATGGTTCGCTGACCGAACGTCTTTGATATGCGAAACACCGACTCCCCGGTCACGAGCTGATCGAACAGATCGCCTTTTTGACTTCGCGCTTCTTCGTAGAACATGTTGAGCCGCGTTCTCGTCTGCGACAATTCGATCGGCGGATAGGCGTCGATGCCGAATGTTAGAACGTGATCGCGAATGTCGCTAGTCGATAATGCATCCATCTTCATCAGACCTCCTGTCCGTCGTTCCGAATCCTTGGGATTGTATCCGGGAATAGCGTCGATTTCGCTACCAGGGCACGCTTCGACACCCCCGCCTACCGCAAGGTGCGCGAACCTCAGATCAGGGAGCAGGGCCATTCCCAAACCCGTTCGCGCGGGCAGACGGTGCTCAACCGCGGCTCAGGTGGTCGGGATGCCCGCGCACGTGGGCCTCGATGCCGTCGGCGTAACGCTGCATGAGCTCCGCGACGGTTTGCGGATCGTCGCCCGTGGTATCGTCTTCGTCCGGGACGTGCAGCGGGGGCCGCACGATCAGGCGGACGTAGAAGTTGGGCCGGGAGACAACGAAGCCCTGCAGAATGGGTGTTCGGCAGCGCAGCGCGACTTGAAGCGTGCCCGTGAGGAACTCGCGCGTCTCGCCGAAGATTCGCACGGGGCAGGTTTTCAGTGCCAGCCCGCGGACGCGGCCGATGTCGAGCGCGCTGCCCAGTACGCGGTTCTCGCGAAAACAGCGGTAGATGTCGCGCGGAAAGCTGTCGGCGTACAACAGGCGGATCGCGGCGAACTCGGGAAAAGTCTTGGCATAAAGTTCCTGCACGTAACGGCGGATGTCGCCTTCGCTGCGGTCGCGGATGCCGGCACACTTGTAGCCCAGCAACGCCATCAGCAGGCCGGCGACGTGGTGCGACCCGTTGTGGCTGAGCATCACGTAGACGCCGCGACCACGGGCCAGGGCCTGGTCGAGGTACTCCCGGCCGTGAAAGCGAATGCGCCGCATGATCTTTTCGCGCGGCAACCGGTCGAAGATCAGGTAGTAGAGCTTGTCGCAGCGCGTGCGTCGGAAGTACGAGAGGATAATGCTCTTCTCGCGCGAACGCTGGATGCCCTCGGGAAAGATGCTCCTCAGCTCGCGCCGGTAACGCGCGCGACGTTTGAAGTTGATCAGGTATTCGAGCGTGCCGAAGAAACGCCCGAACAGATAGAGCCCGCGCAGGCTGAAGGTGCGGACCCAGGCCCACAAGAACCAGCGCACCAGACCGAACTTGGCCCGCGCGTACCACCCCACTCGGTTATTCACCTTTGGCGGGAGCTTCCGCGCCGCGGGTACGGCTTGCGGATCCGCGACGAACGCCCGGTCCACGTCGGTCACGCTCGAAGGCTGCGAGGCCGGCTGAATCATACTTGTGGAATTGTGATGTTTTTGCGAACCGCACGCAATAGCGGCCTGCTCACAAAAAAAGCGGCCGCGCCGGCCAACGACGACGCGGACCTCGCCGCCCGACCCGATCACTTCCCGTGCCGGCTCCGGTCGGGGCGCTCGGCGTGAATCGCGTGGATTTCCTGCCGCATATGCACCAAAGCGGAGCGGACGCTCGCTAGGAAGCGCTCGACGTGGGCCTCGGCGCGGCCTGAGGCATCATGCACTTCCTCGAGCAGCGTTTCCAGTTCGAGCATCAATCCGGTCAGCCACTCGTTGTCGTGCGATCGGACGGCCTGGACGGCGGCGCGATAGCTCTGTTCGGCGGCGCTGTATTCCGGGTCGTCCGGCTTCATCCCTTCAGTCACTTCGTGGAAGTGGTGGATGATCGCGGCCAGCTTTTTGATTTCGACGGCGACGGCGTGCTCGCGCAGCCGGAGATCCCGCGCGCTTTCGCGCTGTTCGTGCTCCTCGCTGATCCGCGCAATCCGGTCCCGGTGCACTCGGGCCGCTTCTTCCGGCAGTAAGATGGGAAACAGCGCGTGGATCGCCCAGATGCGGCGCGTCAGCCAGGCCGTGGTCTTGTGGTCCTCGGCCCGAGCGGCACCGCAGGCTTTTTCGACCAGCGCGTCGATTAGTTTCAGAAAACCGGCGCGGCGCTTGACGAGATTGGCGTACATCTTCTCGGCGGCCGTGAGTCTTTCGGGCCCGATGTGGACCGGATAGGAGCGCTGCAACTCCCTCATCCGCTCCAAACCCGACCGGGCTGCTTCTTCGTCGTATTGGGCGTACTGCTTCTCCAGCGCGGCCGCGAGCCGCTGAAACCGGTCGCGCAGTTCGGCGCGCGTGGGCAGCGGAGTGATCGCCCGCTTGTTTTTCTCGAAAGCGTGCCTCAGGTAGGAGATCGGCGCCGGCTCCGTTTTCTTGCGGCCGATCGTGCTCTCGAGCAGTACTTCCTGATCAGCCACGAACGCGCGCAACATCCCGGCCAAGACGGGGTCGGCGCACGCATCCGGGTGGCTGAGGGCGCGATTGGCGGCGGCGGCGAGCGTGTTCGCGTCGAGCGCCTCGCGCTGTACTTCCGCGCTCAGGTGCGCGAAGGCCGCCTGGCGGTGGCGCGCGTCGTACGGCCGGCCCTGGCCGCCCGCTCCAAAGAGCGCCAGGCGAACGAGTTCTTTTCGCGCCCCGCGCATGTCCGGCGGGCACGCCGGGGATTCGAGCACGTCAAAGGGGACCGGCGTCGCGGCTGAGAGCCAGCCCAACGCGGAAAGTCGCCCGAGCAACCACGCACCGAGCGGCGCCGGCAAGTGCCGAGCGACCACACCCGCGACCCGGGCCGGCGCAAGCTCGCGACGTTCGGCCAATGCGCGCATCAAGGCCGTCGCGGCGTGCTCATAAAGTCGGGGCCAGTTTTCCCCCGGCCGATGGCTCGACGTGACAGCGCGGTCGGTCGCGCCGGGATCGCTCATGGCGGCACCGCTTTGAAAGGGATGGATCGCCTTCTATGCTCTATTCTACCCCGCCGTGCATGTCCGGACAGCAATTTCGATTTTCTCGTCTTCCGTGACGGGATCGTGGCTGTCGGCCCTTGCTCGTCGTGCGCGCTTTGGGCCACCAGAGGTGCGCGGCACAGCCCGGCGGGCCGCCTTCGAGCTTGCCCGCCGCGTGCCGACCAGCCTACACTCCGCGTGGCCCGAGATAGAGTCGCTGCCGGACGGCTCCGGCCGTGTTCGAATCGGCTCAGTGGGAGATGAATCGTGAGGATTCGGGACTTTCAGCAGTTGATTGAGACCATGTACTCGCGGCGCGACCGCCAGCGCGGGGCCGCGCGGTCCTTCCTCTGGTTCACCGAGGAGGTCGGCGAGCTGGCGTCGGCGATCGCCGGCGGCAACCAGCACAACAAGGAAGAAGAATTCGCGGACGTGCTGGCGTGGCTGACGACGCTGGCGAACGTGGAAGGCGTGGATCTCGAGCAGGCGATTCGAAAGTTCACCGAGGGCTGCCCCGGCTGTGGGCAGATGGCGTGCGTCTGCGAGGCGAAGATGACGTAAGCTCGGGACGCCGCGGCCTGGGCTGGGTGCCGCCGGTGGTTGCCCCGCCGCGTACAATGGTGGTAAGCCCGTGGAGAGGTTCCGCATGAACGCAGCTATCGGAGCGGATCGAACAGCGGCCCGCATGTTCGCGTTGGTCGTCATCGCGGCCGGGGTCGCCGCGGGCTCGCGGCCCGCGCCGGCCCAGTCCGAATTGCGATTGTTCAAGACCAAGTATTACCTCTTGCACACCGACCTCGACGCCGACGCGGTCGCTGAAGCCGTCCAGCGGATCACGCTCATGGCCGAAGAGTACAACCGCCGCACCAAGCAGTTCGGCGGGCAGGTCCGCCACCGGCTTCCGTTCTTTCTGTTCAAGAGCGCCAAGGACTATTACGCCCAGGGCGGGATGCCGGGTAGCGTCGGCGTGTTCACGGGGGACCGGCTGATGGCGGTGGCCGGCCCCAAGAGCGGCGCCGCGACGTGGCACGTGGTGCAGCACGAGGGCTTCCACCAGTTCATCGACGCGGCCGTGGGGCGCGACGTGCCGCCTTGGGTGAACGAGGGTCTGGCCGAGTACTTCGGGCTGGCCGTG
>JACZRH010000027.1 GCA_022574815.1 Planctomycetota bacterium | reverse complement strand
CAATCTCGTGTTAAGCTACCGACATGGCCAGCGCGGCAGTAGCGCGTTCTCGGGCACGGCCGAGTCGAACACTGGCAGAATCAACGCGATGTTCTGGGACGGCCACGTTGCGCGCATGGACGACCAGCAGTCGCGCCGAATCGAATACTGGTACCCCAAGGGAGCAAAAGTGCGGACGCCAAGCGAAGGCATGACGAACGCACCGAGTGGTTCCTTGGTGCCCTAGCGAGCAAAAGAAAAGGTCGAGCTTCGAGAGCACGAATCGAGAGAGAATAATCGCTTATCGGGAAAGGAGCAGTCATGAAACAAGCCGGAACCACCCTTTTCGCCTTGACGTTGCTCTGCGGCGTCGCGTGGGCGCAGGACAGCGTCTCCAACGCGGGCACCTGCCTGCCGGGCGATGCGGTCTCACCGTGGGACGACGCCGGCGGCCCCCACGGCAGCGAGCAGGTCAACAACTACATTGTCGACCTGGTGCCGTTCCTGACGTCCAAGGGCGTCGAGTTCGGGCTGGCGCCGCTGATCAAGAGCAATAAGACCAACAGCACCTTCAACAACAGCCTGCTGAACGGCGGGAACAACCTCAGCCGACTGCAGATGAGCGGCGTGTCGTTCGCCGCACCGAGCTACATGCTCTGGAACGCCCCCGGATTCGGCGTAAACAACGATCCGGGTCTGAACAATCCCGGCGTGCTCGTGGATGCCAGTAACCTGACCGGCAACCAGTTCGGCGTCGTGGGGCAGGAACAGGCGACGACCGATTCGGGCGATTTCTTTGATGGGATCATCGGGGCCTTGGTGAACTACGAGACCACCGACACGACGAGACTTTACGTCCACCGCGTCATGGCCGCGGTGAACGGGTGCAATTTCGCCGCCAACCTCGCTCAGTTCGGCGTCGGTTCGATCGACGAGACCGGCAACGTCGCCTTTCGGGCCGACGGTTTCGGGACGGGCCTGGGCTGCGGTCTGACCCCGATCACGGCCAACAACAACATCTTCCGCGTCGAGCTGGCCAGTCGCGACCCGAACGTGCTCAACATCGTCAGCGACGACTTCCCCGGCGGCCTGTTTGACGCCACGACGGAGCTCGTGCTGAATGAGCCGACCACGCACACCGTGCCGACGCTGATCCCGCCGGCGGTGGGCGGCTCGCCGCCGATCTACATCGGGCCGAACTTCGCGAGGCAGTTCGTTCGCGGCAATACGTCCGGATCGATCGTTCGCGACATGTCGCACATCGGACCCGTCGCGACCGACCACCGCGGCGCGATGGCGTACACGTCGGACAACTGCGCCGCGCTGGCCAGCACGATGGGCATCGGCGCGATCCTCGGCCGCGACGCCGGCGGCGAGGCCAAGGTCATCAGCATCTTCGGGCTCGACGCCTCCGCCAACGTCACCGGCGTGATCGAGGCCATTCTGCCCCCCATCGTCACAGACCCCACTACCGGCCTTACGAATCAGCCCGGAAATCCCGAGTTCGACAACTACCACAGTCAGACCGCGTTCACCGGCGGCGTTTCGCAGATCGCGCTGGTAGTGGATCCGGCCGGCAACGTGCTGGTGTCGGCCCAGGCGGACCATCCCATCGACGGCGGGTCGAACTGGCCGGTCAACTTCATCCCGGTGGCACGCCTCAATTGCAACTCCGGACTGATCGAGTGGACCATGGCCGGTTACAACCAAGGCGACACCGGCGTCGGCGGTACCGGCAAACCCATCTTCGACGCGGCCGCCACCATAATCGGCCGCATGGTCACGCTCGACAACGTGACCGGCGGCACTCCCTCCGGCCCGTCGGTTTCGGCCCCGATGTTCGACGCGGGCGGAAACGTCTGGTTCCTGTCGGCGATCGAGCTGTTCGATCCGGCCGGCGGACCTTCGACGTTTCATGGCGCCCTGCTGCGAGCCGTCTACGATGCGGCGAATTTCTCGTACGAGCTGGAACTCGTGATCAAGAGCGGCGACGTGTTTCACGGCGCGAATTCCAACACGGATTACATGATCACCATCCTTCAGATCGCCGACAGCAATTCGGTCGATTCCGGCGCGCCCTTCTCCCATAACCTCCGCCAGACGGCTCATGCCGGCATAGACCCGTCCACGCTCATGGCGGAAGATCCGCGCAACAGTGGCGGCATGATCCTGCGCGCGGGGATCCTGTACGACTCCGACGGCAACGGCGTGTTTGAGGGTTGCCCGAATGGCGCCGATGAGGCCTACCAAGTCCTGCTCTACATCGGTTCCGTCGCCCCTGGGGACGTGTGCAGCGGCTTCCTGTGCGGCGACGCGGGTTGCGACGGCCTCTTCAACGGCGGTGACATCGACCCCTTCTTCCAGGCCCTGGGAGATCCCGTCGCCTGGCAGGCCGCGCATCCGGGTTGCGAATTGCTCTGTGTGGCGGATATCAACCACGACGGCTTTGTCAACGGCGGCGACATCGACCCGTTCTTTGTGGCCCTCGGACTGGGTAAGTGTCCGTAAGTCGAACGTTCGACGCGCGCCGCAATGACCATTGCGGCGCGCCTCGCGGAACGGATGAAGTTCACGCGCGGGCCGTTGAATTCCATTCAACGGCCTGCCTTTTCGTCAGGATTGCTCGCATGAAAGCTGGATGGACTGGTATCTTCGTTCTGGGGCTGCTCTCGGCCGCACCGCTGCGGGCCCAGTGGGATCCGGTCGGCGGCCAATGGGGCAAGTCGAATGCCGACGATTTGCGGATCATGACCTGGAACGTGGAGGACGGCATCTGCTCCAGCAATCTCAAGTCGGAGGGCGTCAACAACTGGACGGCGCTGGCCCGCATCGTCGCCGCCATGCAGCCTGACGTGCTGGTTCTTCAAGAGACGGCTGACAATTCCGGCAACGGCACGGGCAGCGGCGTGGATTCGGTGGTCGACCTCGAAACGACGTTCGACCTTTTCTTCCACGGCGGCCAGGATCCGTTTCGCGCCGGCCAGCCGCAAGTCACCGCCTGGGTGCAGAAATACGTCCCGGACTATGACCTACCCTACGTCTTCGTCAGCCTGCGCAACGACGGATTCAACCGCAACGTCATCCTTAGCCGGTTTCCGTTCGGCGATCTGAACGGCGACGGGCGCGACAACTACATCGACATACCGTTCGTCTCGCCCCACCGCTATGCACCCGGCGGCAACGGCGGGATTCGCGGGTTTCAACTGGCCGAGATCGACCTGCCGAACCTGATTTACGCCGGAGACCTCGTCATTGCCAACGCCCACCTCAAGGCCGGCGGCTCTTCGAGCGACCGCGCCCAGCGATTGACGGCCAGCCAGAACACGGCCTACGTCATCGACTTCTGGTACAACGGGGCGGGGACCGGCATTCCGGATCCCTTCAACAAGATCATCGACAACCCCCCCGCGACCCACATTCTTGACGACGACACGCCGGTCGTCCTCGCCGGCGACTGGAACGAAGATGAACTGAGCAACGGCCGCAGGGGGCCGGCGGAATGGCTCGCGTCGGCCCAGATCACCGGCGGCAGCGACGGGACCGACCGTGACCGCTCGGACAGCACGCTCGACAACGCGTTCCACATCTTCACCGGAAGCCGGGCCACCCGCGGATCGAGCAAGCTGGACTACATCGCGTGGCAGGACAGCATCGCGTCGCTGCGGCGGTATTTCGTGTTCGATTCCGCGGGAACGCCGCGAGCGTCGTTGCCGCCCGCGGTGCTCGGCTTCGGCGTTCCCGGCTCGACGAGCGTCATCGCCTCGGACCACCTGCCGGTCATCGTCGATCTGATTGTACCGACGAGCGGCGCGGTGCTTCAGCCGCTGGTGCCGGGCGTCGAGGCGCGGCCCAAGAGCATCCGTCGAGTGTCTCCCTAGGCGTCGCTTCCGGGATCAGTGCAAACGAAATGAATGCCGACGAAAGAATCGAGCGGCTGTCCACGCGCGACGGGTACGATCGCTGGTCCGAAATCTACGATACGGAGGACAACGCGCTAATTGCACTCGAGCAAGCGCGTTTGGTTCCGCTGCTCGGCGATGTCGATGGTCTTCGTGTGGCCGACCTCGGTTGCGGAACCGGGCGACACGCTCTCCGTCTGGCAACCGCCGGCGCGAGCGTCACGGCGCTCGATTATTCCGACGGCATGGTCGGCCAGGCCCGAGACAAGCCGGGCTGGGAGCGAGTCCACTTCGTGGGCCACGATCTGACCCGGCCGCTTCCTCTGCGCGATGCCGACTTCGACCGCGTGCTCTGCTGCCTGGTGCTGGACCACATCCGGGACTTGGTCGGTTTTTTGAGCGAATGCCGGCGCGTTTGCCGGGCGGATGGGTTCGTGCTCGTTTCGGTGATGCACCCGGCCATGATGCTGCGCGGGATCCAGGCGCATTTTACGGATCCGCGCACGGGCTGTGACGTTCGGCCCGCCAGTGTTCCGAACCAGATCGCGGACTATGTGATGGCGGTCATCCGGGCGGGGCTGGTCTTCGACCATTTGAGCGAGCACGCCGTTGATGAGCAGCTCGCCGCCCGGTCCCCGCGGGCGGCGAAGTATTTGGGCTGGCCGATGTTGTTGCTGATGCGGTTGCGCCCGGACCGGGAATCTGTCGGACGAGAGAAATCGCGCCGGTGAGACGGCCTCGCGTGGCTACTGGAGGCGCGGCCCGCGAAGCATTGTCAGCCCGAGCGTAGCGAGGGATCTTGCTGAATCCGAGGCAAAATGCTTCGCCGCGCTCAGCATGACGTTCAACGGCTCTCCGCAATAGGGAGTCGTTTACGTGCGCGTGAAACGCTCTTCCACTCGGTCAAGCCGCCTTGATGATCATCAGAATGAACACCAGCAGGAGCCCCAATGTAATTAGAGGGATCACTCACGACCGTCCGGCGCTAATGCAGAGTAGAGCCGCGAGCGCGATTTCCAAGCCTGCGCCGCTTCGCGTAAGGATGAAATTCGTGCCAAAGAAGTTCGCAACTCGGGATCCGACGCGTGCGCCGCGGCCTACTGCAACTGAAACTGTCATGTGACGGGATACATGTTCAGAGAGTGGTTCCATTCATTCAGCTTGCCGACGCGCGTCGCGCGGTCGGCCGGCAGCACGATCGGCCGGCCGCGGGCGTCGAGAATGAGTCCGACCACGCCGCCGGTGACTTCGCGTTCGACGGTGTTGCCTTTTCCGGCGCCGACGTCGAAACCTTTGGCGGGGGCGACCGTTAGTGTGGCCTTCTGGCCGGGCTCCAGCGGGATGAGCTCGATCTGCCCGGCGCGGATCTCGTGCCGCGAGGAGCGGCCATTCGACTTGAATTCGACTGTCATGCAGGGCGCGCCGTCCTTGGCTGTGCCGCGCGGGGCGATGCACCAGCCGAGGCGGATCAGGCAATCTTTGTGGAAGACTTGCAACGCGGCCTGTTCGTTGACGGTGCTGAGCACGCCGAGTTGGGGCATCATGAAGATGGAGTCTACAGTCAGCTCGGTGAATCCTTCGGGCGCGAAGCCGTCCATCATCATCAGCGCGGCCTGGTTTCGTCGCGGAGCATGGGAGAGCACGCCGCCGGAGCCGACCAGCATGTTGAGGTTCATCATGTTGACCAGGCTGGAGCCGCCGGCGTCCTGTTCGAAGGTGTCGCCGATGGTACGTTGCTGCTGGACGCCCTTGAGCCCGACGGCCATGGACTTGTGCTGGATGAAGGCGAGCCGCAGGGCCTCGCGCGAGATGGCCTGCTCGATCATGAGCTCGTCGAGGGTCTGGGGAATCGTCGTGGGGCGGATCATCTTGTTGCGAATGCGGTTGCGGATGTCCTTCTCGTCAACCTCGAGCGGGACCCAGCGGACGACGTTTTCGAATCCCGCCTCGGCGACGACGTTAAAAACGCTGTAGCTCATGCCGAGGTTGGCGCTGACGGTGCGGTTGAAGACGGTTTCGCTGTTCGGGTCGTCCTGATCGGAGCGGAAGACGCTGAATATGTCGGTCGTCGCGCCGCCGATGTCCACTCCGACGACCTGGATCTTCTCGCGCTGCGCGATGAGCTGCATAATCAGCCCGACGGCGCCCGGCGTGGGCATGAGCGGGACGGTGGTCCAGGTCATGAGCTTGTTGTAGCCGGGGGCCTGGGCCATGACGTGTTCGAGGAACAGGTCGTGGATTTTGGTGCGGGCCGGTTGCAGGTTTTCGGCTTCGAGCGTGGGGCGCAGGTTTTCGGTGATGTAGAGTGCGGCCTTGTGCTCGAGAATACGGCTGATCTCGTCGTGGGCCTTGTTGTTGCCCGCGTAGATTACGGGCAGCTTGAAGCCCATGCCGAAGCGCGGCTTGGGGTCGGCGGCGGCGACCATCTGGGCCATTTCGACCGGGTGCTTGACCGTTCCGCCGTCGGTCCCGCCGGACAGCAGGATCATGTCGGGCCGCATGGCCCGGACGCGTTCGATGCGCTGATGCGCTTGGCGGCCGTCGTCGATCGCGAGCGCGTCCATGACGATCGCGCCGGCGCCGAGGGCGGCCCGTTCGGCGGATTCGGCGGTCATGCGTTTGACAGCCCCGGTGACCATCATTTGCAAGCCGCCGCCGGCGCTGCTCGTGCCTATGTAGGCGTCGCAGCCGTTCTCGCCGTCGCGCGGCAACCAGACGCCGTCGTCTTTGATGAACTTGCGGTTGGTGAGGTCCTCGATTTCGCCGAGCGCGTTGAGCACGCCGCGGGTCACGTCCTCGGCGGGTTTTTCGACGGTGGTGGGCGCCTCGCCGCGGACGATGAGGCGGTATTCGCCGTCTTTCTTTTCGATCAGGATCGCTTTGGTGGTGGTCGATCCGCAGTCGGTGGCGAGGATGGTTCGCGCGTCTTCGATCTTGGCCATCGGGGTCCTGTCTTGCCGTGGTTGTGGCGGAAATCCGCCTACGCCCTTCGCGGGTGGCCGCGCGCGAAGACGGGGCCGCCCGAGAGGAAACAGGCATGATAGAGGCTGTTTTCGGCGCGTCCAGTCCGCCGCCGCGCTTCAGCTTCAAGCTCCTGTCACCTCAAAGCGTGTTCGAGGGCCTGTTCGGCGGATTCTTTTGCCCTGAGTTCGACGTGATGTACATGTTCCATGCGCCGCGAGCGGCCGGGCGGTCCGGATGCTCGCGCGAGGCATGAGGCGAAGCGCGCCGAGACCGTTCCGGCCGCAGCGGGTACCATCAGGCGGCCATGGCAAAACGAACGGGGACAGGCGGCCGCTGGCTGCGATACGCGACGCTCTTCTCGGGGCTGGGAACGCTGTTCATCGTCGGCGCGTGGGTAAGTCCGCTCAATGCCGCCGGCGACAACGTGTTCCTCGGAATCGCCAATCAGCGCGACGTGCTGTCGTACGTCTCCGTCACCGGAATTCTGGCAGTCGGCATGACGCTCGTCATTCTGACCGCCGGCATCGACCTGTCGGTCGGCAGCGTCATGTCGCTGTGTACGGTGGTGTGCGCGATGCTGCTCATGCAGCGCCCCGGCGATTTCGAAACCGTCGGTCGAGCGCACCTGATCATGTTTTCGGCGGTCACTCTGTTCGCGGGCGGGATCGGATACTGGGTCGTGTCGAAAGTGATTGACGGGCTTGCCGGGTCCGCGCGCGGAACCGCGACCAGAGGCGCGACCGGAGACACGACTGGAGACACGATAAGAGCCGCGGGTTTCAGCCCGCGCAGACGTCCGCGCGGGTTGAAACCCGCGGCTCTGAAAGCGATAGGCGCGCTGGCGGGCGCCCTCCTCGCTCTGCAACTCGTATCGCGCTCGATCCCCACTGGCTTCTCCACGCTGGCGGTCCTTCTCGTCGTCCCGCCCGTGGGCGGCATGATGGGCCTGCTCAGCGGGCTGATCATCGCCAAGACACGCTTGCAGCCCTTCATCGTCACGCTCGCGATGATGATCTCGGCCGTCGGACTGGCGAAGTTCGTCGCCGGGCACGGCGGACAGATTCACGCGATCTACAAGGCCGAAGCCGACCTGCCCGGCGCTCCGGCGTCGTTCGAGCAACTCGGACAACCCATCATCACGGTGGGCACCGAGACGCTGCGCAGCGGCGCGGTCCGCGACGTGAAGCTGCTGCCGATCCCGGGCTTGTTCCTGCTCGGCTGTTGGGGATTGGCGGCCTTCGTCCTGCGCCTGCTGCCGCTCGGCCGCTACATCTATGCGGTCGGCGGCAACGAGGAGACGTCGCGGCTCTGCGGCGTGCCGGTCGATCGCGTGAAGGTCTTCGTCTACACCGCCGGCGGGCTGCTGGCCGGGCTGGCGGCGGTCCTGTACTGCGCGATGTACCAGCAGGGCAAGGCCGACGCCGGGCAGATGAAGGAGCTCGACGCCATCGCGGCGGTGGTCATCGGCGGCACGAGTCTGATGGGCGGGCGCGGTGGTATTGTGGGGACGCTGGTCGGGGTCATGATCTTCGGCTATCTGACCAACATCTTGCAACTCAAGAGCGTTTCCAGTGAGATTCAGGATATCGTCAAGGGTGTCATCATCGTGGGTGCCGCGGCGCTGCAAAGCGGGCACGTGGCGGGGATGGTGCGCTCGCTGGTGCGTCGACGGGTGAAGGGTTGATGGGTTAGGTCGTTCGATCGTCAAATTGTTGCGTCGTTGAAACGTTACATCGTCGAATCGGTGAGGTCCTGATGAAACGTGTCCTGCTACTCCTGTCGGTCGCTCTGCTCCTGTCTTCGGACCATACGGCATCTGCGTTCGCAGCGAAGCCGGCCCATGGTGCCGGTTCGGTGCAAGAAAAAAAGCTCGTCATCGGATTCTCACAGTGTACGGTGAAGGAGCCGTGGCGGGTCGAGTTCAACAAGCGGCTCGCAGCCCACGCCCGCGCCAAGTACCCCAATGTGCAGCTCGACATCCTCGACGCCGACGACCGCACCGAGCTGCAAGTGGCCCAGGTGCGCTCCTTCATCCGCCGCGGCGTCGATGCGATCCTGATCAGCCCGAAAGAGGCGGCCGGGCTGACCGGCGTCGTGCGCGAGGCGAGCGAGGCCGGCATCCCCGTGATCGTGCTCGATCGCGACGTGAACTATAAGGATTACCCCTGTTTCGTCGGCGGCGACAACAAGCTCATCGGCCGCGCCGCCGGCAAGGTGGCGATCGACATGCTCGGCGGCCCCGGCAAGGCGCGAGGCGTGATCTATGAAATCTGCGGCGGCCTCGCGTCCACGCCGGCTCAGGAGCGCCGCGACGGGTTTCACGAGATCGTCGAAAAGGAGCAGGGCATCAAGCTCATCGGCGGCCTGGACGGGGACTGGAAGAAAGACAAGGCGCATTCGATCATGCAGGATGCCCTCAAGGCCAATCCCGAGATCGACCTCCTCTACGCGCACAATGACCCGATGGCCCACGGCGCCTACCAAGCCGCCAAGGCCGCCGGCCGGCATGAGGAGCTCAAGTTCATCGGCATCGACGCGCTGCCGAACGAAGGCCTGCGCTGGGTAAGGTCCGGCGAGCTTACGGCGACGCTGCTGTACCCCACGCCCGGAGAGGTCGGGCTCGACCTGGCGATGAAGATTCTGGCCGGCGAGAAAGTGGACCGGCGCGTCACGCTGCCGACACGCGTGTTTACGAAGGAGAACGTCGCCCGCGGCGGCGAAGAGGTCAAGCTCGGCGGCGGCTAGCGCGGTGTAATCAGAGCCCGAAGCGCTAGCGAGGGTTAGGGCCATAGGGCGCATTCGTCACCGCATCCCTCGCTTGCGCGTCGGGCTCTGATTGCGTCGCGAATTCGCGCACGGTGCTTTAGAATGGGGTTGCACGCTGTCCGAGGAGTTGCCGATGCGTTTTCGAGTCGTTATTGAACCCGACGAAGACGGCAAGTTCGTCGCCCATTGCCCGACCCTGCCCGGCTGCTGGAGCCAAGGCGACTCGCGCGAAGAAGCGAAGATCAACATCACCGACGCGATCACCGCGTACCTGGCGAGCCTCAAGAAGAACGGCGATCCGATTCCACCGCCCATCTCGGAGGAGATTATTGAGGTTGACGCATGAGCCGGTTGCCGGAGGCGTCGAGGCGTGACGGGGGGCCGACTGTGGACGAATTCGTCGCACTCCAGTGAACGGCCGCGGCGCGTTGGACATGCCGACTCGCATTTTCATCTCCGTCGCAGAGGACTCGGCGGACGTTCACGCCGCGGCGCTGATTCGCAAGGCCGCCGAGCGGTTGCCAGGGTGCCGTTTCTACGGGCTGACCGGACCGCGGATGCGGGCGGCGGGGGCCGAGACGATCGCCGACCTGACGGCGCACGCCGCCATGCTGGCGGGGACGGCATCCGTCATCGGCCGGGCGCTGCGGGCCCAAGCGACGGTCGAGCAGTCGTGGCGCGAGCAGCCGCCGGATTTGGTGGTGTTACTCGATTCGCCGGAGCTGCACCTGCGTTTCGCGAAGCGGGCCCGCAAGATGGGTCTGCCCGTCCTGTACTACATCGCGCCGCAGACCTGGGCCTCGCGGGCCGGGCGCAACGAACGGATTGCCCGCGACGTAGACCGCCTCGCCTGCATCCTGCCGTTTGAGCAGGAGTACTTCCGCGAGCGCGGCATCCTCGCCGACTACGTGGGGCACCCGCTGTTTGAATCGCTGAAGCTCGCGTCGCCGAACGCGGCCACGGTCGAGCGGCTGCGCGCCGGCGAAGGCCCCCTGATCGCGGTCTTGCCCGGCTCGCGGCGGCACGTTGTCGATCAGATGCTGCCAATTCAGCTCGACGTGCTGCGCCGCATGAGGCAATCCACAGGACCGCTACGAGCCGCGGTCTCCTGTGTGTCGGAAGACCGCGCCGCTCAGATACGCGAGCGCCTCGGTGCCGCGGACTTCGACGCCGAGCTGGTCGTGGCCGACAACGCGAGCCTGCTCTCGGAGTGCGATCTCGCGCTCGTGGCTTCCGGCACGGCCACCCTGGAGGTCGCCTTCTACCGCAAGCCGATGGTCGTCTTGTACGACGCCGGCACGGTCATGTCCGGGCTCTATCGCCTGATCGGCCGCCGGATCCTCACGACGCCGCACCTGTCACTGGTGAACATTCTCGCCGGCCGGCGGGTGGTGCCGGAGTTCATGCCGCGGGTGCCCGACCGGAGCGCGGTGGCGCGCCTGGCGGCGAAGCTGTTGGAAGATGAGAGTTGGCGCCGTCTGATGGTCTCGCAGATCGATGAGGTGGTCATGCCGCTGGAATCTACGTCGGCCAGCGCTCGGGTTTGCGAGATCATTGCGGACCTGCTCGGCGAACGGCGTGACGCACCGCAGCCAACCGACACTGAGGCGCAAGCGAGCGTGACCGGCATTTCCTAGCGGCGCAAGCGAATCCCGCGCTATTAGTCGAACCCTACGTCGTCGGAAGAACGAAAAGTGGAGCACCGGGGCTTGACATTCCGCAGAGGCTAAGCCCTCGCTAGCGCTTCGGGCTCTGATTCGGCGGCGCCGGTTCGCGCACGGAGGGGCTCATTGCTTTTCCTGTTCGAGCCGTTCTGCGCGCGTCTTGAGGGCCGGGCTCCAGACGTAGGCGTGAATCCCGCTCTTGGTCCAGATACGGCTGTAGCTGCCCTGCTCGCTTTCGACGCGCACCTCCGTGCCGATCGGCAGAAAGCCATCGGGCGGTCCCTGCTGATGAGGCCCTTCGATGTAATAGGGTGTTTCGCCGTTGACGAAATGGGTCCCGGGCAGCAGGGCGCATCCGCCGATCGATAGACAGCTCAGGACCGCCAAAAGCCGAATGGGCATCGCTCTTACGACCGTTCTCAGTGACAACACGACGAATCTCCCGCGGACCGTTCCATTCCGGTGCCAGGCCCGCCATAGCGGCTTGCAAGCGTCAGGTGTCCGCGCCGCAAGATCCTGCGGCGCGTCGCGCTCGCTTGTCAACCCTCCCCCACCAGGTTCGCCAGCGTCCCAGCCTGCACGTCCGGCGGGGCCGACCATACGTGGAAGAACATCGCTTCCCGCAGCAGCCGCTCGGCGTCGTGCGAACGCGCGTAGCCGGTGCCCTTGCTTACCGTCAGAAACGCGATCGCGAGCTTGGTGAGCAGCGCGTTTACGCGAATGCGAATCCGGGCGGCCGGCAGCTCGTAATCCGGATCGTCCAGCCGCGACGCGGCCGCCAACAGGTCGTTGCGCAGCTCATCGAGCGATCGGCCCAGGCGAGCGGCGACAGCGCCCAACTCGGCCGGGGCGCCGTCCGTGCGCTCGATCAGCCGTTCATGAATACCTTCGGCAAACCCGAGCCCGACCGAGGAAACGACCAGCGGTTTGACCGGCGTGCGCATCGACAGACCCGCCGCGGACGGCCGGCGCACCAAGTCGCTCGGCGGCACGCGCACGCGATCACACCGGATTCGGCTCGTGCAGGAGGCATCCAACGCCATGAAGCGCATCGGCGGCTCGACGGTCACGCCCGGAGCGCCGCATGAGACGCTCGCAACGATCTGCGGCCCGTCGCTCAGCACGGCCCCGGTCACGACCTCATCGCACTTGATCGCCCCGGTTACCCACGGCATCTCGCCGTCCAGCAGGAAATCGTCGCCATCCGGGGTCGCGAGCAGCTTCGGTTTTCCGCCGCCCTTCGAGGTCGTCAATTGCGAGATCCCGATCGACGTCATCCGCTCGCCGCGAACATGGGCCGGAATGAGCCGCTCTTTGAGCTCGTCGTTCTCGCCGCGCAAGATGAGGTCGAGCGCCCCGTCGCGCTGCGTCAGGATCAATGCGGTGTTCAAACACCCCGAGGCGATTGCCGCGTACGCCTCGAGCAGCTCGGCATTCCCCAGCCCCGCCCCGCCCCAGCGCCGCGGCACGACCCAGGTCCAGCAACCGGCGTCGGCGATCGCACGGATCGATTTTTCCGGCCAGGCGGGTTTCGCGTCGTACTCACGCGCCAATTCAGCGAGCTGAGTGCTCAGTGCTCGAAAGCTCGGATTCATGAAGGCGGATTCTACGGCATGTCGCAATTCCGGGCGCTGACTGGAGTATCGGCCGCGTGCGCCGTCAGACGTCAGCACTCATAACCCAAAGGCAAGCTTGACAAACGAGGCGCCGCGAATCACGCCCCTCGTCGGTTTAGGGCTGCCAGCTTGCGAGAAGTTCCCACACCATCCGCGCGACGATCACGTACGCGTTGCCCCACGTCTCGTCGCGAAAGAACTGCACCGGCATGTCCGGCGAGCCGACGAACGGCCGCAGGATCCAGCCCATCTGGATGCCGACGAAGGCGTAGATGACCAGCCACATTCGCTGGAGCAGCCGGTGCCGTGGATTCCGGGCGATCAGCGGTGCGTAGTACCGCCGCAGCAGCCACTGTGCCGCGACGCTTGCAATCGCGAATAGCAGTGTGTTGAACAGAATGGCCGAGGTGTAATGAGAAAACGACAGGTACCACAACGCCGTGTACGGCGCCAGCGCCGCGAGGACGATCGTCAGGCCCGCCTGTGCCGCCAGCAACGCCCGAAAGACCTCGGAGAAGTCCGAGCGCACGCCGAACAGCGAGTTGAGCACGAAAAAGCTCGGCAGGCTTACCGCACAGGTTGCCAGCAGCAGCAGCGGCACTTTCAACGCCGAAAAGGCGACCTGCCAGAGGCGGTCGCCGCCGAAGCCGCCGAACGTTCCCATGACGGCGCCGTACAGCATGCCGCCGATCAGCATCGACACGAGCAGACGCCGCAGCGCACCGGTTCTTGTGCGTTCCGCGCCGTCCGGCGACGCTCGCAACACGCGTTCGGCTTGGAGCAGGAAACCGGCCATTGCGGACCTAACTGAACAACGAAGAGATGTGGTTCCAGAGCGCTTCAAAGAAATTCGACTGTCGCTCGCGGAACCACTCGAACGGTTGTTTTGGATCGCCGACGAAGGGTCGCAACACCCAGGACATCTGCCCTCCGACCAGGGCGAAGATCACGATCCAGAACCGAAACACGGTCTTCTCGTGCGACCCGAGCACGTGCCCCTCCAGCGGGTCCAGCGCACCCTCCGGGTCCGCCGCAGCGGAGTGGCCCGACGCGGCTGTGTCCGAGGGCCCTGGGTTTGCCGTGGCAGGTGGGTCACCGGGCAAAGGCGGGCGCGGCAGCGCGCGACCGACGACGCTCAGCCGGTGCAATGTTTGCAGCAGGAACCCGAGCCCCAGCAGCCCGGCCACCGCGAACAAGGCCACGTTGAGCAGGATCATGAACGAGTAGCTTTCGGTGCTGACGGAAAAGAACGCCGTGATGGGGCCGAAGGAGGCCAGCACGGCGAGCATGACCGCCATCGCCGCCGTCAGGAGCCGCAGCAGCGCGCGCAGCGTGAGTCGCGAGCCGACCAGGGCATTGAAGACGTAGAGCGATGGAAACGTGACGATGAGCGTCAGGAGAAAGAGGGCGGGTACCTTGACGGTGCTCGCGAGAAGCTGCTGGTATTCGGGCGAATCGCGGTTGAACAGCGCGAACCATCCCATGAAAAACCCATAAATCAGCCCCAGCACGACGACAACCGCCGTAACGCCGAACGCGGGAATCGGGATCGACGCGTCTTGCAGGGCCGAGGGCCGCGTCGCTTCGCCGCGCAAGATGCGGTCGACTTCCTTGATCCACTTCAGCATGACGTCTCCTCGCCGGGCGGACAGCTCGGCAGACCGAATGGCACGCGCCCATGAGAGATGGACCCGGGTGCGGCCGGCGTGCTCCGAAAAAAAGGTCACGCTTGCTCGCTGCGCCCCGATCAGGGCGGCCACTGGCCACAGGGCCGCAGCGCATCCGTACCGCGACGATCGCCGTCGCGGTTCAGCCGGCTCGTTTCAACCAACCCTCGCAAGGCCGCACCGAGGCCGTCATTCGAGGATCCAATGTTCGAGCTGCGCTGTGTTATCCATCAGCCAGCGCACCTTGCGACGCACCATCTGAAGCACGCCGTACCCCGGCATCCGCCCGAACGACCCCGTCGCCGCGATGGGGACCACCGACTCGGCGATCAGCGATTCGATCATCAGGTGCGGGATCGCCCGGCGTTGATCGGCGTCGAGCTGGATTCGCGCGCCGTAGCCCAGGAGAAACCGCCTCATGCGCGTCTCATCAAAGTAGTCCGGCCACTTCGAGGGCGCGCTCCGCCCGCGCAGAATCGAAAACTGAAGCATCCCGTTGGCCAGATCGACCACGCGCGGCAGGCGCCGGGCCGAATCGAAGTCCAGCACCGCCACGACCTTGTTGCGGCGAAAGAGCATGTTCCCGGGGTGCCAGTCGCCGTGGATGATCGCGACCGGCCATTGCGCGAAGCCCAGCGCGTTAACGGCCTCGGCGGCTTCGTCGTAGCGCTCGTACAGCTCCTGCGTCGCGGTGAGCAGCGCGGCCTCGTGTCCGACAACCGAATCGTGGGAGGCGGTGGTGGTCGGGATCGCGTTGAGCCCCTGGCGCACGCTGGGGGAGTCGTGAAAGACGCCGGCCGGCGGCGTCCAATCGGTCTCGAAATCGGCGACGGCGTCGTGGTAGCCGGCCAGCGTCTTTCCGGCGTGGGTCGTGTGCTCCAGCGATCGGTTGTAGCTTTCCCCGTCGACGAATTCGAACAGTTCGTAGATTTCCCGGTCGAGTTGCAGGATCGAGTTGTTGTCGTCGCGGGTCCCGATCATTTCCGGTACGGGAAAGCGGCGACGGATCAGGTGCCCGAGCAGGGCGTGCGCGAACGCGACCTTGTAGGGGTCGCTACGGCCCTTGGCGCGGCGTTTCAACAGGAAATTTCCGCCTGCCGTCTGGAGCAGTAGCTTTGGCGACTTGCGCGACCCGCGCGGGAATTCCTTGGCGCTGTGAATGACGCCCAGATCGTAGTGACTGAGCACCACGGCCAACTCGCCCGGCGCGAAGCGTTCGCGGTCATTCGGCATTGCGCGTCCCAATCGGGCCGATCATCCCGCAGCGCAGGCCCCACCTCATCATAGAGCCCCGCCGGGCGGATCGGCAACGGGGGTCCATTCTTCGGTAGTGGGTCGGCCTGCGTCAGAGCCGCCCGGTCCCCAGGGCGGACGCCACGAGGATGCGGCGGTTCTGTCGAACGGACCCACGACCCCTCCGACGGCGACCGGAAAAAAAACAAGCAGGCCGGCGAACATGGTTCGCCGGCCTGCCTCGGGGTCATCGCGAAAAAGCTCCACGTCGGGGTGTTACGGGCAATGCCCGACGCTGAGCGCCATGAAGAACTCGTCAATGTCGCCGCCGTTCACGGACCCGTCGCGGTTGATATCCGCCACACACAGCATGTCGCAACCCGGGTGGGCCGCCATCCAGGCGGACGGATCGCCGAGCGCGACGAAGAAATCGTCGATGTCACCGCCGTTGAACGTGCCGTCGCAGTTTGCGTCGCCGCAAACGAAGCCGGCGCAGCCGCCGCCGCCGAAGTTCGCAACCGTCGCGAGATTACCGTTCATGGCGACCATGATCTCTTCCTGCCCGGCCGGTTGGTTCACACCGCCGACGGTCCAGTGGCTGAAGTTGAGACTGTTCCAGGAAGGCGGCGACCGCAGGGTCACCTCCGTCTGAAACGCGTAGACGCGCGAGAACGGCGTGAAACCATCGCCTTGGGCGTTTCGGTCGGGCGGCGAGACGAAGATGAGCACGTTTGGATCGGGTGACGAGTCAACCGTCAGGGTCACGTTGGGCAGATAGACGGCAGTCGCCGTGACGTCCTGCGTAACGTCGAAAATGACGGATTGGGTCACCGAGGCCGACACGCCGTCCAGCTCCCAACGCGTGAACGGGACACCGGACGTGGTTGCCGGGGCGGTCAGCGTGACGCGCCGGCCGGGGTCGTAACGCCGCACAAACACCGTGATGCCGTCGCTGTTGCCGTTGATGTCGGGCGGGAAAACCGTGATCGGCACGAACCCGACGAACGGGCCGGCGTCGACGGTGACGTCGAACCGCAGCGGCGGCGTGCCGTCCACCATGACGTCGTCGACGTACCAGTTGTCGTCGGTCTGATTGACTTCCGGCCGGAACCGGATCCGGAACTCGTCGTGCAACGCGCTGGCGGGGAGATTGTGGGACCAGAACGTGAAGCTGCTCTGGTTCGTTCCGTTCGAAGAGATGCGGTTGATTTCCACCCATGTCAGATTGTTGTTCCAGTAATCGACGACGAGCTGCTCGCCGCTTTCCACGCCGCGATGCTGCGTGTGATACGAAAGCGTCACGTTGCTCGCCCCGGCCAGACGGATGAAGTTGCTGCGGATGTCGTCGTCCCGGAACGCGGCCGATCCGGAGGCGTTGAGATTCAGCGAGAGCGCGCCGCTGGGCTCGCCGACCGCGTTGCTGTTGATGGTTGTGCCGTTGTTGTACGACCAGTTCGCGCTGTTCCGCGCGATGTTGGGGAAATCGTCAAAGAACGGCAGCTCCCGCGGATCGGCCAGATTCTCCAGACAGCCGCGCGAGTTGCGAAACGCGGAAATCGTTCGGATCGAGTCCGGCCCGAAACCGCCGCAGCCCCCGCACCCGCCGAGCCCCGAGCACATGATGCGGCAACCGGAACGCCCGTCGCAGTGTAGGGCGGCAAAATTGTGGCCGAGCTCGTGAGCGCTGAGACAGGCGCGGAACGACAGGCTCGACGTGAAGAGGGACTCGACCACGTTGTATCCCCGGCCGGAACCGACATTGTCGCATACCGACGAAAGCCACGCGATACCGATCGTGCCGCCGATGATGTTCTTGCCGGTGAAGAGCTCCGCGACGTCGCGCTGCACTGAGCGAAAGTTGGCACTCCAGTAGTTTCGGAATTCGTTGAGTATCGTGGAGGCATTGGTAGAGAAGTACGGGTCGGTGGCCGGGTTGGTCCACACATTGATATGGGTCACTTCGTATGTGATGTCCACGTCGCGCTCGAAGATCGACTCGACCGCGTTCAACACGTTCTCGATGTCACGCACCACCGTCGGGATCGAACTGCCGCGGCGCTGATAGAACTCACCGTCCGCGTCGCAGGCGATATCGCAAACCCTGAGCCCCGTGCCGGCGATGCCGCCGCCGCCGCCTTGGGCCTCGTCGTCGATTCCCAGGTTGGGCTGCTCGATGTCATCCACGCCGCAGCGATACGGATCGATGAGTACGTTCGCCTCGTGGACGATGACGTGATCGGCCGGATCGCCTTGGGCGTCGAAAGTCGTGAGCGGCAGGATGTTGTACAGGCCTTCGCCGGGCACGCGGACCATCGCCGTAAACTGACCTTCGAACAGCGATCCCCTGACCTGGCTGCCCGGCAGACCATTAACGACGCCGCGATAGGTCGTGGAAGGCGGCGCGATTTCTTCGTGCAATTCTCCGTCGGCTCCCTGAACGACCAACTGAAAGTCCGCGGAGCGCACCGAGTGCGGGCGCAGGGACAAGGTCATCGGCGTGCCGTTCAGCGTGACCGCGGTCTCGAACGGCGCGCGGCCGACCTGCGGCAGTTGCAGCCGTTCCACCGTAAACTCGGCGAGTTCCGAAATCTGTGGCGTTGTGCCTTGAATCGCGGCTGAGACGCCGGCCTGGTCATCGGCCTTCATTCCGACAACGAGCAACCAGCAGATTCCCACCATGCTCGATCCTATGGCAAGCAAGGGCATCCTTCGCATGAGACTGTCCTCTCTCGTGACTTGGGTCGGTGCGTCGGGCGGGAAAGCGCCTCTCGCACGCTGAGGCAGCGTGCTCATACGCGCGATCCACCTCGGCCGGCCGATTTTCCTAAGCAACCCAGGAGGGATGTGGCAACGCCCACATCCCAGCGCAAATCCACAATTCAGTATAACGGCACACAATTATCAGGTCAACAATCGATCGCCAAACTCGCCTTCGATTCCGGCCGGCCGGCCGGCGGACGCCACGCCTCGCACCCGAGTTTCGACCCCCGACCGTCGGTACTGGGTAGTTCGACAGGGCCACCGCGCCTCGCGGCGTCCGCCCTGGGGACAGGGCGGCTCTGACGCAAACTGACCCACTACTGGCCCGTCCGATATACCCCCCGCCGCTTGCACGCGATTCCCATTTGCGTTCTGATAACTCCTTGTTACCCAGACCGGAACCGTGTGCCGATGGACTTTCGCAATTCCACCAGCTTGGACAGTGAACAGCTCCGGCGGCTCGTGCTGCGGTTTACGGCCCCGTTTCGGCACGACAAACTGACGGTACGCGTGCGGTACAGCCGCGGTGCGGACTTCTCCGGCACCTGCTACTACCGGGATGCGCGCATCTTCGTGAATCTCGGGCGCCACAATCGTTACCCGTATGCGATGGGCACGCACTTGGCCAAGGCCCGCTCGAACGCGACGCACTGGTGGCGCGAGACCCACCTCATCACCGTCGCGGACGCGTACCAACTGGCATTGTTCGTCTATCTGCACGAGCTGTTCCACTACCTCGTCAAGGCCGCCGGCCGCAACCCCCGTCGCAAGGAAGCCATGTGCGATCGCTTCGCGGCCGGTGCCCTGATCGATGCGTTTGGTTGCCCGGTTCGCGACGCAATGGGCCGGCCTGTTGCGCGAGAATCCTGGGATTTCCAGGATCTGCGGCGTTTCGTGGCCGCCGCCCCACGACACGAAGCGCTCGCGGGAGAGTCGCTTCGCGAGATTCCCGTTACCATTCATGGGATTCACATGCCCGCTGCCGCCGCAACGACATCGACCGACCGGCCGAAACGACCGCAATGAACGGCATCGACAGGCCTCCTGAACGATCCGCGCCGTGCCCTGCCAATGGTTTGGATTCGGATCCGGTCGGATGTCAGTCGCGCGGCGAGACACGCTGGAGCCCTCGAAATGTACCCCCCCAGCACCCCGCCGGAGAAGTGCAATATGCCCTTGGCAGCGGCGACCGCGGCGATTATGATCCGCACGGCTCGCCCCGGTTCGGGCAGCCGCCCGGTGGCGCTGTGCGCGGCGTCAATTTGGACAACTGTCGCATGACCGGTCGACGGACAAGCGGGAACACGCCGAAGAAGGCGTCGTCGCGACGATGGAATTCGGACCGGTTCGGGTGATGACCCAGGATCCACTTGGAGGAACGGCCCTTGCCTGAAGCCCCTGAAATTGAAGCCAAGGTCAAGAAGATCGTCGCCGAACAAATGGGCGTCGCGGAAGACGAGGTCAAGCGTGAGACATCCTTTGTAAATGATCTCAACGCCGACTCGCTGGACACCGTCGAACTGGTCATGGAGTTCGAAGAGGAATTCGAACTCAACATCCCCGACGAGGAAGCGGAGAAGATCCAGACCGTCGGCCAGGCCATCGATTACATCAAGGATTACTTGGACAAAGCGGCCACGCCATAGCCCGCGGTCAGGTGAAACCAATGGCACAACGCCGCGTCGTGGTCACCGGGGTCGGTGCGGTCACCCCGCTGGGACCCTCGGATACCGCGCTGTGGGACGGTCTGCTGGCCGGGAAGACCGGCATCGGCGTGATCCGCCGATTCGATGCGTCCGAGTTCGACGTGCGTTTCGGCGGCGAGTGCAATGATTTCGAGCCGAAAGCGTTCATCGATCACCGCTTGACCAAGCGGATGGATCGCTTTTCGCAGTTCGGATACGCCGCTGCGATCATGGCGTTTGAAGCAGCCGGCCTACGCGGCGAGAAGTTCGACTCCACGCGCGCGGGCGTCATCCTCGGGACCGGTATCGGCGGCATCAGCGAGCTGGAAGAGCAGTACAAACGCCTGCTCTACAAGGGCCCCGGCCGCGTATCGGCGTTCACGATCCCGAAGCTGATGTCCAACGCCGGGTCCGGGCACGTCTCGATCGAGCTCAAACTTCAAGCAATCAGCATTGCCGTCAGCACCGCATGCGCCTCGGCCGGCAACGCCATGGGCGATGCGCTCAACACGATTCGCGGCGACTCGGCCGATATCATCGTGACCGGCGGAACCGAAGCCGCGCTGTCGCCGCTGGGCCTCTCCGCGTTCGCCGCGATGAAGGCGCTCAGCTCGCGCAATGACGATCCGCAGCACGCGTCTCGGCCCTTTGACAGGGACCGCGATGGTTTTGTTTTGAGCGAGGGGGCCGGCGTGCTGGTGTTCGAGGAATACGAATACGCCCGTGCACGCGGGGCCCCGATCCTGTGCGAGGTCATCGGCTACGGAGCGACGGCCGACGCGTGCGACCTGGTGCAGCCCGATCCCCTCGGCCGCGGCGCGGCGCGGGCCATGTCGCTCGCCTTGGCTGACGCCCGCATCAATCCGGACGAGGTCGATTACATCAACGCCCACGGCACCAGCACTCCGCTCGGCGACATCGCCGAAGTCAGGGCGGTCAAGAAAGTTTTTGGGGCCGCGGCCAAGAAGCTCGCCATCAGCAGCACCAAGAGCGCGACTGGGCACCTGCTCGGCGCCAGCGGCGGAATTGAGGCGATCACGTGCGTCAAGGCCATGCAGCACAACACGTTGCCGCCGACCATCAACCTCGACAACGCCGACCCGGAGTGCGATCTCGACTTCGTCCCGAACACGGCCCGGGACGCTCGCACCAACGTCTCAATGAGCAATTCGTTCGGATTCGGCGGGCACAACACCTCGATCATTCTGCGGAAGCTGTAGGCCACGCGATCGGTTTCGCACCGATCGCAATCAGCGGTGTTGGAAGGCGTGCCACGCCATCTGTGTTCGTCTTGCGGCCGGCGAATCGGGCCATCACACCACTGCCCGGCGCGTGGATATCCATCTGGGGCACAATCAGGAGCCCCGAGCAGACCAGCGAGATCCCGAAAACCCAGTACAGCACATTTCGCGCACCCCAGCGATCGGACATCCATCCTCCGAGTGCGCGAATAACGCCCGAGGGGAAGCTGAAAATGGCTGCGAGCATCCCCGCCACCACGACTGTTGTGCCGTACGCGTTCACGTAGTACGGCACGAGCCACTGCGCCAGCGCCACGAATCCGCCGAAGACGAAGAAGTAGTACACGCCGAACCGCCACACGCGGACATCCTTCAGGGGAGACAACCGCTGGCGGAGCGTCTTCTGGCGACTTCCCTCCGGCACTCGCGTCTTGGTGACCAGGACAAACACGATCCCGGTCACGGCCAGCAGAACGGCGTACATCCTCGGCAGGTTGCGCCATCCCTCTATGTTGTTGCCGTTGTCGGTGAGCCACTGCAGAGCACGAGGAGCGCCGAGGCTGGTGAGCGCGGCGCCGGCGTTGCCCGCGCCGAAGATTCCCAGCGCCGTCCCCTGCAACGACCTCGGAAACCAGACCGATGTGTAGGCTATGCCGATGGCGAAACTGGTGCCGGCGAACCCAAAGCCCATGCCGGCGACAACGAACTGGCCGTAGGTGTTGCACTCGCCAACGAGATACATCGGCACCGCGGCGCAGAGGAGGAGCACTCCGAAGACTATCCGTCCGCCCCAGCGATCTGTCGCCAGCCCCATCGGGAGCCGGAACAACGCCCCGGTGAGAACGGGGATGCCGATCAGCCACCCCATCTCCTTGGGACCCCAGTCGAACACACCGTTGTCGACCAGGAATGTAACGAGCACGCCGTTCATCATCCACGCGGCGAAACAGACCGTGAACGCGAACGTGTTCATGGTCAGTATCCACCATCCGCCGCGCGGGACTGTTGAATGTGTGTCGCGGTTCAAGATCGTCGCTCCTGCCGGCGAATGCTCTGCGCTCACCCGTTGGGGCGAGGCTGGTCAGAACGGGCACACACGTGTGGCGGAGGTGTCCGCATGGTTGACTACTGCGTTTTGCTTTCCTGGGCGGTACAGAGCGCGCCGTGCCGACTCCTGCGCGGCGCACCGTCTTTGAGTCGAGGTTCAATGAGGGCGATGGTTGGTTGTTTCATGGCCCATCGGAGGCTGGGGGGAGAATCTCCGACTCGAGGAAGTGCACGAGCGCCCATCTGTCCGACTCTGGCAGAACGGAGAAGTCGGGCATGAGCTTTGCGCCGCCGTAACCGCCGGGTATTCCCAGCACGATGCGCATGTAGAGTTGCTCCGGCGTGCGGCCGATCTTGAGTTCACCCGCCGCGAGGTTGCGTGGCTTGATCGGCAGTTCCCGCCAGTCGTAGGCGATCGTGCCGCCGTCGCCTCGCCCTTCCGGGCCGTGACAGCCGGTGCAGGACTCGTACAGTGTGCGCCCACGGGCGATCGACTCGGGTGTCGCCAGGGGCGGTGTGCCGACCGCAAGGGTTGGGCCGGGAGACTCGCTGCCTTCGCGAAACTCATTGAGCACCGCGACCAGCGACCAGATCTGCTCGTTGGTCAATTCCGTGTAGGCCGGCATTCCCGAACCCGGCAACCCGGATCGGATCGCCCTGAAGAGGTCGTCGTCCGAGGCGATGGCGTTCTCGGTGGTGACGAAGTGGTAGTGTGCGGTCACGAAATCCCGCGGCCGGGTCGAGAATGTCGGAGATTTTGCGCCGGCGCCGTCGCCCCGCCCGGACGTGCCGTGGCACCTGGCGCACTGGCTGACGTACAACCCGCGGCCCGTCAGCTTGCCGTTCGCGAGCCCCGCGGTGCGAGTCCCGTTCAGCGTGGCGGCGGCGGACTCCCCGCTGGGCAGCATGATTCCCGCGACCAGGAAGAGCAGCGCCACCGTGCCCATCCCGTAGATGAGCCAGGACTTGTCGCTGCGGAGCGTGAACTCCCATCTGCGTTGAAACCGATAGCGGCTGGTCCGCATCGACTGATACGGGCGGACAAAGTAATTGACCGGATAGGTCCAGAAATGCACGAGCTTTGTGAAGGGGAAGTACGCGAAGAAGGTGAGCGCGAGGAAGACATGGAGCTTCGTAATCAGGCTCGTCGACGCCATCAGTTCGGGCTGGGGCGAGAGAGTCCACAGGCTGGCCGCCCATGACGAGGCGGTGAACGCGACGCCGAAGGTCCGATGCACGATCACCTGGTACAACGCCAGCCCGACGATGGTGATGAGGAAGTAGAGGACGACGAAGTCTTCCCGCTGGCTCATCGCTCTCACCTGCGGCACGGTGAAGCGCCGGTACAGCGCGATCGATGATCCCACAAGCAGCAAGAACCCGCCGAGCAATCCAATCCAGTAGAACAGGGCGATCGCCAGCTCCGAGCCGAGCAGGCCGCCGAACAGCCCGAGCAGGTGGCCGACCAGCAGCAGGGCCAGCCCCCAGTGCAGCGGCAAGGACGCGAAGCCGAGCAGTCGCGCGCTGAAGAGGCTGCTGGCCCGCGAACTCCACGAGTAAGGCCGCGTCGCCATCCGGATGATCGGCACAAGGAAGAAGAGCACGATACACAGGTAGGGGTATGTGCCCCAGAGGAACTCGCTCATCACCGACCTTCCTCTCTGCTTGATGCGACGGCCGCGACATCTGCGTCGCCGCCGGGCGACGAGAGCACCGCCAACCGCACGCCGTGTTCATATCGGTTCGCGACAGGCGGCGTCCACGACGGCCCTGTTTCGATGCTGTCGAGATCGTCCTGCACGGCGAATTGAATCGCCCGGACAAGGTATACATACGGGCTGCCGCACTTGTCCATCGACTCTTCGAGCGGTGTAAGCGCGGGCAGGACGAAGCGTTCAAGGAATCGGCGTCGGAGACCGATGCCGTCGGACGCTCGTTTTTCGAGACTGATTCCGCAGAACTCGATCATCGCGGGCATGTAGTCGGGCAGTTCGCCCCCGCCCAGCCGGAAGCCGAAATGGCGATAGATCCCGGACAATTCGAGCATGTATGCGTTTCGTCCGGAGGTGCCGATGCCGCGGCACGTCGTCGGCTCGTCGAACAGATACGTTCCAAGATACAGCGGGCAGATGGGCGCAAGCTCCAGCACGCGGACGTACTCGTCGCACGACCACGACATGGGATTATCGACGAAAGCGCGCACGCATTCCTGCGCCGGCCCCGGCGCCGACCGCGAGACGAGGCGGTCCGCTTCAGCACGGCGGGTGCCTCGCTCGTCCGGATGGACGAGCAAGTCCGCGATCGTGCGATACGTGGCTGCCAGTTCCTGAGCGTTCATAGGTCAGCTCCCGACTCCGGCCGATTCGCCATGGAACGACGTTCTGCGCCGTGGCGAGGAGGACGGCGTCATCTCGCGGAAGCCGGCGAATCCCCGCTCGATGTACGGCGCGTTGGCGGTCCGTTCGCGCCGGGTGGTGGGGATGACGAAACGCTCGTGGAAATGGGCCAAAGAGAGGAGCCGATGCATGTCCCGGGCGTCTTCCAGAGTCAGACCAACCGCGTCGAGGATGCCCGTGTCGACGACGCCGTCGACTCGTTCGGCTCTTCGAAACGCCCGGATGGCCAGCTGTCGAACCAGCGCTTTCTGGACCGGCTCTTCGTGACCGGCGGACATGAGGTTGGCCAGGAACCGGATGGGAATGCGGAACTCGTCGAGTTGTGGCAGCACGCCCTTGCTCTTAATCATGGACATGGCCACGCCGTTGTCCACCGCAGTCCGCACAGGGCTCTCGGGCGGGATGTAGAACAGGCTGGGGAGCGTTCGGAACTCTGGATGCAACGGCAGCGCGATCTCCCAGTCCTTGACCATGCGATAGACGGGCGAGCGTCGGCAGGCGTCGAGCCACGCGTCGCTGATGCCGGCCCTGCACGCTTCTGCGATCACTTCCGGATCGTTCGGATCCAGAATGATGTCGCGCTGTGCGGCGACGAGATCCGCGTCCGGCACATTGGCGGCGTCGGGGATGCGATCAAGGTCGTACAGCAGCGGGCCGAACAGATAATGGAGCACCTGGAGGAAGAAGGTCTGATCATTCCCAGGTAGCTCGGCGCTCCGCTTCAGACGGGACGTTCCATTACTAGTTCAGTCCAATGTCTCCAGCCTCCTGATCCATGAAACGCCCAGGCCCGGCCGGGTTCACCGGCCGGGCCTTCCCATTTCCCTCTGGGCAGCTAGTTTGCTATGATAGTTTGGCTATGATGACCAGGCCATCTACGGAATTCAGCTCCCGTCCCGTGTACAACTACATCAGTGTTAATTGACCTCCACACCCATAGCTATCCCAAGTCCGATGACAGTTTCGCTGCTGTCGACGACGTCATCGATAAAGCTAAATCAGTACACTTAGACGGTATTTGCCTCACCGACCACGATTTCTTCTGGCCGGCGGAGGAAGTCCGGGATCTTGCCCGGAGACACGATTTTTTGGTGCTGCCCGGATGCGAGATTAACACGGACAACGGACACGTGTTGGTCTTTGGTTTGGAGCGCTACGTCTTTGGACTGCACAAACCGGACTTCTTGGTGGACGCGGTGCGGAAGCGCGACGGCGTCATAATAGCGGCCCATCCATACCGCCGGAGGTTCTTGGAGGACCCCGGCCACCTGCCTGAGGCCCGGCGGGAGATGCTGGACAGGGCCAGCGGTGATGAGTTTTTCGGGCTGTGCGAAGCTATCGAAGGGATCAACGGCCGGGGCAACTTGGCGCAAAATCAGTTCTCCCAGGACCTGGGAGAACGGCTGGGAATAAAAATGACCGGG
>JACZRH010000286.1 GCA_022574815.1 Planctomycetota bacterium | reverse complement strand
CCGCACTTGCGTGCGAGGTCCCGATCCAGGCCAGCGCCAAATCGGGGATTTTCTTTCCGGAATCAGGTGTTTTCTTGATTGTGCCGGACGGGGCCAGACTGTAGCGTAGTGGCGCATTCGGGCCTCGAAACGAAACCGGAGAGTTGAAACGTCGGTATCTTGGGGAGCACGGGCATGGCAGATCACGATCTTTAATCCGGCGGAGCCTCTGACACAGGGCAGGTCCATCTCATGGCCTAATGCCCACCAGCTCTGGGTCGAGTTGAAGATTGATATTAGCGAGGAATACGTGATGACCCTCAAATCCGCCGAGTGAACCGATCGGTCGCAGTGCATAAGGAGAACGAGCATGGCCAAAGTCATCATCGGAATTCACGGTCTGGCCAACAAGCCCAAGAAGGACACGCTGACGGGCTGGTGGCGCAAGTCCATTCGCGAAGGACTCAAGCACAACTGCGCGGTCGGCAACCCGCGGTTCACTTACGACATGGTCTACTGGGCCGATCTGCTCCACGTCAATCCGCAGCACACTGTATCGGGGTTCGAGTTCGACCAGCTCTACAACCGCCAGCCGTATTACGCCGCCGATCCAAAGGATCTCAAGGCCTATCGTGACACGGTCGTGGACGACGTCCGCGTCAAGGTCCTCGGGTGGCTCGGGGCCGGAATTGATGGTTTGAGGCGGGCGGTCGGGCGGGACCCGCTGGCCGACTGGGCTCTCGGCAAGATGCTCAAGGATTTGGCCTTTTATTATGACGACGATCGAAAAATCAAAAACCGCCAACGCAGGCTGGAACTCGCCCGCACGGTGCTGCGCAACGAGCTCAAGGCCGTCATCCTGCACCATCGGCAGGACGACGTGATGCTCATCGCCCACTCGATGGGCTCGATCATCGCCTATGACGTCTTGCGCGACCTGGGGCAGGACCACCCCGAACTGAGCATCGCACACTTTGTGACGATCGGTGCGCCGCTCGGCCTGCCGCACGTGAAGCACCATATCGTCGAAGAGCGTGGGTACGATCCAACGGTGCGCACGCCGAGCGTGGTGACGAAGAGCTGGATGAATTTTGCCGATCGCCGCGACCCGGTCGCCCTGGATACTCACCTGCGCGATGACTACCAGGCCAACATGCATGGCGTGCGGGCGCAGGATGACTTGGTTCGAAACGACTACGTGGAGCCGCAGAGCGAGCCCGCCAAGTCGAATCCGCACAAATCCTACGGCTATCTGCGGACTCCGGAACTGTCGCAGCACGTACACGATTTTCTGCGGTGATGCGCGAGGAAACAGGGCCGTGTTGACTCGTGGGCGGGAACAGATGGACGGCTGGCCGCATGCCTGCCTGCCACTGGCGGACGAGCAGGCAGTGGCACCCGGCGGTCCTCACGGGCGGACAAGCCACCAGTGGCATCCGGCGCTAAAGACGTCCGCCGCGGTGGGCGGGCGCTACGGGCATCCGCCGGCGCCGAGGCAGGCGAAGAAGCCGTCGATGTCGGCGCCATTCAGCGCGCCGTCGCCGTTGATGTCGCCGCGCAGGATGTCGCACCCGGGGTACACCAGGGCATAGAGTTCGGGATTGCCCAGTGCCAGGAAGAACGGGTCGATGTCGGCGCCGTTCAGGTCGCCGTCGCAGTTCAGGTCGCCGCGCGGGTCGAAGCCGCAGGAGTCGGACGCGGACAGGTCGCTCTCGAGGAAGTCGGGCGGAATGCCGCCGCCCGCCGAGAGGCCGGCGAGCCCGTCGATGGCGTCCAGGTCGAGCCAGCTCATTTGGATTCGCCCGTCAAAGAACATTTCGATCTGAAACGTGTTCGAATTGGTCGTGCCGGCCTCGGGCACGTTTTCCCATGTCACCGCGAAGCGGTTTGCAAACTGCTTCCAGCTCACGGTCCCGCCGGCGGATGGATCCAGGTCGTCGAACAGGGCCGAGACGCGCACGAGCTGGAAATGCCGCCGAATCGACTCGGTCCGCGAAACGTCGCCGCCGGTGAAGGTGAGATAGCCGTTGCTCCCGACGTGCAGCCGAAAGTGCGTGACGCCATACAGCGGCAGACCGAGCGGCCCGGCGATGTCGATGGCGGCGGTGGCATTGTCGGCGAGCTCGAGCACGTTCCCGCCGGCCGGGTCGGTGGGCAGCGACGCGATGGGCACGGCACAGGCCGCGTAGCGGTCGACCGAACCGTCGGGCACAAACAGGATCGAGGTGTTGCTGAGGTCGTTGTTGTCGACGAAGAGTTCGGTGAAGTAGCTGGGGACGTCGACGGTCATGAACCGATAGCACGACCCGCCGTTGTCGTCGGTGCCGAGGTTGGAGGCTTCGTCGCGCGCGTCCACCACGAAGAAGTAATCGGTACCTTCGATCAGATCGGTCAGCGCGATCGAGTGCGTCAGGCTGAACCCCGCGGCGGAGGTTTGAACGACGAGATTGCCGCATTCGCGCCCGTAACGGATCGCGCCGCTCGCGAGTTCGTCGGTCTCGAACGTCACAACCGCGCTCTGCGGCTGAACGTTGATCACCTGCACATTGCTGATGATCGGCGGGGTGCAGTCGACCGGCGCCGAGGCCGTGACCGCGACGTTGATTCCGCCCTGGCCGTTGTCGGCGTCGATGTACGTAGCGGTGACGAGGTCGCCTTCGGTGACGACGAGCACGCCGGCGCCGCCGGCGGGCATGAGCGGAATGCCGCCGATGAACACGGCGGTGGCCGGCCCGGTCTCGGTCAGGACGACGGTCTCGCCGGCCGGCTCAGTATCGGACTCGATCGTGACCGCGACGCTCTCGACGACGAAATCATCGAGGTTCAAATCGCAATCGACAACCTGGATCGTGGCGTCGCTCGAGCAGGCGTACTTGGGGCGATCCAGGGCGATGATGCCTTGCGAAGAGCAGGTTCGAACCGACGGCGACGCCGCGAGCGAGAATGTCTGCGGGCCCTGCGGCACGTTGAATCCGAAAACTTCCACGCGGTAGGCGCCTGGCGGCGGATCGTCGATGACCACCTGTACGATGTTGTTTACATGGTCCGGCTGCGTGCGCACCGCCGGCTGCGACGGATTGGCCGGATCGAGCGTCCAAGGGAAGTGCTGCCGCGCGTTCAGGTCGAACACCCGGAGATCGAGATCGTTGACCAGCGCGTCGGTGACGTTCGGCGCGGCGGGGACGTCGTCCCAGGCCAGCGTGACCTTCAGCTCGGTGTCGTTGGGGTCGACCACGACGATGACGAAATAAGAACCGCCCTGGTCCACCTCGGCCTCGAGAAAGTTCCCCGCCCGGAGCAGGTTGATCGCCGGCTCGATGCGTACCGACCCGTAGCCGGTCTTGTAATCGGGGCCGAGTTCCTGGATGTCTTCGGCGGTGTGGGCGAAAATCGCCTTGACGGTCGAGCAGCGCGGGTCGGGGCTGGCCGGGAACTGGGCGCGAAAGTCCTGCAAGAGCAGCGCGCCGAGGCCGCAGACGGTCGGCGCGGACATCGACGTGCCGCACATGACCGTGTAATTGCCGTTGCTCGAACACGACGTAACGCCGCCGTCGCCGCCCCTCTCGCAGCCGGGGGCGGAAATGTCGGGTTTCAACCTTCCGTCATCGGCGGGTCCCCAGCTCGTGAAGCTGGTGACCGAGTCGTCGTTCGAATTCAAAGCGCCGACGGTGATATGGTTCTTGGCGCAGGCGGGCGGCGCCGTGGTGTGATACGTCGTCCCGCAGCGCGCGGCGCCGCGCTCGTTTCCGTTGGCCCAGACCGTGCGGAACGGCGCGCCGAGGCTGCCGGTCACGATCGCGTCGATCAGCGCCGACGTCACCCCGTAATTGCCCTCCCATTCGCACGGAAACCCATTGCCGGCGGTGTTGGTGCCGATGGAATTGTTGGCGATGTCGGCTCCGTACACGTTGATCGCTTCATCGTAGTCGGCTTCCAGGTCTCCGGGTTCGCTGAAGAGAAACCCCTGCCGCAAACCGCCTTCCATCTGAAAACCGTAGGCCTCGATCGTCACGCCGGGCGCCATGCCGCGAAACATCCCGCCGCTGCGCGCCCCGTCGCCGCCGACCGTGCCGGCGGTGTGCGTGGCGTGATTGCTCTGGCCGGAGTTGTCCCGCGCGGTGTGCCGGCCGCCGAAGTCTTCGTGCGACGAACGGCCGACGCCTCCGTCGTAGACCAGGACCGTAACGCCGCTGCCGTCGAGATCGTAGGGCGCCGCCTGCACGATATTGGCGCCGACGCGCTGACGATTGCTGTCGTTCAACTCACGGAAGAGAGGCAACGGCGGCTCGATCCACTGGACGGCATCCTCGTCAGCGAGCGAAAACATGTTCTCGAACGGCAGCTCGATGACCAGTGCGTTGATGCTCTCGAGCCGTGAGAGAATGGTGGCGCCGTAGAGCCGCGCCAGAAAAACGCCGTCCGCGAGCGCAACGTCGGGATGAAACATGACGTAGGCCCCCACCCTGGGGTTGTCTTCTCCGACGGCGTAGTCAAACCGCGGGCCATCGGCCGTGGTGATGCGCCGCGGCACCACCGACCAGGGCACGATTTCACCGGCCAGGAGCGTCGGGTGCAGCTTCCAGGCCGAGTCGATGGGCGACGCGTACACCAGCGTCCGGACCGTGGCCAGCGCGTTGCCATCAAGACCGCCGGCGGAGAGACCGGCGAAGTAGGCGTTGTTTCCGATGTAGCGCAACAGTACCAGCCCCGCTTCCGTCAGGGTGCGGCGCTGCTCGGGGATGAGCGGTCGGCTGAATTGGACCACGAGATGGTGCGAACCGGCCCGCGCGACAGAGGCGACCACACCAGCGGCGTCGGCCGGGGCCATGGGGGCCGTCTGCACGTCGCCGCTGCGCCATCCGATCCGGGTCGCCGGGGGTTGTGCCGTCGTGTTCGCCGGCGCCTGCAACGTCGCGAGCGCCGCGGGCGCATCCGTGTTCTGCGCCGCGGCTTGGCGGATCGCCACAACATCGGCGACCCAGACGACGACGATCAAGCTCGCGGTACAAATGGGCGTGCGTGCCCTGGTTGCAGCCTTCCCGAGCGAATCTGTCCACGTTGCCATTACCGTCCAGCTCCTCACGATGCGCCCCAAGGCCCCATCCCCGTGATCGGTCCGGCACGGGCGGTTGCCTGCGGCTCTATGTTTGCAGCCCGGTGATTTGAAAAGTCCCGGCGGGACCCAGCGTCTCCGGATCGCCCCAGATGCGCTCCGGTAAGCCCTCGGATTGCCTTTGGCTCGATCGACCGATGGCCCGGGCAATCCGACCGTCAACGCTCACCATCCTAGCAAATCGCGGTCCCGGCGCAAAGGGCAAATGGCCCCCCGTCCGGCGTGTGAACTCACTTCGCGCACGTGCCGAACGGCGAACTCGTCGCGCGAGATTTGGCGTATTGTTTCCCCGTTCGAGCGCGCAGCCGATCCGTTTGCCGGTGCAGGCCGCGAGCCGGCGATTCTAAGGGCAGATTCCGCTGCCGAGGCGTGTGAAGAAGGGATCTATGTCGGCCCCGTTGATGTGCCCGTCGCTGTCATGATTCGTGCAAGCCGCCGGGCGCAAAGCACTTACGTGATTCCACTGTGGAACGTAGATCGACGCCGCTCGTCCTGCCCTGACAAAAACTCGTGAAGAACAAAAACATTCTTGACGTTCATGGTTCGTCCGCGCAATATCAACTCGCTTCGTGAGGTGCGTGGGGCCGCAACCGAGAACAGACGCTCCTGTAAGAAAGAAAGGTGGCAGGATGATTTTTGAGTATCCTACTGAAGGTGGAAGGCGGATCGGCAATAGTTTGTTACTGCAATTGAATAGGGTTCATCAAGACGGAGAATGCGCATGAGCTCGTGCCTGTTGCTGGCAAGCCTTGTCTGGGCGTGCCAGGAAACTGGGAAACGGCCGGTCGCGCTGTTGGCTATGGAAGATGCACGCCGCGCGATCCGTACGGCGGATTTCGTTTGGTCTGCGACCGACGCCGGTGGAAAACAGGTCCGGACCCGGACGCGTGTGGCGCCGAACGGACTGAGCGCACAGTTCCTTCCAAACGACGACGGCCTGGTCGCGGCGCCGGGTGGATCGACCTCCATGAGAGCGTCGCAGCACCTCTGGACCTCCGATGGTTATTTCTGTTATGCGGCCGGCCACG
>JACZRH010000285.1 GCA_022574815.1 Planctomycetota bacterium | reverse complement strand
AGCACAACGTCAGCCGATTGATCGGCGCGCCGCCCGGGTACGTCGGCTACGAGGAAGGCGGGCAGCTCACGGAGCGCGTGCGGCGTCGGCCGTACGGCGTGGTGCTGCTGGACGAGATCGAGAAGGCGCACCCGGACGTGTTCAACATGCTGCTCCAGATCATGGAGGAGGGGCGGCTGACCGACTCCTTCGGGCGGCACGTCGATTTCAAGAACACCATCCTGATCATGACCAGCAACATCGGCGCCGACCGGATCATGAGCCAGGATCCGTTCGGCTTCATAAAACGCGACGAAAACGTCAGCTACATCAAGATGAAGGAGATGCTCACCGAGGAGTTGGAGCGCGCCTTCCGGCCCGAGTTCATCAACCGCCTCGACGAGGTGGTCGTATTCCACAAGCTGACGCACGACGACCTCTCCAAGATCGTCGACCTCGAGCTGGAAAAGGTAAACCTGCGGCTCAAGGAGCGCGGCCTGGCGCTGGAAATGACCGAGCCGGCCCGCGAGTTCCTGCTGGAGAAGGGCACCGACGAGAAGTTCGGCGCCCGGCCGCTGCGGCGGACGATCTCGAGCATGATCGAGGACCCGCTCAGCGAGGATATCCTGCGGAACAAATATCAGGGCAAAGCCCTCATCCGCGTGAAGGTGGAAACCGATCCGGATGATAAGGACGCAAAGAAATTCGTTTTCGAGGGCTGCGACGCCCCGCCCGACGACGAAGGGAAGAAAGAGATCGCGGTCGCCAACGCGGACGTCACCTGAGGCCAGGGCACCGCGAATCGAACACCTGCTTTCCGCGACTTCGTTTGACACACGAAGCGAGCGTGGCATACTTACATCCGACTGAGCCGAAGCGGTCTGTAGCGGCGGTCCATTCGGTATGACGACGTGAACATTGTCACCTGGGCAAAACACACCACGCATCCGTTGATCCGGCGGATTGGGTGGGCTGTGATGCTGATCGGCCACGCGTCCGCGTGGCTGGGGGCGCTGGGGGCCTACGCCGGAGCTTCCGGCGAGCCACACCCGCTGCGGGCCTTGTTGCTGACACTGACGCAGCTCTTTTTTGCCCTCAAAGTTCTCGATGTACGCTGGCTGCGGCCGCCCGCCGATCGGCGTGGCCGTCTCGCATTCGCGGTCGGCTTCGCACTCCTTCACGCCGGCGTCGTCAGTCGCGATGGTCACGGCGGCGTTTCGCTCGCGACGGCGCAACAGGCCGCTCTGTTTGCGGGCGTCTTGGCCGGCGGTGCGTCTTTCGGCCGGCACTTGCGGCGGGCCCTCGGTGCCATGCGGCTACGGGCCGAACGCCGGCACCTTCGATTCACGATCGCCCGTTTGCTGCGCACTTTTGCCGATGCCTGGGTGCCGCCGCGTTTCCTCCTCCTGGCCCGAGCCTGCTCGGTCAATCGCGCGCCCCCGCACTGATTCCCATCTAAACGAAACGGTCTTGTTGAGAGTCTCTTGCCTCAACCCCTGCCGCGCGCGCCGCGCGAGCGCTCCGCGCCCGCGATGAAACGGCCGCGTCGCCTGGAGGAATGATTCATGACACATCGCACTTTTCTTGCTGTTACCATCACCGTCGCGCTGGTGAACGCCGCGTTGGGAGAGAAATTCGTTCTGCTCACGGGTGTCGACGCCCAACGGCAGCCTGGTACGGCGCGAACCATGGTACCGATTCCCGGCCCCGGCGTGCCCGGGACGTTCTTCGACGGCGACCGGCTCGCCGGCACGAGCGACGTCGGACCCATGATCGATTATCAGGGTATCGGGGGGCCGCCGATGTTCGAACCCAACGAGTTCGGCGCTTTGAGCATGAAGTTTCGCCGCGGGTCGATTCCAATCGGTCCCGCCGGCGTCCTGCCGTTCATGGGTATCGAGTTTCTCGGCGGTCCGCTGCTGGATCTCGATGGGGATCTGACCAACGGGAGCCGCAGCCTCATTCCCGTCATCGGCCAGTCGCCGGTCGTGATTCCCGGCTCCGCCAGCTTTATCGAGCTCGATTTTGACTTCGGCGCCGGAGCGGTGTTCTTGCGCAACGCCGATATCGGGGGCAACAACGAGGGTGGCCAGAGCATCGGTCCGGAGATCGCGACGATCCTGGTTACGATTGCCGGCACCGGCCCGACCGGCCAGCAAAGCGGCCCCATCAATCCCGGCATCGATACGCGCCGCGGCTCGGTGGTTTCCTTTCACGGATCGAGCGGCACCTTGACGGACGTGTATCGGATTCAAGACCTCGGCTTCGAGTTCTGGGAGGACACCATCAGCCAGAATTCCTCCACGTGGGCGTGGCTGGGGACCTTTCAGTTTCTCGGGGCGCTCGACGGCTGGCTGGTCGAACGCGATCCGCTGACCGGTCGGTTTCCCACCTTGGCGGGCGAAGGCCTCGGCTCCACGCGCTGGCCGGAAGTGAATGCTTCGCAGGTCGGAAACTCGTTCAACATCGCCGACCCGCTCGGCGGCAGTGCGACCATCGCCGACGGCGCACCAGGTGACATGTTCACGGTGCCTGGGAACGGCGGCGAGGCGCTGCTCGATTTCGGCGGCGACCTCGGCGCCTACCTCGACGGTGTCGTCGTCCCCAACCTGCCGCCGGCCGCCGGCCGCTTCGTGTACCTGTCGGCTGCGGGATTCGGCATCAACAACAGTTTGGATCCGGTTTACGGAGACACGCTTAGCTACGATCTCGTGATCATTGCGGCCTCACAGCGGGGCCTGTTCGGCGTGGGCGCGGAATCGACTCCGGTCAGGCCGATCAGCATCAGGCGGATCAGGCCGTAGGCCTCCAAGCCGGCCCGGCGCGGGACGCGGCGCGGTTGCGCCGCGCTCCGCGCCGGGTGATCAGGAAACCCGTTTAAATCGGTGACGCTATGCGCAAGAGGGCTTTCACGCTTGTAGAGTTGCTGGTGGTCATCGCGATCATCGCGCTCCTGATCTCCATTCTCGTGCCCGCACTCGGCGAAGCACGTAATCGAGCCAAGCAGGTCGTCTGTTCGTCGAACCTGCGGCAGATCGGCGTCGGCATCTATCAATACTGGACGGAGTGGAACGGCCGCGTGCCATATGTCTGGTCGCCGATGACCAACAATTTCTTCGGTCAGCCGGCCGGCCGGATTCCGGATGACCAAATCGACCCGTTCGATCGGCAGCGCTGGCGGGAGTCGCTGCCGAACCAACTCATGCCGCGCCACATGGCCGAGGAGCCGAGGATTTTCGCTTGCCCGTCGGCAGTCAACGGCTGGCCGCGGGCTTCGAACAACTACCGCTACACCTATCGCCCCGCGTCGATCAATCAACCCAACGGCGGCCAAGCCAGCCTGACGGGCTCGTACTTTCGCGAGCACTTCGGTTTTTTGGACGGGCGCATCCTTTGGAACTTCCGAATGGATCTGACGGGAGACCCGATTCACGACGCCCAGCAATACGCCTATTCGCGCGGCATGTATCTGCGCGACCTGCTCGAGATGCGCACCGCCGGCGGACCGATTCACGGTCCGCACAAGGGTGGTATCATGCTCCTGAACCGCGATTTGCAGGTCGAGTTTCGCGATCACGAGACCGTCCTCAAAGATCTGGCGCCGGCCGGCGCCGGTTCGCGGTTTTGAGGGCGCAAACGAGGGAAACCTGCCTGATGAGTCAATCGGTCGCGACAGGAGCGGTCTTCGTCACACCGCGGCGTTTGGCGCTAGAGCATCGCATACTGGCCTGGCTCGCGGCGAGTGTCGTCGTCGCTACCCTCAGCGGCACGCTCGTGTATTGTTATCCCAGCACTTTGGGAGTGGTCGCGCCTGGGATGCGACTGCTGCACGAACTGAGCGGCGACACTTCCATTGCATTCTCGGGCGTGTACCTGTTCTTGCATTTGCCGCGCGTCTGGGGCATGAAGCGCCGGCGCGTCTCGCGCTGGTCCGGGTATGTCGTGCTCGCTGTGTGGGTCATCGCGGCGGCCACGGGCGTTTACGGGCAATTCCGGCCGTTGTCGTCCGGCTCGGCGCTGTGGCTGATTCATCTGACCACCAGCGTCGCAGCGGTCGTCATCGCCGGCTTTCACGGCGCCTGGGGATTTCGCCCGCATTTACAATAGCATTAAGGGAACCTGCTATGGACATTCCGGCCTTTTCGATTTTCAGCGCCCTCTCCGAGGTCGTCGTCACCGTGATCGTCTTGTACGCGATCCTCGGCAACATGCGCGGCGGCGCGCTGCGCTGGAAGCTGCTCGGCGCCGTGTTGGCGTTCGAGCTTTGCGTCAACGTGGTTTACATGGCGATTCGCGCCGCGCACGCCGACAGCGATTCGAGCATCGCGGGAGCTATGAAGCTCTTTTTGGCGGCGCATGGCATTCTCTCACTGCTGATGTTCGCGGGGCTGATTGTGTTGTATTTGTTGGCCGTGGTGGACGAGAAAATGGGGCGCCCAAGCTGGTTTCGCCGCCACAACGTGATGACCTGGGCGTTCTTGGTTTTTTGGATGGTATCCGTGTTGAGTGGCGAGGCGATCTTTGTGTGGCGCTACCTGATGCCGCCGGCGAATGCGTAGCCCCGTCAGGCCGGCGGAGGTGCGCCAATGTTTATGCCAGCTGAGTTCAGAGCTCAACGAATCTGACGTATTCGTTCCGTGACGAGGCCGGCGTGCCACGGACAAGCGCTGTTTGTCCGTGTTTTCGGATCGCATCGCCGGTATGATCCGGCGATGGCGCCCTGAGATTTCGGCAGGGGCTCGTTGAGCACACAGCCGACCGGCCGTGGTCGAGCGCCCGCTGGTACGCCCAGTTGGACGACGTCAAGTTCGAAATGGACGCTTGCCCGCCGTGGCCATCGCAGAACCGAACGGGCCGGGCCCGCCATCGGCAGTGCTCCGGCCGCATCGTCGCAAACCGGACGGGGCACTTCAAGATGTGATTCGTAGAGCGCTCACAGCAGCACGGACAAGCCCCGAAAGGCTTGTCCGTGGCACCCTCGTCAGGGGCGGCCGCAACGGGTTGTCTCGGGCACATGGCGCTAGGAAACGATCGGACCGCTCGAAGTCTACTGGTTTAGCCTTGCGCCGTACCGAACAGCGATGCCTTCGACATTACGCCAAGTGTCTTGTATATCTTGCATGCACTTGCGGCGAGCCGCGTCGATTTCCCCGATACCGCCATCCAGTTGGCCCGATAGTCCGCGGAGGAAGCCGTACAGCAAGCCCTCTATCACGCCCTCGGGCTCGCTCGCCAACTGCTGCTCCATTCCCTGCCACGCGTAGCAGTGGTGTAAGTAGGCCTCCCGGAATTCTGATGGACATGGACCTGTGTCGATAGCTCGCATGTCGGCAACGAGGCTCGAAGTGCCTCCGAAGGCCTCGTGCTGTTCTGCATCGCGCGTTCACAACGCACGTAGGCCGCTTTGTCCTCGGCCAATACACGCTCGATGGCGCCGCTACCATCCGACGATCCGAATGAGCTCACTGCCCAAATGAGCAGGATGATCGCGCCAAGTCCGACGGCCGCACGGATGGCGTGCTTCCGCGAGAGCGTCAACGTCCATGAACCGCTTTCTAGATTCGGAAAGTCATGTCCGTCCTGCATGGGCACAGGCCTCCCTTATGCGCCGGAGCCCGATGCGCTCGCGACCAAACTGTTCGAGGAAACGACTCTCTTCATCCGATAGAGGACATTCAGCGCTCGGATTAAGGATGATTTCGGATCGAGCCAGCGACGCGCCGGCCGTCGACCATTCATCACGCCCGCCAGAAGGGCTTTGCGAACTCGCGTTCGGCGTCCACCCGGCTGATGCCGATGTCGCGGAGCAGCCGGTCGTCGAGCGTCATCAGGTGGCGGCGCTGGTTCTCGCGCGCCTGCCATTCGATCAGCAGGTCGAAGAACGCGACGGCGTCGGCGATGAGGCGTTCGGCGAAACCCTGCGTCGGCACGGGCGTATACGCCTGTGCGTGACCGGCGGCGGGGACGCAGGACCTGGTCAGGGGTAGTGCTTGCAGCTTCATGGTCATCGTTCGCTTTCCTTTTGTTTACGTCGGGACCCGTATCTCGCCCGTCGTGAACGCCTCACGGGCGCAATCGATACGCGCTCTACGATCGCCTGACAAACGATGATTCCTTATCGTTCTCATTAGTTAATTTCATGCGGGC
>JACZRH010000284.1 GCA_022574815.1 Planctomycetota bacterium | reverse complement strand
AACACCGCGCGCGAGACTGAGGGGATAATGGGTTCCATCGCGGAGCGTGAGCATCTGCGCAGTCAGCAGGTTACGGGGCGCGTACACATCGCCTCGCGTTGGCAGCCGGAGCGCCCAATCGGCACCAGGCCGTAGCGACGGCCCAAAGCGCGATGTGGATGAGTCGGCCGGAACGCGTCACCCTGAGCCTGCTGGGCGGCTCGCTGCTCCGGTCGGCGCTCGAGCAGTTTCGCGGGGCGTTCGATTACACGTTTGTCGACACGCCGCCGATCACGACCGTGGCGGACGTGGGCCTGCTGGCGCCGCATTGCGACGGCGCGATCCTGGTCATCGAAATGCGGCGGACGCCCGAGCCGGCGGTGCAGCAAGCGGTCCGAACGTTGCAGACCAACAACGTCAAAATCCTTGGCACGGTCCTCTCACGCTTCCGAGACCACCGCACTCAATACTATGGCCGCTATTACAACTACTACTAGCGCGGCACCCGCCCGCCGCGCCGCTCGGTCGGCCACGGGGGTCAGGGTCAGTTCCATTCGCGATCCCGCCGGCGAAGACGCCTGGGCCGCGTATGTGCATCAGTCCGCGGAAGGGACGCTGTTTCACCTTCCGCTCTGGTGCCGGGCCGTCGAAAGGGCCTTCGGACACCGCGCGGCGCATCTGATGGCGCGGCGCGGGACGGAAGTCGTCGGTGTCCTGCCGCTGATGGAGGTGCGCAGTTGGCTGGCGGGCAAGTTGCTCGTGAGTGTCCCCTACGCGACCTACGGCGGGCTCTTGTACGAGGATGAGGAAGCACGCGACGCGCTCGCTCGCGCCGCGGTCGAGCTGGTACACCGGTCGGGCGCGCGGGCCCTCGATCTGCGATCGCAGCGTGCCGCTGTGCCGGCCTTCGAGCGCGACGAGCGCTACGCCGGATTCGCCAAGCAACTTCCACAGAGCCCCGACGGGCTCGAGACCTTCCTGCCTCGCAAGGCGCGGGCCGCGGCGCGCCTGGCCCGTGAGCGCGAACACCTGACGGTCCGGCACGACCCGAAACACCTCCGCCTGGTCTGGCGGCTCTACACCCGCAGCATGCGCCGGCTCGCTTCGATCAATTACCCGCTGCGATTCTTCACCGCGCTCGCCGCCGAACTGGGCCCGCGGGCCTGGGTCACGACGGTCTGGCGCGGCGAACGGCCCATCGCCGGGCTGCTGAGCTTCGTGTACCGTGATATCGTGCTGCCTTATTTCGTCGGCGTGGACGAGCGCGTCCGCGCACCCGGCGCCATGAACCTGATCTACCTGGCCGTGATGGAACGGGCGGTCCACCACGGGCTGCGGCGTTTCGACTTCGGCCGCAGCCGCGTGTCCAACCGCGGACCCTACGAATTCAAGAAGAACCAGGGATTCGCGCCGCGGCCGCTCGGCTACCAGCGCTTTGTGCCGGAGGGGGCGTCGGCGCCGAACCTGTCGCCGGACAACGCGCGGTTTCGCGCCGCGCGGCGGGTGTGGCCGCATTTGCCGCTGGCGATCACCCAGCGTTTCGGGGCCTGGCTGGCGGGGTCCATTCCAGGCTGACGGAGAGGCCATGAAGCTGTTGATGCTCACACCTCGGTTTCCGTACCCGCCCACGCGCGGCGATTGCCTACGGTCCTGGGGTGAGCTCGAGCTGTTGTCTGAGTCGCACGATGTCTGGCTGGCCTGTATCGACCGGAGCGCACCCGCGCCCGAACATCTGGCCCATGTCCAACGGCGCTGCCGCGGGGTCGCGGTGGCCGTGCGCGGCGGGCTGATGTCGATGTTTTTCGGCGGCGCGAGTCTGCTGCGCGGCGGCAGCCTCAGCGCGGGCTATTTCGGCGACGGCGGGCTAGAGCAGATCGTGAGGCGCTGGTCCGAGACGGTCGTTTTCGACGCGGTGTTGACCGTATCTTCCGCGATGGCCCCCTACGCCGAGTGGGCCGGCGAAGCGCGGCGCGTATTGGACATGAACGACGTCGATAGTTGGAAGTGGAACCACTTCGCGCGGCTGCGCAAGGCCCCGCTGAGCTGGCTATACAAGCTCGAAGCGCGTCGGCTGGCCGCGCTTGAGGAACGTGCGCTGGCCGGCAGCGATGTCTGCCTGGTCGTCAACGAGCGCGAACGGCGCAAGCTCGTGGAGCGCGGGCACGCAGCCCGCGTGGTCGTTTCGCGCACGGGCGTGGACCTCGAATACTACGGTGCGGTGGTGGACCGCACAGCGCGAGCGTCTCAGCGAGCCGACCTGACGATCGGAATGCTGGGCTCGATGTTCTACGGGCCGAATGTACGAGCCGTCAGTTGGTTCGGAAAGCGGGTCTGGCCGCTCGTCAAACGCGACGTTCCGCGAGCACGCTGGCTGATCGTCGGAAACCGCCCGACCCGGACCGTTCGACGATGGGGCCGCGCCGAGGGCGTGACCGTGACGGGGTTCGTTCCGGACGTGCGGCCCTATCTGCGCGAGACCGACGTGTTCGTCAACGCCGTCCACGAAGAGATCGGCGTTCAGACCAAGTTGATCGAAGCGCTGGCGGCGGGGAAGGCGGCCGTCGTGACGCCCCAAGCGGCGGCCGGCATCGACTACGCCGGCGACCCGCCGTTCGTTGTAGCCGAGACGCCGGCTGAATTCGTGCAGGCCGTGCGGCGCCTGCTGCACGATGGGGAACTGGCTTGGGAGCTGGGACTGCGGGCCCGCTCGGCGGCCGTCGCGAAGTACCGCGCCCGCGATCAGGTTGCGCAAATCGAGCGCTTCCTGCGCCCGCACCGCGCCTCGACCGTCCTGCAGCAGGCGACCGCGGATCGCGCGCACGGCGCCGCCCTTCCGGCGGTCATGCCGCAGGTCGACGAGCAGAAGGCGGTACGGGCTTGATCCGCGATCGCAACATCGTCTGCGTGGCCAGTAGCTGGTTCGAGTCCCCGACCAGCAAGCACCACGTGATGCGCATGCTCTCGGAGAGCAACAACGTCCTGTGGGTCAACTTTCACGCCTCACGCCGGCCGACCCTCACCAGGCGCGACGCCGGCATGGTCTTTCGCCGGCTGCGGCAGGCGTGGTCCGGCGTGCGGCGGGTCTCGCCCACGATGGAGGTTTTGTCGCCGCTCCTGATCCCGCTGCCCGAGTCGCGTGTGGCCCGCAAGGTCAACGCGCGCGTGCTGGCGCGGCAGATCAAGGGGGCGCTGCGGCGCCTGCCGAAGCAGCCGACGCAGTTGTGGCTGTTCACCCCCGATGTTCCCGAGTTGATCGCGCTGCTGCCCACGGAGCGCGTCGTCTATTACTGCGTGGACGACTTCGCCGCGTTCAAGGGCTACAACACCCGCCTGATCGAGGAGCTGGAAAGTCAGACGATCGATGCCAGCGACGTCGTGATCGCGACGTCGAAGGTACTTTACGAGGCCTGCGCCGCGCGGCACCCGAACACGCACTTCGTCCCGCACGGCGTGGATTTCGACCACTTTGCCAAAGCAACCCGCATGAGCCGCGATGACGTCCCGGCCGACGTGCGCCGGCTGCGCCGACCCGTCCTGGGCTACTTCGGCCTCCTGGGCGACTACGTCGACATGGAGCTGATCGGCCGCGCGGCCCGCCGCAAGCCCGAGTGGTCCTTCGTCTTCATCGGCGAGGTGCGCCGCGACGTGAGCATGTTGCGCGGCATGGACAATGTACACCTGCTGGGGCGTCGCACGTACGAGTCGCTGCCGGCGTACTGCCGCGGGTTCGATGTCGGGCTAATCCCGTTTCGCATGAACCGCCTGACGCGGGCCGTCAATCCGATCAAGCTGCCGGAGTACCTGGCCGCCGGTCTCCCGGTCGTTTCGGCGCCGATGCATGCGGTCGAGCGTTTTGCTCCGCAGGTGCGCACGGCGCGGACGACGGACGAGTTCGTCGAGGCCTGCGCGAGCGCGCTGCAAAGCGGCGGCGAGGAGGCGCACCGGACTCGCCAGGATCTGGTTCGTTCGGAAAGCTGGCGCGCCCGCGTCGAGACGCTCTCCCAGATCGTCTGCAAGGGGGTGGAACAACCCGGCGCGGCAAGGCCGCTCACATTCGGCTGAACACCAACAGCAACAGCGTCAGTGCCAGGCTGCCGAGCAGCAGAACGCCCACTGCGGAGTTGTGCCGGCTCGCGCGAACGCGGTAGGTGCCGCGCGGGCAGTGGTGTTGGTGCATCGGCCGCAACGGGATGTTCTTCGTGTTCAGGGGGCGGCTGCACTCGGCACACAGCCGCTCGCAGCCCAGCTCGTCGCGCGACAGGTGATGCTTGCGCTGGCAATGGCGGCAGGCCACGCTGACGTGCGTGGGTACGTTGAGCCGGCGTTTGCACTCACCGCAGCAGACCGTTCGTCTTGTTCCAAGCTCGGAGACTGGGGCCTCGCAATTCCCGCAGCAAAAGGCCACATCTTTCCCGGCGCGGCCGCGCGCCGCGCGCCGGGGCATCGCGGCCACGCGCGTCGTGCTTATAGCGGTGGCCAGCGTCCGGACTCGTTCGGCCAGCGGTGCGTCAACCTGGAAACACGGGTGTCCCATATTGTCTGCATCGCCTAAGTTGCGTGACTTGATTAGTTTTCGGGGAACGAAGCTTCCGAAAAAACCCGGTGGGCGCGAGCACGGCCCGCGTGCCGCGTACGAAGCGGGTCGCGACCTGGAAGCGGCCGGGATTTCCGTCGAGACGCCCGACGGCCGGATCGACTTTCATAGCCTGCGGGTCATGTTCGTAACGGGGCTGGCTCGCGGCGGCGTGCATCCTCGCAAAGCGCTGCAGCTTGCCCGGCATTCGTCGATCGAGTTGACGATGCGCGTCTACACGAAGCTCCAGACGAGCGAGCTTGCGTCCTGCCAGGATTGCCTCCCGGACACGCCGGACGTGGCGACGGCGGCGATGGCTGGATGAAATCTCGAAATTCCGCGAAATCGCTTGAAGAGGCGGACGTGCTTCGCTAGGCTGATTATCGGCGTAATCTAAGTATCCGTTACGATCAGTAGCGGTGGGCCGGGTGTTCATTGAGCCCGGGGAACGGAAGCAACGCACTTGGGTGGATCGCCGCCGAACGGAGTCGTCGAGCGTGTTTCAGATGGGAACGGCGGAGAAATGAGATGATGCGAACGACGAAGATACTTGTAGCACTGGCGCTTACGATGAGCGTGTGCGGGCAATCGCTCGCGGATATGTCATCATTCGGTTTCACGGAGGGCAACCTGTCCGCCCGAGCCGAATTCTTCGCGAACGGCGATACGTTGGTCGTTAGGCTGTTTAACACGGCGACGACCGACGTGCAAAATCCCGGTCATGTACTCACCGGCCTATTCTTCGACATTATCGGCTACACGGGCACCGGCCTCACGACAGTCAGCGCCTTGCTGTTTGACCTATCGGGAACGCCCGTGTTGTTTCCCGGAAACACTACGCAGCCCGGCACCGGTTACAACAACTTCGCGGGCGCCGGCGATATCGGGTCCGAGATCGCCTACAAAATGGGAGCAGCGGGCGTCATACTGGGAACCGGGGATCACGCGATCGGGCACGTTGGAATGGACGATTTCCTCGGTTTGCAGTGGATGGGCAACGTCGATTTGTTTGATACCAATCTGGCGCACGACTTGCAAAATCCCGGCTCGCCTAACGGAATCGAATACGGCATCGTAAACCCCACCTATACCGGCGGCGCCAATCGGCCCCTTAACGGCCCGAACGCGCTCGTCACAACTGGCGTGGTGTACACCTTCACCGGATTTTCCGGTTTCAACGCGAGCCACATCACCAACGTCAGCTACAATTACGGCACGACCTTCAATCCCGTTCCGTCCCCTGGCGCCATCGGACTGGGCGTCATCGGGCTCGCACTCGTGGCGGGTTTGCGACGGCGTCTCTAGCGCGCGAAGCGGTCCTGCCAGCAACGGTCATTCAGCCGCCGACACTTCGGCGGCTTTTTTTTCAGCCCTATTGCACAATGCGAACCGACACCGCCCGTCGGCATTTCCCATATCGGTCGTAGGAGGGTCTTGGGGACCCGCTCGCCGCAACCGAACTCCTGGTGCGACGAGCACGGCAAGATCATCGACGACAGATTCTATGCGCCGAGCGCTTGGGTAGGCGCTTGGGTTTTGAACGGCATTTACCGGGTGTCCAGTGGCACTCGACGGGCGCCGCGAGGCAATGTCGCCCCGGCTCGTAAGTGCTTGGCAGATAAGGAGAAA
>JACZRH010000283.1 GCA_022574815.1 Planctomycetota bacterium | reverse complement strand
GATGTCACGGGTATCGGCGAAGTCTTCTTGCAGGTCGGTGACATCGGCATCATCCGCACGAACACCGTCGGCAACCCGGGCGCCACCTGGGACGATGTCTACCTCGGCTTTGGTGATGAGAACGCCGGCCTCATGGGCAACAGTTTCGACAGGGGCAGCCCGATCGCGGAAGCCACGATCGTTGTTCCGGAGCCCGCCGGCCTGCTGCTGCTGGGTCTGGCCGGTCTGGCGATCCGTCGTCGCTAAGGAGAGTCGTGCCATGAAACAACTGCTAGGTGTACTGGCAGGGGTCGCCTTGTTCATCGCCCCCGCGCTCGCGCAGGACTCGGCGTTCCGGCTGTACCTCTCGGAACAGGGCGTCGTCGGGAACACGCCGCTCGGCGGGATTACGCCGGATCAGGCGAATCCGGAGATTATTGATCCGGCTGGCGGGACGCACCGCCTGTTCGTTTGGGGTCAGGTGCTCGGCGCCGAGACCCCGCAGAAGTACATCTCGGTCGGCTACAACGCCGTGACCACCAAGGGCGCTCAGGTAACTGGCGCATCGACATGGAACTACACCAACATCCTCACGCGCTGGTCGGTTGCAATGGGCGGTCAGCTCGGCGGCGGAACATTGCGGAACGTCCGTCTCGCTGGGTACGGGCCCGGGTTCTTCGGCGTCGCCGACAACCAGGGCCCCGGCAACTTCGACCTGCAGTACGACCCCGCGACGAAGTCGACGGTCATTGGTTGGATCGATGTCCAGGGTGTGGGCGAAATCTTCTTGCAGGTCGGTGATATCGGCATCATCCGCACAAACATCTTTGGCAACCCGAACGTCACCTGGGACGATGTCTACCTCGGTTTTGGTGACGAGAACGCCGGCCTCATGGGCAACAGTTTCGACATGGGCAGCCCGATCGCGGAAGCCACGATCGTTGTTCCGGAGCCGGCCGGCCTGCTGCTGCTGGGTCTGGCCGGTCTGGCGATCCGTCGTCGCTAACCCGAGCTAACGCACTGTAGTCAGTTTGTGAGCGATCCGGGCTTCGTACTCGCGTGTGCCTACGGATCAGCCCCCTTGCGCCGCCCGCTATTCCTGATCGAATCGGAGATGCTCGCGAAGTTTGTCCACGGTGACCGGGCCGATGCGCGGCACGTCGTCGAGGTCCTCGGCCGATCGGAACGGACGCGCCGTCGCGGCCTGGTCGCGGTAGGCGATGATATTGCTCGCGATCTTGGGGCCGATCCCCGGAAGAAGCCGGAGCTCGTCGGCGTCGGCCGTGTTGGGATTGATGCGCAAGCGCGCCGGCTCCGGCGAGCTCGGCGTTGGCTGCGGGTCGGGGCCGATTCCGAACGCATCGTACAGCAGCACACCCAATAACAACGCGGCGACCGCCGCCGAGGCGCCTTGGAACGGTGCCACGCCGCGGTCGGCGGGGCGCTTCGGCACGGCCGGGTTCACTTGCCCGTTTCCGGCAACAAACTCCGGCGCAGCTCGCCCAGCCGCGTGAAAGCGGGCTTGGGCGTGAGGTCTTCGCGCAGCACGCCGCCTTGCGGAAGCCCGTCGCTGATGCCGTCCTCGAGCGACTGCATGCAGACGCTTTCGACATAGGGTTTGGATAGCGCGATCTCGCAGAATTGCGCCAGCCACTCGGCTTGCGTCTCGTCGGACCACTCGCCGTGCCAGCGACCCCCGTTTTCTCCGTCCGGATTCGCCGAGGGCACCGCCAGCGCCGTGATGTGCAGCGGCTTCCCGAGATTGGCGAGCCGGTCGATCATCGAGCTGATCTGGAACATGTCGCGCAAGTGATAGCCCGGGCTGGCGATGCCGAACAGGAACTGGAGCCCGAACGCGTCAAAACTGATCCCGCTCTGCACGGCCATGTCGGCGTACAGCAGCGGCGGGATGGTACGCGGGTTGCGGGCGTAGTATTCGCCCCACGGTTGCGTGATGTCGAGGATGATCGGGGCCCGCGCCGAATGCTGCTTCGTAATGGCGGCGGCCATCCGCGTCAGGTCCATAATCTGCTCGAAATTGAACGCGAACACATTCTCGGCGTGCAGACCGCTGGCGACGGTCCAGCTCGTGATTTGCCGGCCGTAGCGCTGCACGGTGCGGCGCACGTGCTCGCGGGCGAAGTCGAAGATCGCCTCGTAGTCGTTCTCCCAGATGTACATCCAGTCCGGCACACTGCGGACGCCGAAGTTCAGCAGCGGCCCGCCGCGGATCGCGAGCTTGGATTCGGCGCAGGCCTTGACCCAGGCATCGGCCGTGTCGTAGTCGGTGCGCTGCTCCTCGGGCTGAATGTCACGCCACGTGAACGGGATGCGCACCGAGTCGAAGCCGTCGCCAAGCCGGCGCGGCAGTCCAACCTTGGACGTTGACGCCGGCATGGTCAGGCCCAGGAACTGCTTCGAGAAGCCGGCGGATTGGCGACGCCGATTGAGAAAAACGGAAGCGTGAAAACGACCCATGTTCTCGGAGGCCCACATGGCCTTTTCCAACGAACGGTCGGCCAGCTCGGCCGCGGCGAGGGGGTCCTCGACCCGTTGCAGGGCCTGGATAAACAAGTCCCGGGCCGCGTCGATCTCCGCGAGCGTGTCTTCCATCCCGGGGTAGTCGAACAGACCCCATTCCTCGAGCTTGAGCGTGATGCACAGCAGGCGGTGGCGCGCGAGCTCGATCTGCAGGTGGTAGGGCTTGTCGCGGGGCGGCAAACGCGTGGTTTGGATCTGCACGGTGCCGAAGCCCTGGATGTTCCATAGCAGCGAGATTCCGGCCGCCTCCTGCGAGCGTGTCTGGCAGCGAATCTCACCCTTGGCCTGGGTGATCTCGCCGCGCAGGGGGACTCCGTCGTTGCCGACCAAGTGCGCACCTTGCAAGGAGATCGCCGCGCGTGATTTCGCTTTGCGATGAAACGCGAACCTATGCACGCAGGCCGTCCTCCGCTCGCGCGCGACGCCGCCGTCCGCAGGGCGGCTCACGCGAAAGGAACAACCGGCATCTTAGGGGACGATGCAGGATTGGAAAAGCGATTGCCCGGGAACGATCCAGCGCTAGGGGGCCGCTTGGATCGTGACGGAAATGTCGTCGGCGGTAAATGAGAACCCGTCGCTCACCTCCAGCCGAAACGTCACCGTCGTGGCCGCCGACAGGTCGGCCGGGGCCAAAAAGGTCGGGACGGCCGAAAAGCTGCCGAGCAGCTCCACCGTTGTGTCACCGGCCGACTGTCGCCAGAAAAATATGAGCGCGTCGCCATCCGCGTCGCCCGAGCCGGTCCCGTTCAATATGACCTTCTGGCCCGCGCTCACGGTCTGGTCGCTGCCCGCGTTGGCAACGGGCGGCGTGTTGTTCAGCGAGCGCTCGATCACCGATTCCGAGGCCGGGGCCTGCCCCGTCTCTTCCACCACGGCCGGCAGCAAAAGGCTCGCGCAACCGGTGGAAACCAGAAGACTCGCCGAAAGAACAACCGCCGTCAGGGAAGCGTACGTGACAATTCGCATAATCGTAACCTCTAGCCCCTATTTTACCGGTCCCCAGGTGTCGCGGCGCGGGCCCCGCCGGCCCGGGACGGCTCGCGGCCCACGTATTGGCGCTCCGAGCCCAGACCCTATCATACACGCTAACCTACACATCGGGAGTTGTGGGCAGCCGCCTTGAAGGAGGCTCGGTCATGGCAGGCGACGAAGGCACCAGCACCTGCGAAGCGTGCGGGGCGACCATCTATCCAGAGCACCTGGAAAGACATACCGCCGGAACCTGGCAAGGCCAGTTGGTCTGCCCCCACTGCCTCGCGGAAAAAAAAGAACTCGCAGCCGCCGGCGGGGAGCTCAGCATCGCCCTGGAAGACCCGCCGGAACCGCCCGTCGAGCTGGCCGATCCCGATTTCGACACACCGTCCTCGGAACCGACGCCGCCCAAGCGTACCTACGGCGGCGGCGGCATCACCTTCGACAGGGCGGTCGAGGACAAAACCGAATACCGCCGGCCGCTGCTGAAAGGCTCGCGCCTCGCGACGCGCTGCCGCACGTTTCACTGCAAACTGAACGATGCCTCCGTCGCGCATTTGAATCAGCAGATCAACGAGTGGATCGACGGGCAGGATGACGTGGAGATCAAGTTCGCAGTGAGCAATGTGGGCATCGTCGAGGGCAAACAATCGGATCATCATCTGATCATGACCCTCTTTTACTAAATGACCGAACGCGATGACCGAGCGCGATCTTGCGACCGGCCCAAGCCGCGGGCTTCAGCCCGCGCGGCCATTCGCACCCGCGCGCGCCCCAGAATTGCGAACGCTCAAAGGCTGTCGCCTCTACCGCAGAGGCGTCGATCATGAAAATCGTGAGATTCCTCTCCGACGACGGCCGCCCACGCCACGGACGACTGACCGAAGACGGCCGGGCGCACCCGCTGATCGGCGATCTCTTCGACCATCCGACCTTCGCCGCCGAGACGATGCCCGTCACGACACTTCTGCCCCCCGTCGAACCGCCCAACATCTTCGCCATCGGACGCAATTATCGAAAACACGTCGAGGAAACCGGCGCCCGGCTGCCCGAGCAGCCGCTCGTGTTCCTCAAGCCGACCACGTCCCTGCTCGCCCCCGCCGGGACGATCCTGCTGCCGAACGCCGCCCCGAACGAGGTCGATTTCGAGGCCGAGCTCGCGATCGTGATCGGCCGGGTCACACGGCAGGTTCCGGCGAACCGCGCCCTGGATGCCGTCCTGGGCTACACCTGCGCAAATGACGTCTCCGCCCGCGACTGCCAGCGGAACGACAAACAGTGGTCACGCGCGAAGGGCTTCGACACCTTCTGCCCTATCGGCCCCTGCCTCGTGACGCCCGACGAGTTCGACCCGGACCGCTGCGCGATTCGCACCCGCCTGAACGGCGAGATCATGCAGGAAGCGAACACGGAGGAAATGCTGCGCCCCTGCGGCGAGTTGATCAGCTTTCTCTCGCACCAGTTCACGCTCCTGCCGGGAACCCTGATTCTGACCGGCACGCCCGCGGGCGTCGGCATGGCCCGCCAACCACCTCGTTTTCTACGCGACGGCGACCAAATCGAGATCGAGCTCGATGGAATCGGGATCCTCAGGAACCGCGTTTCCCGCGAAGCCGGCGGATGATCACACGGTAGGGCTTGTCGCGCGTGGCCTGGGCGTGCTACACTTGTAGCAGGCTCGGTGGATGGTTCGGGGGATCATCGCGTGTCAGGCGATCGCAGGTCGTGAGGGTCGGTCAGCGACCACCGCGTTCGGCAGCGCGCTCGCGAACCATCGAAACGGGCGAAGTGTTTCAGACCGCGGGCCGGCTGGCCCTTCCCATTTGTTCGCACCGAAAAGAGGATGGAACCAAGCGTATGGCACGAGAAAATGCCGGTAAGCCGGGGGGCGCCGCGAACGACGTGGCGGAGGGCGTGCTCGAAATCGTCGATCAAGGGGCCGGTTTCCTGCGCGACGCACGCCGCAGCTTCGCCGCCCGCCCCGACGACGCCTACGTTTCGAACGAGGCCTTGCGAAAATTCGGATTGCGCGGCGGCGAACTGCTCGCCGGACCCTCGGTCCGCGTCAAGAAGGGCAATCGCAGCCGAAAGCTCAGCCGTATCGCTCTAATCAACGGCGTCGCGGCCGAGGACTGGGAGCCGCCGCCCCGCCTGGAGGACACCACCGCCGTCGACCCCGAGGAGCCGTTGCGTTTCGACACGCCCGGCGGCCCCCTGACCATGCGGATCGTCGACTTGTTCACGCCGATCGGCCTGGGACAGCGCGGGCTGATCGTCGCGCCGCCGCGCACCGGCAAGACCATTCTGCTCCAGCAGATGGCGCATGGGATCGCTGAGAACCACCCCGACATCTACATGATCGTACTGCTGATCGACGAGCGGCCCGAGGAAGTCACGGACATGCGGAGGAGCGTGCGCGGCGAGGTGTTCGCGTCGAGCAACGATCAAGACATCGCGTCGCATATTCGCACGGTGCGAATGGTAATCGAGCGTGCCCGGCGACTCGTAGAGGCCGGCCAGGATATCGTGATTCTGCTGGACTCGATCACACGCGTGGCGCGGTCCTTCAACTCCTTCGTGGGCAGCAGCGGGCGGACGATGACCGGCGGGCTTGACATCCGCGCCTTGCAGGAACCGAAGAAAATCTTCGGCGCGGCCCGCAACATCGAGGGCGGCGGCTCGTTGACCATCATCGCCTCGGCGCTGGTCGAGACCGGCAGCCGCGCCGACGACTTCATCTTCCAGGAG
>JACZRH010000026.1 GCA_022574815.1 Planctomycetota bacterium | reverse complement strand
GATCCAATGTCGATCCCGGCTTTATTTGGGCACGTCGTTGCACTGATCAACAGGAACCGGCTGGACGAGGCCGACCGGGAACTGGAAAAGCTTTCTGTCATAGCTCCGCGCCAATACGAGTTTTTGCGTGGCTTCCGGAAGTCTTTCGGCGGAAACTGGGCTAACCAGGTCCTGGGAGACCTGGAGCGGTTGCGGATCGATCCGGAGTCCGGACCGTTCAGAAATTCCCTCGCCTGGGGGTTCGCGTCCATCGGTCTTGATAAAGAAACGCTTGCAATTCCGGAAGTGCCGGAACCTTGGATTCTGAACATGTTGGGCAAACCCGAAAATGCGGTCAAAACCGCACAGGCGCACCTTGTCGCCAGACCAGATTCGCTCGAAGCCCGCAGCGACCTAGCGCTGGCACTGGCCGGTGCCAGCATCGTGGCTTCGGCCCTGGGGCTGTTGCTGCCGTGGCTGCTGGCGCGCTTCGTGCGCGACGTCGCGCCGCGAGCGGTGCTGGTCGACGGCTTCGTGCCGGTCCGCGGCGAGGACGAGACCTTTCCCAAGGGCTTCAAGATCAACGCCGAAAAATGCCCCAACCGCAGGGGGATCGAACGGATCGTCGAGCACTTCGGCGGCAGCACAATGGGGCTTGACGAGTTCGTGAAAGAGGCCGGCGCCGGGAAGTTCACCGCCGCGTATGTGGTGGGCGGCTATCCGGGTGATTGGGTTACCAAGGAACTGGCCAAGGCGTGCGCGAAGATCGACTTTCTCGTCGTACACGACCTGTTCGGCTCGGCGCTCGACAAACACGCCGGCGTTCGTATTCCGAGCGCGAGCTGGGCGGAGCGCGAAGGGAGCTTTGTCAACGCCGACGGTTTGCTCCAGCCCTTCGAGCGCGCCATCGTGCCGCTGGAAGGTGTGAAAGCCGATGGGCAGTTCTTTTTCGAGCTTTGCGGCGAAGCGGGCCTGTATCGTGCGGCGAAGGTGCGCGAGGCGATGGCGGCGGAGCTGCCGGATTTCGCCGACGAATTCGTGCCGCGTCGCGAGCCGGAGTACGCACATTGACGCCGGCCGCGTAAAGTCCCTAACGTCGGGGTCCCGTACCCGGCGAGAATGAGATAGCAAACATGCCCGACACGCCGACGAAAACGTACGACCTGCTACTGCGGCGACGATCGACCTTGATCATCGCCGCAGTCGGTGCGGCGGTCCTCGGCGGAGGGCTCACGCTGGTCTTGTGGCCGTGGATCAAGCCCCTGCTCTCCGCGCAGTCGACCTTTTCGATCCTGCTGATGGTGGCGGGCATCGGCATCCTGCTGAGCGCTTTCGCGATCTGCACGCTCGCCGAGCGCAAGATTGCCGGCTTCGTCCAGGATCGCCGAGGCCCGAACCGCGTCGGCTTCTGGGGTTTGTTCCAGCCGGTCGCGGACGGGCTGAAATTCCTGTTGAAAGAGGACTTCATCCCCGCGCGAGCCGACCGCCCGGTGTTTCTGCTCGCGCCGTGCATCGCGCTGGTCGTGTCGCTGCTCGGGTTCGCGATCATCCCCTGGGCCGGGGAGATTCACTGGCCCTGGATGCCCGCGGGCCACACCGTCTCGACCCAGGTCGCGAGCATCAACGTCGGCGTGCTCTACCTGCTCGCGACGGGCTCGTTGAGCGTCTACGCCGTCGTGCTGGCCGGCTGGGCGAGCAACAACAAGTACGCGCACTTCGGCGGCTTGCGGGCGACGGCGCAGATGCTCAGCTACGAGGTGCCGCTCGGGCTCGGCCTGCTGTGTGTGTTGTTGGCCTGCGGGACGCTGCGGCTCGAGGAAATCGTGCAGCAGCAGGCCGCCTCGGGCGTCTGGAACGTCTTTCTGCACCCGCTCGCGTTCCTGCTCGTGCTGATCAGCACCTTCGCCGAGACCAACCGCACGCCCTTCGACCTCGCCGAGGCCGAGCAGGAGTTGGTCGGCGGTTTTCACACCGAGTACAGCTCGATGAAATTCGCGATGTTCTTCATCGGCGAATACACACACATGATCACGGCCAGCGCGTTGATGGTCGCGCTCTTCTTCGGCGGCTGGGCGCCGCTGCCGTTCGGCGGATTCCTGGCGGACTCAACCGCGTGGGGCTGGGCGCTCGTCAAATTCGGCATCTACGCGGGCAAGGTGTCGCTATTCATCGGCTTCTTCATGCTGATCCGCTGGACGATCCCACGCTTCCGCTTCGATCAGTTGATGCGCCTGGCGTGGAAGGGACTGGTGCCCATCGGCATGGCCATGGTGGTCGGGTCCGGCGTGCTCGTCGCGCTGGAGCGAGAGCGAAACGTGTTTTGGAGCCTGGTCGTCAATGTCGCGCTGCTGAGCGCGGCGCTGGGTGTGGCAAGGCTTTCGAAGCAAGAAATCACCGGCCGGCAAGCCAATATGCCGGAGATCGAGGTTGGACCGGTATGATGCGAAAGGCCTGCGATTCGATGTCGAGTTTTTGTACGAGCCGCGAGCGCCAGCGAGCGCGCGAGGACCCGTTCGCCGATCCGGAAACCGCTCGCTTGCGCTCGGAGCTCGTATATGCGACCATCGCGGTTGACCGGTCCTCCAATCTTGCCCGGGTGAATCATGCGTGACGAAGACGTACTTGTTCTCGAAGAGCCGAAGCTATCCGCCGCCGAGCGAATGTACTTGCCGCAGATCATGACCGGCTTGCGCACAACGCTACGGCACATGTTCAACCTGCGCAACCGCGACGCGGTCGTCCGCGAGTACCCCGAGCAGAAACGCGAGCTGCGGCTCGACAACTACCGCGGCGTACACCGGCTCAATCGCGACCCCGACGGGCGCGTCGCCTGTGTGGCCTGCTTCATGTGCAGCACCGCCTGCCCGGCCGACTGCATTCACATCGAGGCCGCCGAATCGCCTTGGCCCGACCGCGAAAAATACCCCGTCAAGTTTGATATTGACGAACTGCGCTGTATCTATTGCGGCATGTGCGAAGAGGCCTGTCCGGTCGACGCGATCGAGCTGACGCCGCACTTCGAGCTGGTCGGCACGACGCGCGCGGAGATGATCTTCGACAAGGAAAAGCTGCTGAACATCTACGACCAGACCAAGGATCTCAAGCCGCGCAAGAATCCGCCGATCACCGACTACGGCCTGACCGGCGGGCAGGACCGCGAGGTCGCCCGGCCCAACGCGCATACGACAACCTGACGGCGCGCGCTTCGCTCTTACGCGCGATCGCACCGGCACACAAAGCACGGCTGCCGCAGTGAGTGGAAGGCACTCCGAATGCCATTGGTTTTTTGGATCACGTTACTGACCCTCGGCGGCGTGGGCGTCTTCCTGGCGATGCCCGGCGGGCGGCTCAACGTCGGCCGCGCCGCGCTGGTCGTGCTGAGCGGTGCGGCGGCGGCCCTGATCGGACTGCTGCTCCAGACGTACGCGCCCGCCGACGAACTCGCTTGGTTCATCGTGTTCGCGCTAATCGCGCTGTTCGGCGCGGTGCGCGTCATCACGCACCGCCGGCCGGTCTACAGTGCGCTGCACTTCGGGCTGGTCGTCGTTGCCGTGGTCGGCATGCTCCTGCTGTTGCAAGCGGAGTTTCTCGCGGTCGCGGTGCTGATCATCTACGCCGGCGCGATCCTGGTGACGTACGTGTTCGTCATCATGCTCGCACAGCAGGAAGGGACCGCGAACTACGATCGCCAGGCGCGCGAGCCGCTGATGGGCTGCCTGGCCGGCTTCATTCTGCTCGCGGCCATCACGGCCCGCTTGTTCGCGCCCGGCGACGCTGAATCGGTTGCGCACCCCGCCGCCGACGCGCCCGCCGCCCTGGCCGGCACGGTCGAGAGCGTCGGCACGCACCTGCTGACGCACTACGTCGTCGGCGTCGAGATCGCGGGCATATTGTTGCTGGCGGCGATGGTGGGGGCGATCGTCATCGCGCGTCGGCGGGCGTCGCAGGGGGAGGCGGGTTGATGCGAACGTTCATTCCGTTGTCGGATCGGCAACTCGTTGAAAGGTCGAGCGGCATGGCGCGAGTGGAGGGCTCCTGATGCTCATCCCCTACCTGCTCGTGGGGGCCGCGTTGTTCACATTGGGAATGATCGGCTTCGTTACGCGGCGCAACCTGATCATCATGTTTCTCTGCACCGAGCTCATGTTCCAGGGCATCGTCGTGAATCTCGTCGCCTTTGGACGCTACCCGCTCAGCGGTACGCCGACCCTCGACGGGCAGGTGTTCGGGTTGTTTCTGCTCGCGGTCGCGGCTTCCGAAGCGGCGCTCGCGTTGGCGCTGGTCGTATTGCTGTACCGCTATCGTGGGACGCTTGATGCCGGCGTCTGGAAATTGCTGAGGGACGAGTAGCCTTGCCGCTCGACGCACTGTCCGCCACCGATCTCATCGCCGTCGCGCTGCCGCTTTGGCCGCTGCTGGGCGCGGTGGCTGCGGGGCTGACCCTTGCGCTCGGGCGCGGACGCAAACACGCACACCGATTCGTGCTCGCCGGCGTCGCGATTTCCGCGCTGTCGGCGATCGTCCTCTTTGCTCAACTCGGGTCGCCCGCAACCGGCGGGGGAGCTGCGGGACTGGCCGCCACGAGCGCGCCGTCCGTCTGGCAGGGCCACACCGCGTCGATCTACAAGTGGATCAGCCTGGGGAACGGACAGTGGATCGAGCTGAACCTCTGGCTCGACTCGCTGACCGGCATGATGCTGCTGGTCGTGACGGTCGTATCGCTGATGGTCGTCATCTACTCGGTCGGCTACATGCGCGATCAGCACGGCCACGCCGAGCGCGGCTACGAGCGTTTCTTCGCGTTTCTCGGGCTGTTCGTCTTCTCGATGTGCATGCTCGTGCTGGCCGGCAACTTCGTGCTGCTCTATCTCGGCTGGGAGCTGGTCGGCCTGTGCAGCTACCTGCTGATCGGCTTCTACTACAAGAGGCCCGCCGCCGCCGCCGCCGCCAAGAAGGCCTTTCTCGTCAACCGCATCGGCGACTTCGGCTTCGCGCTCGGCATCTTCGCGTTGTACATGTTCATCAACCCGCACGTCACGGCCGGGCAGAACCCGCTCGACTACGAGGTCGTCTTCGCGCACGTCGCGGCCGGGGCCCTGACGCAGGGCCAGCTCACGCTCGTCGCGCTGTTGCTGCTGTGCGGCGCGGTCGGCAAAAGCGCCCAGTTCCCGCTGCACGTCTGGCTGCCCGATGCGATGGAAGGCCCCTCGCCGGTCTCGGCCCTCATTCACGCCGCCACCATGGTCACCGCCGGCATTTACATGATCGCCCGCTGCTGGCCGATCTTCGGCGCCTCGCAGGTCGCGCTGAACGTCATCGTCGTGATCGGCGTGATCGGCGCCTTTCTGGCCGCGACCATGGCGATGGCCCAGTACGACATGAAACGCATCCTGGCCTATTCCACCATCAGCCAGCTCGCGTACATGTTCGTCGCGCTCGGCGTCGGCGTGCCCGACTCGGCCATCTTCCATCTCTACACGCACGCCTTCTTCAAGGCACTGCTGTTCCTGGGCGCCGGCAGCGTCATGCACGCCATGGGCGGCGTCATCGACCTGCGCCACTTCAGCGGCCTGCGCGGCATCCTGCCCAAGACGTACGTGCTCACCTTGATCGGCTGCCTCGCGCTGTCCGGCTTCCCGTTGCTGGCGGGATTCTGGAGCAAGGACGAGATCGTCCACGCCGCCTTCGCGTGGCACCCGGCGGTCGGGCTGATCATGCTGCTGACCGCGGCTCTGACCGCCTACTACACCTTCCGCATGTTCTTCCTGTGCTTTCACGGGCCGACGCGCTTCCCGGTCGAGGCCGGCGAGCACCCGCACGAGTCCCCGCCGGTGATGATTCGCCCGCTCGTGCTGCTGGCGGCCGGCGCGCTCCTGGCCGGCTATGCGGGCGTACATTTCAGCGTCTCATCGGGCGGGTCGTTCCTGGGAGTCCTCGCGCCGCACGGCTTCTTCCACGACTACCTGCACACGAGCACGTTGCAATACGAAGCCGAGCACCACGGCGGCGCTGGGTTGATGTACGTCTCGGCCCTGGTTGCGTTCGGGGCGATCGCGCTGGCCTACAAGCGCTACGGCAGCGCCCCGACCGAAGACCCGGACCGGGCCGCGCTCGGCAGCACCTGGAACCTCTGGAACGCCAAGTACTACGTGGATGAGACTTACGATCGGCTGCTCGTGCGGCCGCTACGGCGACTGGGCGATTTGCTGTTCGCGACCGACCGCAACGGCGTCGACGGCGCCGTGGGGTTCGTCTCCTGGGTGCCGCGCGGCATGGGCCTGGCTCTGCGCTTCGCGCAGGCCGGCGCGCTGCAGGCCTACGCGTTGGGTATGTTGATTGGTTTGACGCTGCTGATTCTGCTGTGGAAATGGCTGGAGCCGGCAGCCGCCTGAGTGACTGACGGTAATCGATGGCAAGCGTGCTGCTCAATCTGTTGATCTTCCTGCCGCTCGTCGGCGGCGCCGTGGTCTGGCTGCTGCCCGAGCGCAAAGCGTCGCTCGCGCCGCGCATCGCGTTGTGCATCGGGCTCCTGACGCTGCTGTTCGCGCTGGCGCTGTGGCCCGCCGTCGAACCGGCCCGGCTCGCCGGCGAGTCCGTCGCGGATTGGATCCGCGTCGGCGAGAGCAATCCCTCCGGCGACCTGGTTCGCGGCGTCTTGATCCGCTTTCACATCGGCTTGGACGGCATTAGCGCTCCGCTGGTCATGCTCACCGCCTTGCTCGTGCCGTTGTCGATCGCCTGCGGATTTGCGGCGATCAAACACCGCGTGCGCGAATACTACGCCTGGATGCTCGCGCTCACCGGCGGGATGTTCGGTGTCTTCGCGGCCCGCGACCTGATGCTGTTTTACGTCTTCTTCGAATTCACGCTCGTGCCGCTGTACTTCCTGATCGGCATCTGGGGCGGGCCCGAGCGGCGCTTCGCCGCCAACAAGTTCTTCCTCTACACCTTCGTCGGCAGCGTCGTCACCTTCGCCGGCATCCTCTACCTCGCCGTCCGCGCCGCCGCCCTGTCCGGCAGCGACGTCGTCCGCTTCGACATCGACCTGCTCTCGTCCATCGGCGGTCTGACGCCTAGCGAGCAGTCGTTCTTATTCATCGCGTTCTTCTGCGGCTTCGCGATCAAGGTCCCCTTCTTCCCCTTTCACACCTGGCTGCCGCTGGCGCACACCGAGGCTCCCACCGCCGGCAGCGTGCTCCTGGCCGGCGTGCTGCTGAAACTCGGCACCTACGGCTTCCTGCGTTTCAGCCTGCCGATGGTGCCGGCGGGCGCGATCGCGTGGGCCCAGTTCATGGGCATCCTGGCGCTGATCGGGATCATCTACGCCGCTCTGGTGTGCTGGGTGCAAACCGACGTGAAGAAGCTAATCGCCTACTCGTCAGTCTCACACCTGGGCTTCTGCATGCTCGGCATGTTCAGCCTGCTGCCGGTCGGCCTGAGCGGCTCGGTGCTCTACATGATCAACCACGGCATCAGCACCGGGGCGCTGTTCCTCGTGATCGGAATGATCTACGAGCGCTACCACACGCGCGAGATGGACGAGCTCGGTGGGCTCGCGCGGCAGATGCCCATCCTGGCGTCTTTCCTGATCCTCTTCGTGCTCTCGAGCATCGGGCTCCCGGGGCTCAACGGCTTCGTCAGCGAATTCACCGTGCTGCTCGCCGCGTACAACTCGGCGGTGCTGGGGCCGATCTACGGCGTAATCGGCGCGAGCGGGATCCTGCTCGGCGCGATCTACATGCTCTACATGACCGGCAAGATCCTGTTCGGCCCGCTCAAGGAGCCGAAAGGGACGCCCGATCTTTCGGCGGGCCTGACCCGCGATTTGAACCGGCGCGAGATCGCGATACTCGCGCCCCTGGCGGTCGCAGTTGTGTTGTTGGGGGTCTACCCCCGCATCATAACGGACAAGCTCGATCCGGCGCTGCGCGATCAGATCCTCAACCGCCTGAACGACCCGCTCGAGGAATGGAAGCAGCTCCGCGCAGCGGCCGCAAGCCCCCCAGGGGCCGTGAGCCCCGCAGGGGCGGAAGAGATCGGCGCTGAAACGGTCTTTCGCCCCTCCGGGGCTTCCCATTCGTTCGCGATTCCAGATCCGGGGCTTGCGCCCCGGGCTAACCACTTACGTCCCTTCGGGACTCTCGGAGATTAAAACCTGCTCGGAAATCGAAACCTGCTCGCAGATCAAGACCTGCTCGGAGAACACGACTAACCGTGCCACCCTTTGATTCCGCCATCGACATTTCGCTGCTCTGGCCGGAGATCATCCTGCTCAGCGCCGCTTGCGGCTTGCTGTTGCTCGGGCAGGCCGCCGCGAACGGCTTGCGGCGCAGTGTGCCGATGGTCGCGCTGCTCGCCATCATCGCCGCCCTGGCGATCGTCCGCTTCTGGCCGCCGGACGCGACGGCGGGCGGCGGCCTCGCGTTCGACAGCCTCGCGCAGTTCGTGCGGCTCAGCACGCTGGTGCTCGGCCTCGTGCTGACCCTCGTGGCCTGGGCGCAGCCCCAGGACGACGAGCGCGGCGAGTTCTTCGCGATGATGCTCTTCTCGCTGACCGGGCTGATGCTGGTCGGGTCGGCGGACGACCTGGTCATGCTGTTCCTCGCGGTCGAGCTCGTCAGCATTCCCACCTACGTCATGGTGACCATCAGCCGACGCGATCCGCTCGCACTCGAGGCCGGAACAAAGTACTTCTACCTGGGCGCCCTCTCCGCCGCGGTGATGGCGTATGGCTTCAGCTTTCTCTACGGGGTCTTGGGGTCGGCGTCGCTGCCGGCGACCGTCGACGCCGTCACGGACGCGCTCGCTCAGCCGGGGACCACGGCCCACACCGTCGCGACCCTTGGGCTGATCCTGTCGATCGCCGGCTTGCTGTTCAAGATCGCGGCCGTCCCGTTTCACTTCTACATCGCCGACGTCTACCACGGCGCGGCCGCCCCGGTGGCGGGTTTTCTCGGTTTCGTTCCCAAGCTGGCCGGGATGATCGCGATCTTCAAGATCGTCGCGCTCACCGAATGGGCGACCACCAGCGGCGGGCTGTTCTGGATGATCTGGATCGTCGCGGCTTGCAGCATGACCGTCGGCAACGTCCTCGCGCTGCGTCAGACGAACATCAAACGCATGTTGGCTTACTCCGGAATAGCCCACGCCGGCTATATGTTGGTCGCGCTCCTCGCCGGGCCTGCCGGCGGGCGCGGCATCATGGGAGACGGGACCGCGGCGATCCTCTTTTACCTCGTCATTTACGGCATCGCCAATCTCGGCGCCTTCGCGCTGCTCGGGCTGCTGCAAGTGCGCGGCCGGCCGTGCGAGACCGTCCGCGACGTCGCCGGGCTCCTGCGGCACAGCCCCGGCCTCGCGCTGCTCATGGCGCTGTCGATGTTCACGCTGATGGGCATGCCCCCCACGCCGGGCTTCTGGGGAAAGATGGGCCTGTTCGGCAGCACGCTGTCGGCGGCGCAGCAGACGGCCGGCCCGACGAGCTCTTGGATCATCGCACTCGTGGTCATCGCGGTGCTGAACACGGCGATCGCGGCCGCTTACTACCTGCGCGTCATCGCCGCTCTGCTGCTTTACGAAAACGACGAGCCCGCCGAGCCCGCGCCGCGCGAGGCCCAGCACATGGGGGCGGTGCTATGCGGCTTTCTGCTGCTGATTTTCGCGTTCGTCCCCGGCGTGCTGATGGACGCCGGCCGCTTGGCGACCAGAGATCTGCGAGACGACCTCGTGCGAGCCCCCGCGACCGAATTCGCCACGGCCGATTCGCCCCGAGACCTCGTCGCCCGAACGATTCCCGATCCGCCGCGGCGCGACCCCCTCGACCTACCAGGCGTGAACGAACCGTAGCGTCCGCCCTGGGGGCCGGGCGGTCCTGACGCTAACTGACCCAATCCCGTAGAGGTTCGCGCGTTTTGTCGTTGACTTTCCATGGCTGCGGGCGTCATTATGAGAGCTGGCTGATGCGGGACCAACGTGCATGACCGGTCCGACACTCGGCGGTCCCGCCGGCCCAGTCCCGGTGAGCCAAGGAGATTGTGAAATGAAGCCGAAAGTACTCTCTCGTTGCAAGTGGGCGGTGTTGCTGTTGGCCGCGTTGACCTCGTCCGGCGCCCACGCAACATGGTCGATCGTCATGGTCGACAGCGCCACCAAGGAGGTCGCGGTCGGAACCGTTACGTGCCTGGACAATTTCGACCTGCTCGCGCTCGTCCCGGTCGTCGTCGTTGGCAAGGGTGGCGCGGCGGTCCAGGCGGCGGGCGACTTTCCCGGCACGCGGCGGCCTATCATCTTCGATCAACTGATGCTCGGCACGTCGCCGCAGGAAATCCTGAACATCCTGGCCGGAATCGGCGGGCACTCGTCGCGGCAGTACGGCATCGTCGATCATCGCGGCCGCAAGATCACCTTTACCGGCATTTCCACCTTCCAATGGGCCGGCGGCGTGGTCGGTTCGCAGGGGACGATGCACTACGCGATTCAGGGGAACATTCTCGCCGGACCCTGCGTCGTGCCCGCGATCGAGCAGGCCATTCTCAACACTGCCGGCGACATTCCCGCGAAGCTCATGGCCGGCATGGAAGCGGCCCGCGAGGCCGGCGGGGACGGGCGCTGTTCGTGCTCTGGAAGCCCGACCAGTTGCGGCTGCCCGCCCCCTAACTTTACGAAGTCCGGTCATATCGGGTGCATGGTCGTGGCCCGCGTCGGCGACAGCGACGATCCGGCGTGCAATCGGCTGGGCTGCGCCGACGGGGATTACTTGTTGAGAATCAACGTCGCGTTCCAGCCGATCGGCGCCCCGGATCCGGTGTTTCAATTGCGTGATTTGTTTGACGCCTGGCGCGCGGGTCTGATGGGCCGGCCCGACGCGATCCAGTCGACGGTGCAGCTCGACCCCCGTCTGATCCCGCCCGACGGAACCACGACCAGCAGCATGCGCATTACATTGAACGACTTCAGCGGGCAGCGCATCACCGCTCCGATTCTTTCGCTCACGGTCCAGCACGCGCCCGACAGCGCCGGCCTTTCGTCCATCGGACCCGTCACGGACCACGGCGACGGCACTTTCTCGCTGACGCTCACCGCCGGGACCGCAGCCGGCACGGACCGCTTCGTCGTCACCGCCGACGATGGGATGCGGCCCGTAGTCCTCGCCCCGCCGCCCACGCTGCGCTACTTCCCCTTCGGCGACATGAACTGCGACGGGGCGCTGAACGGCGGCGACATCGATCCGTTTTTTCTGGCGCTCGGCGATCCGACCCGATACGGCAAGTCCTTCCCGGGGTGTCTCATCGGTCTGGCGGACATGAACCGCGACGGCTCGGTCAACGGCGGCGATATCGACGCTTTCTTCACCTGTCTGGGAGGGTTGTCCTGCCCCTGACGACGCGACGAACAGCCGGCGCGCGGCCGCGTATCGCGAGTACCGAGAAGGTCGGCGGTCGCCTATCCGCCGCTCGGCGCCGCGGCAGCGGCATAGTTGGGCTTGCGGCCGACGACGAGCACGATCAGGAACAGCGTCGCCGTGCCCGCCAGCAGACCCACCCACACGGGTTGTTCGTAGTAACGGCACAGCACGTCGCCACACAACATCGACACGACGGCGACGACAATGGCGTACGGCATTTGCGTCCAGACGTGTTCGTCGAGCGGGCACTCGGTCGCCAGCGATGACAGCACGGTCGTGTCGCTGATCGGCGAGCAATGATCGCCGAAGACCGACCCGGCCAGCACACTGCCGACCGTGGCGTAGAACACGGTCATCGCCTGCGTCGCGTCAATCGCGCCGGCTGCGACCTGATCTGCCACCATCGTCGCGGACAGCGACACGGCGAGCGGGCAGAGGATTCCCATCGTGCCCCAGGAGGTGCCGGTGGCGAAGGAGACGACGCAGGAGCTGATGAAGACGAGTAATGGCAGCCAAATCACGTTGAAGCCGGCTTCTTGCAGCAGGACCTTGGCGACCGTGGCGACGTGCAGATCTTCCATCGCGCCGGCCAGCGTCCAGGCCAGCACCAGCACGATGAACGTCGGGAACATGCGCGCCATCGTGGACGTGGCGCCCTCGACGGCTTCGGAAAGCTTCAGGGCGCGGGTCCCTATGGAAATCACGACCGCCGAGACGATTCCCGCGAGTGCGCCGTAGAGGATCGAGTTGTACGCGTCGCTTTGACCGGCCACCGCCCTGATGAGGCTCCAACCGGTGGGCGCCGCTTCGCCGGCGGCTTTGGCGGCTTCGTGAACCGAGACCCAGCCCGAACAACCGAGCAGCGCCAGCGTGACTCCCACCAGCACGAGCACCGGCGCGACGGCGTACCACGCGCGGCCTACCTTTTCAGTGTGGCCCGTGCCGGTTTCGCTCTCGTCGGGGCCGACCGGTTCGGGCGCCAAGCGTTCGGCCTTTTTCATCGGGCCGAAATCGCGCCCCAGCATCCCGACCAGAAACACCATGACCAGCGCAAGCACCGCGTAGAAGCGGTAGGGAATGCTCTTCCACAAGACCGTGAACGGTTCGACGCTTGCGAGGAAGGTAGGCATGGTCGCCTGTTCTTTGAGATAATTCAGCCCGTCCCCGATATACCCGACCTCCGCGCCCACCCACGTGCCGACGAGAGCGATGGACGAGACCGGCGCCGCGGTCGAATCGACGATGTACGCGAGTTTCGCCCGGCTGATCCGCAGGCGATCACACATGGGGCGCATGGTCGGCCCGACGATCATCGCGTTGGCGTAGTCGTCGAAGAAAACCAGCAAGCCGGCGAACCAGGTCACGACCTGCCCGCGTTCACGGCTCGTCGCCCATTTTGAGAACCGTTGCACAACGGCGTGCGTGCCGCCGTTGGCCGCGATCACGCCCACCATCCCGCCGATCGTCAGGCTGAAGAGCAGGATTTTGACATGCCCCTCGTCGGTCATCGCGCCGACCAGGTATTTCTCGACCGCCAGCCGCAGACCGGCGAAGATCAGCATGAACCACCCAGTGCCGCCGGGCACCTCGGCTTCGGCGAGCGTGGGGACGATCATGTAGCCGGCCACCAGGACGCCGATCGTCAGCGCGGGGATCACCTGCCGCAGTGCGATCGCGAGCACGATCGCCACCGCAGCCGGCAACAGCACCCAGCCCCAGTACATCGTGACGGCGGTCGGCAAATCAGGTTGCTCGGCCGCGACCGCCGAAGACGGGGCGCTCGAGGTTTGCGCGGCGGGTTCAATGGCCGGTTCGGGTTCGACGTCCTGGGCCGTAGCCGGAGGCGTCGCGGCGAGCAGGAAAAACAAGCCCCAAGCAGCGAGATTCACCGAAAGAAGGCGGGTGTGGCGCGCTTGCAAAAGCCGGAATCGAATTGCCCGAACGCGCCGCTGCATGATCGCGGCACCCTAGCTGTGTGGGCGCCGGTCGTCAACGAATTGCGACCAATTCCGACGGCTCAGCCACTGTGCTTGGGTCTCACTGGCGCAGCGGAGCGATTCCCGCCGCGGCGCGGATCCGGTTGGCGCGCCCCCAAACCTTGTTGTGATCGGAGAGAAACCGAGTCAGGCTCGAGGAGCTGATGCCCAGCGCTTGGGCTGCGTCCGCGAGGCGCCCCCGCGACGTCGCCAATGCGTCGAGCACCAGCGCGATGACGTGAAACACCGAGGGGTTCTTGGCGGATACCTCGAGTCGCCCCCGAACGATCGATACGTTGTCGGGCCAGCACACCGGCTCGACCGGCGGCACGCGCGTCTCGACCGCAATCTCTTCGCGCAGCCGCCGCAACGCCCGGGACTTGTTCTCGTGTTGTGAGCGGCTCTCCTTTCCGATCGCGATCAGGCCGCTCGCACGATGGAGCAGCCGCACGGCCGAGGAGGTCTTGTTCCGCTTCTGCCCGCCCGGGCCGCTGGCGCGAAACGTATGAACCTCGCACTCGGCGAGCAGGGCCGCGTCGTCGTAGTCGAGACGCTCGCGCAGCTCGGCGTCATCCAATTGCCTTGATTCTTTGATTTGTTTTCGCAGACTCATGGACTGCCCCGGACCGTGCTTCGCATCGCGGCGTTGCGGGCTCTCGTCATTGTAGCATCCGCCGACTCCGAGCACGCTTCGGGCTCCGATTCCGGGGGGGGATTGGAGGGGTGTCGCGGAAGCGTGAATTCCCGCCTAGAATCTCACATATGGCCGACGCGCAAGAAACGATCGTCTATCTCGACAACAACGCCACGACGCGCGTGGATGACCGCGTGCTCGAAGCCATGCTGCCGCTGCTGCGCGAGCAATACGGCAATCCTTCGAGCACGCACCAATTCGGGGCGCAGGTCGCGGCCCGCATCGAGGAGGCCCGCGGCCACGTCGCTGGCCTGATCGGGGCTCGCGAGTCGGAGATCGTCTTCACCGGCGGCGGGACCGAGGCCGACAACGCGGCGCTGCGCGGCGTTCTGTCGGCGCGGCCGAGCAAGCGTCACATCATCATTTCGGCCGTGGAGCACCACGCGATAATCGAGACCGCCGACCAGCTCGAGCGCGAGGGCTTCGAGGTGTCACGAATCGGCGTGGACGGAGACGGCAACCTCGATCTCGATGCGCTGCCGGGGCTGATTCGCGACGACACGGCTCTGATTTCGATCATGCTCGCCAACAACGAGACGGGTGTCATCTTTCCGCTCCGCGAGGTTTGCGAGATCGCGAAGGCGCGCCGCGTCCACGTACACACCGACGCCGTCAACGCGATCAGTAAGATGCCGGTCAACGTGGACGATTTGGGCGTGAATCTGCTCTCACTCAGCGGCCACAAGATACATGCCCCCAAAGGTGTCGGAGTCTTGTACATTCGTCGCGGCACGCCGTTTCGCCCGCTGTTGATCGGCGGCGGGCAGGAGCGCAAACGCCGCGGCGGCACCTACAACGCCGCGGGCATCGTCGCGCTCGGCAAGACCTGCGAACTGCTCGCCGGCGAACAAAGCGACAAACTCGCTCGGATCCGTGACCTGCGCGACCAGCTCGAGATCCGGCTCAAGGACGGCTTCCCCCAAGCGAAGATCATCGGCGAGCACGCCGCGCGCGTGCCGAACACCTGCTGCGTCTGCTTCGCCGGCGTCGAAGCCGAAGCGGTGTTGCTGCTGCTTAGCGAAGCGCGGATTTGCGCGTCGAGCGGGGCGGCGTGCAGCAGCGGATCGCTCGAGCCTTCGCACGTGTTGAAGGCGATGGGCATCGACCCGACCGTGGCCCAGGGCGAGGTCCGCTTTTCGTTGGGCCGCTACAACACCGACGCGGAAATCGACCAACTCTTCGATGTCCTTCCCGGCATTCTCGAAAAGGTGGCCGCAGTTAATATCTGACAGCCCGAGTTCTTCCCGTAATGCGCCGCCGTGACCTCGCGCGCCGCCGCAAGAAGGCTGCGAGCCCAGGGTCACCGCACCGGCCGTATTGCTCGCCTACGGGCAGAACCCGCCGCCGAGGCAGGCGAAGAACGGGTCAATGTCGAAGCCGTTTAGCAGGCCGTCGCCGTTCATATCGCCGCTGAGCACGTCGCAGTTTGGAAACATGGCCGCGTAGCCGGCCGGATCGCCCAGCGCGAGGAAGAACGGGTCGATGTCGGCCCCATTGATGGATCCGTCGCAGTTCATGTCTCCCTTGATCAGCGACAGCCCGTCGGCGTTGACCAGCGCGACGCCCGTGCCGGCGACCTCGCTCGCGTCCATCCACATGTTGGCAGCGAGGGTGATCTCGCCGACGGCAAACGTCTGCGTGATGGAGTGCTGGCTGTCGATCACGAAGGCGTTGTCGCGCCACTCGTGCATCGTGTTCACGCCGGTACCGATGCCGAGCTCGTCGGTCTCGCCGGCGGAGAACGTCAGGAAGGGCATACCCTGGTTGAGGACGTTGGTCGCGTCGCGCGGAAAGATCCAGGCGTAGAGCACGAAGTCGTAGCCCGCGAAATTTCCCGTCTCGATCGAGGCCTGCGGCTCGACGCGTATGTTGGCGGGGTCGAAGCCCAAGACGGTGGTCAGGCGCTCGTAGACGGCGATGCCGTCCGGCTCGCCGCCGCCGGAACGCGGGTCGAGCGTCCCGCGGTAGGTGGCCAGCCAGACGCGGGTCGTCGCGGGGTCGCGAAAGTCATTGACCCAGTCGACGGCCCGATCGAACAGCTCCCACCCGGGCTGCGTCATCTGCGAAGTCCGGTAGAAGCCGAAGAACGCGATCGGCCGATTGCTATCGACGATGAGGATGTCCCGGCGCGGACCGTCCGGCCCGCCTCCCGGAGGATCGGAGTACACCCAACGCTCGTTCTGTGGCACGCCGTCCGACAGCCGATCGGTGCCGTTCGCCGTTCGATCGACGTCGGCCCTGGCGGCACCGGCGTGTATGAGGGTCGCGACCGCGCCAACCCACAAGCAGCCCCACACGCTCCAGCGTTTTCGATGCATCATGGCGTTCTCCCGTTCGGCCTCGTGACTGGCCGTCAAGGTCTATTATAGGGAGTGCCCAAGACGACTCCAAGACCCGTACGGCTTGCCGAATAGGGGTCGGGTCCACCACTCGATCTTGGCGGTCAGGGAGTGTAAGACGCTGAAGGTCATGCGGAGTTGACGCTCAGGGGGAGCGAGACATCTGGCTCGGTATTCAGAGAGCTTCCTCGCTGCGCTCGGAATAACCGTGGGCGCTCGGAACGACCGTGGGCGGACTCTCCCTCTCCACGTCGAGTCGATTCCGCACCGGGAGGGCTCGGCAAGACCCGTCGCTACGGCCCGTTCTCTTGCACCGAGGTCGTCTCGTAGACCGCACCGGCCAGCGTGACGATCACGCGCTCGCCGAGTGCGAAGTATTTGGCCAGGTCCGGACTGCGTTCGAGCAACTTGAAGTACTCCTCACCGAACGCGGCGATTTTCTCGGGTTTCTTTTCGCCGTCCCAGGCCGTGTCGATCCAGCGCTGCCCGTCGAAGATGAACGTCTTTTCGCCGACGTGGCGCAGCGTGGTCTCGCCCGACTCGCTTCGAAACGCCCCATGCATGTCGAAGTCGTTCCGCATCTGGCCGGCGGATTTGAGCGCGTAGAGCCGGCGTGAGGCCTTCATCGCGTCCTCCCCGGCACGTTCGGCGGGAAGTGCGGCGGGCGCCCTCCGAAGCATTCGCCGCGCCGCGATTCCGTACGGCTCCTCGGCGAGGCGCAACCCGCGCCGCCCACGCCCGCCGCCCACGCCGCGGCGTGCGATCCGGCCTTCGTCCTCGAGGATCAACGACGACGTGTACGGCGTCACGATGCCGTGCCGCTTGGCGAGCCGCACGACTTCGTCTACCAGCTCCCGGTTGCGACCGTGCAGACGGATTTGGTCCAGCAGGTACGCGACTTTGCGATTCGCCCACAGGCGCGGGAGAAACTCGTTCGCGCCGGTCGACTTCGGAAACTCGCCTTCGTAGGTCAGTCGTTTTTCGCTGTCGCGCAAGAGTCCGCGCAGGTGAATCGCGCGGTGCCCCGTCGCGTCGTAACGGCCGAGGACGACCAAGTCGGTGCCGCGAAACACGTCGGGCAGCTCCTTGGGGTACACATCCGAGGCGTTCAGCGCGGTAATGTCTAGCTTGATGTCGGCCAGCACCGGATTGGCCAGCCGCGTCACGAAGGCGCTGAGCTTGAGCTCGAGGTCTTCCTTTTCGGTCGCGTAGTCGCGCGTGCCGCGCGTCGCCTCGGCGAGCTTGTCGAGCAGATGCGTGTTGACCTGCGTGCCCACGCCGAGCACGTGGAAGCGAACCTGACCCGGGCCGGCGGGGTTCTTCTCTTTGATGTTTCGCAGAATCTGCTCGGGATTGGTGACGTCGACCGTCGCCTCGCCGTCGGTCATGAACACGATCATGTACGGCCGACCCGCGCTCGCGGAGCGCGCCTCGAGCGCGGCCAACAGCGCCTGGTTGATGTTCGTCCCGCCCAGCGGGCGCATCTTCTCCGTGAACGCGACCGCTGCGGCCTTGATGTCGGACTCGGCCGAAACGAGCCCGTCGCGGAAGGCGTGTACCTCGGTACTGAAGCCGTAGATGTTGAAGCGGTCGCCGGGCGAGAGGCTGTTGACGCAGAACTTCAGGGCCCGCTTGACCTGATCGAGCTTGCCGTTGGACATGCTGCCCGACGTGTCGATCACGAACGCGATGTCCTTGGACAAGACCTGGTCGTCGGCGATCTCGATGCGCGGCGAGATGCGCAAGAGGAAATAGCCGGCCTCGCCCGCGCCGCGGTGGGTCAGGACGGACAGGCCGAACAGCGCGTCCTTGCGTTGGTAGTACACGAGGAAATCGCGGTCGGGCTGGATGTTGCTCCGCTCGTACGTGACCGTAGCCTCGTGGTCGTTGGGCCGCGAGATGTCGCTCTCGTGCGAAGGGCAGAACACGCTCGCCAGCGGGAGCGTGCTCTTCACCTTGACCTGGACGAGCAGCCGCTCGACGGTCCGGTGTTGCCCGTGCGGGGCCCGCAGCGGGTGCCGGAACAGGCCCAGCCCGCCCGACTCGGTCAGCGTCTGCGAATACTGCAGCTCGACCTCGAGCTGTCCGTTGGGCGGGATCGGGAAGATCTGCGCCTGGTACAGCCGCGAGTTGAGGTATTCGAGCAGGCCCGGGTCGCGCGTACGTCGGACGATCTCCTCGTAGGTTCGCCGGGCGGTCTCCTTGTCGAGCACTTCGCCGTGCATCTTTTTTCCACCGACGGTCATGCTAAAGTCGCCGACCGCGACGTCGTCGGGTAGAGGATAGACGTACACACCTTCGATCTGGCGGCGCAGCGGGTTTTGAAAGGTCTGCTTGACCCGCGTGACGGCGACGCCGTCGGTAATGTCGCAGTAGACGCTCTGGTACTTGAGGATCAGCGGCGTCGCGCGAACGGGGCCGGGCGGGCGCGGGGGCATCGGGTGGTGCGGCGGGTGCCGCGGCGGGAGAACAATGACCGTGCCTTGGGCGAGAACGGAAGCGACCGAAACGCCGCCTGCAAGCAAAATCAGGGCCAGACCGCGGAACGCGATACGATTCGGATGCATGGTTGAACTCCTCGTACGATGCCAATAGGCCGCGAGCGCGGGCGACTCCCTTTTTGCCGCGATCGGGAGAGTGTCGCCGGCGACCTCAACACATTAGACCGACAGGTCAGCGGAAGGTTCCACAAGAAATCCCGATCCGCGATCATACGGTTCTCACGCCGGCTCGGCCCGGCCGCGCCGCGGGGGTCGAGCCGGTATCATCAGCGGCGACGATTCCCGGAGACCGGCCTCTGGTGCGACGCCACCTGCACATTTTCCGCGATCCGCCGCTCGAAGGCCCGCTCAACATGGCCCGTGACGAGCACCTGCTCTATTCCGAGACCTTGCGGCCGGCGGCCTTGCGAATCTACGGCTGGTCACGACCCACCATCAGCCTGGGGTGTTTTCAGCGCTTCGCCGAGATCGGGCGGCTGCCGGCCGACGTTCGCGACTTGGCGGTGGTCCGCCGTATCACCGGCGGTGGCGCGATCCTGCACGATCGCGAAATCACGTACTGCCTCGTGGTCGACGACTCCCTGCCGATGGCGGGGCAGTCCCCGACGGCGTCTTACCGACTCGTTCACGAGTGCTGGCGCGACGCGTTGGCCGATGACGGATTGCACACCCGACTGGCTCCGGATTCGTTTCCGATGCCGTCGCCGCGCGGCGGGCCGTTTTTCTGCTTCGAGAAACCCGGTCGCACGGACCTTTTGCTGGACGACCGGAAACTGCTGGGCAGCTCCCAGCGGCGAATCCCGGGCCGCGTGTTGCAGCACGGCTCGCTGCTGCTCGGACGACAGTTTCAGACGCATCCCGGCGCCGACCTGGGCGGGCCGCAAACGGAGAGCGTCGAACGCTGGATCGAGGCTTTCGCGGCCCATCTCGCGACCGCACTCAACCTCGAATGTCAATCGCGCGAGTGGAATTCTGAGCAATCGGACGACTTCGAGCAACGCCGACGACGCTACGCAGGCGATGAATGGACCCGGCGTCACTGAATGCCGACCGACCCGCCGCGGCAGGTCGGCGTTTCAACCCGCCGGCATCGCGCGTATGATTCTACGCTATGAGTTTCGAGGTTCACAGCGGCACCAAGCCCGGCCGACCGGTCCTCATGCTGGCACTGAGTTCCGGCGTGCTCTTCGGGACGTTGGGGCTGGCATGGCTGCAAGTCTTTGAGGCGCACGCGCTGGGCCCCGAAATCCGCATTGAAAACTCGCCGCTCGTAGTGCGCGTCCCGAAAGGCTGGAAACAGCTCCCCAATGATCCCACGACTTTCGTCCTGCCGGTCCGGCAGCGCGAGGCCCAGGTCATTCAGCGCAGCATTACGTTTGAGTACATGCGGCTATCGTCGTTTCGCTCGCCGGCTGAAATCGCCGCCCAGATGGCGGCACCCAATTCACCGCCGCCACAGGCCACCCACATCGGCCCCTTCGACGCGGTGCAACTGCTGCTGCCGCCGCGGCAGGTGACATTCTGGCAGCGCGACTACTCCCAGCCGGAACTTTGCCGGATCGCGTGTACGCCGCGCGGCGAGTTGATCCGAATCCGCTACGTCGCGCTGACCGACCTCTCGAGCTCGGATATTCAACAGCTTGACGACATCTGCGACGCAGTGCGGCTCGACGACGATTCGCTCTCCGTCGCGCCGGATGAGGCCATGCAGCGGGCCGGCGTCCAGTTCGACCGCGACGCGGACTGGATCGTCATCGGGCCGGACACCGCCGACGTCGCCGGTTTGCACATCGGCGGGTCGCTCGGCGGCGTCCCGGCCTGGTCAATCAGCGTTTTCCGCACCTGGCTGGCTGCGGGGCGGACCGCCGAGGACCTGCTGAGCGATGCCGCGCACTCCACTTGGATCGAGCCGATTGACGAGACCCGTTTCGGAAGCCAACAGCGCTCCGACGGAATGACGATCCTGACCGCGCGGCACGCGGAATTCTCGAGCGAGTTCCATCCCGTGACGCTCGTGCGCATCCTGGCCGCCTCACCGTCCGATGCGCTCCTGCTCTTCGTATGCGCCGGTCCGGCGGCCGGACAGAGCGCAGCGGCGTTTGCCGCTGTGGAGCGGGTGACCGGCTCGCTCGAGTTCGCCGCCACCTCCGCTCTGCCGTCCATCGCGGACGCCGAGATCGCGGGGCGCGAAATGATCGAAAGGCTCGACTGGGCCGATGCGCTGTCGGCATTTTGGGGCCGCGAGTTCGAGCAAGCGTTCTACAGCGTTAGGGGGGCGCAAGGCGACTCGCTGCACAGCGAGCATCATGCGGCACAAGACCACGCCGGCGGCACGGGTTACAAAGGTGGTTTCGTGAGCCTCTCCGACACGGTTGTCCGCAAGGCGATTTGGACGCTCGACGCGGACGGGGCCGGCTACGAGTACACGGTCGAAACGCGAGCAGATCAAGGGACGGCGCGCACGCTGAGCGAACGCCGCGCCCCCGGCGAGGACGAGGTCACGCGATCGGTCGTGCTCGGCGGAATGCGGCGCACGAGCCGTTTTCAAGTCGGACCCACCTACATCTGCCCGCCGGCCGAATCCATCATCGAATGGCTGGTCGCCAGCAGGGCCGAGGGTGCCTGCCTCATCGAAGCGTCCACGCGATTGGGCCGCGGCGCCCACTCGCGCCTGTTGCGGCCGCTGCCGGTCGATGAGCGCGGCCGGCGTCGGGTTCTGCTGCAAATGGACTACAAGCCCGCGGGGATCGTGCTCGGATTCGACGAAATGGGCCGCTGGCAGTACCAGCACGAGCCGAGCTGGCGGATGGAGCGGATTTCTCGCGCGCAGGCCGAGCGGCTGTCGAAGGATCGGCGGCGGTTCCGCCTGCTCCTCCCGCGCCGGCGTTCATGACGGCGAATCCGGCTTTGAAGCTTTTCAATGACCGCGTCCGATAGTATGGTGGGGGTATTGTCAGGACATTTGTTGCGGGCATAGAATCCGGATACTCTGCCGGGCGCATCGCGATAGTTGCGAGCGCCTCGTTCACGTGCCCATGGAATCGATCAATATCGCTCCGACCAGCGTATCGGCCGCGCCTTTGCTGGCGCCGCCACGCCCCGCACCGAGCATGTCCGCGCATCCGGCGGCCGGCCGCATCGACACCGCGACGTTCGACGGTTTGCGCTGGACTTACCGCAACAGTTTCGACCGCGTGCTCGCGACCGTCCCCGCCGCCGTCTGGGCTGAGCCCGAAACCCAAGGCTGGCAACGCGTCAAACAGAACGCCACGCGCGAGGTGTGGCGGGCCAGAATCGACGACGCGGTGTATTACCTCAAATACTATCGCCGACGTCGCTGGAGCGACCCATTCCGGGACCAGTTTCGCGAACCGGCCTGCCAGGCCGAGTGGAACGGCGGCATTTACGCGTTGCGAGCCGCCATTCCGGCAGTCGCCCCGGAAGGATTCACGACGAAGCTTCGACGGAAGCGGCAGACCTGGTCGCTGTTGGTCACGGCCGGTGTGGAGCCCGCCTATCCGCTCAACGAGTACTGGGAAGCGATCGGGGCCGACGAAAACACGATCCGGCGCCGCGACGACGCGGCCCGTCTGATCGAGCTGCTCGCGGAGATGATCGCGCGGGCGCACCAGGCGGGCTTCGAGCACCTCGACATGCACGCCGCCAACATTCTCGTGCGGCCCGTGGGAGGTCGCCGCTACCAGACGCTGTTTGTCGATCTGCACAGCGCTCGGCTCGGCGTTCCGATCGACGACGGGGCGGTCGTCCGCAACCTGGCCCAGCTCAACCAATGGTTTCGCCGGCATAGCAGCATCGGAGACCGCCTGCGTTTCTTACGGGCGTATTTCCGCTGGCGAAACGAGTACGAACACGCCTTCGACCACGCCCGACCCCTGGGCGTGACGTACCGCGAGCAGGTCCGAGCCCTGATCGACGCCGCCGAACGCCACGCCCGCCGGCTCTGGGCGCAGCGCGACCGGCGATTGCACCGCGACGGACGTTACTTCGGGCGGCTGCGCCTGGGCGGCGGCTGGCGCGCCATGGTCTTCGTTCGCGCCAAACAAAGTTCCCCGTGGTCCCGGGCCTCCAAGATGACGCTCGACCGCGACTGGTGGCGAGAGCAACTGGCTAGGCCGTCGCGCTGGTTCACGACCGACGACGCGGCCGACTGCAAGGACTCGCACTCGGCGATCGTCAGGCGGGCCGTGCTCGAGCACGACCACGGAAACCTCCCGGTCATCGTCAAACGCCCCCGCGCGCGAAACTGGCGCCGCCGGCTGCGCCAGGCCCTGCCGCCCTCGCGGACCATGCGCGCCTGGCAAATCGGCAACGCGCTGCTCCATCGCGACAATGCGACCGCGCGGCCCCTCGCGGCGCTCGAAAGACGCCTCGGCCCGCTGGTGCTCGACAGCATTTTGGTGACCGAAGCCATCCCGGGTGCCGTCGATCTGGAGGCGTTCCTGCGGCGTGAGCACGCTGCTCTGACGGTCCATCGATGGTGGGAGTTAAAGCGCGAGCTCACCACGCTGCTCCTGCGGCAGCTTCGCCGGTTGCAGGAGCGCGGGTTCGTGCATCGCGATTGCAAAGCCGGCAACCTGCTGGTCGTGCCGCATCCGCGCCCGGTTCTGTTGTGGATCGACATGGACGGGCTGCAGCGCGTGCAGCGGCTTTCCCACCGTCAACGCCTCGAGCCGCTCGTTCGCCTGCATGTGAGTTTGCTGGACGTGCCCGGCCTGACCCGCAGCGACCGCTTGCGCTTTCTCAAGGCCCACGCCGCGAAATTCGGCTCGGACCCGCGTGCCTGGCGTCAAGCCTGGCGCGAGATCGCCGAGGCCGCCGAGAGCAAGCTGAGCGCGGCGCGCAAGCGTCGCGAATGGAAGCTGCGGCACTATGGTCGCGAGTAGCGGTTCGTCATCCCCCCCGCGCTTAATTCAGGATTTGCACGCGGCGTGTGGAATGTCGAACGGAATACTTGAGGAAGCGCTGCTGCCCCATCCCGTTCGCGCAGCGACGGCGTGGGGGACGAAATCGGCGACTAGGAGAGCTTGGCTTGTCAGTCAGTCCCCCACCCCGTGCTTGCAACGGGATGGGGCACCCGAACGGGCGGGGCCATACGCCTCGCCGGGGTGGCGCGACAACGCTGATGGAACCGCGTGGTGTCGTGGTCAGGCGGGCAGCGCCTGCTTCTCCAGCACTTGCGGGATGAACATTTTTTCACCCAGTCCGTGACGCTCCACGTAGGCGTGCAGCTCGCCCAGGTCGTCGAGACAGCTCAGGTCGTCGTGCGTGTTCGTGCCGATACACACCGAAACGCGGTGGTTGGGCAGGATGTCGAACCACGGGTCGTGCTCGTCCAGCGGCAGCAGGTGCGAGCCGACCTCAAAAAAGACGCGGGCGTTGGCGAGCGTGCGGACGATCTGGTCCATCGACGTGTTGGGGAATTGGGACGCCACATTCGTGTGCGCCAAGCCGACGGGGCACGGCCAGCGGCGGGCCTGATTCGCGAGCTGCGTGAGACCGGCCCAATCCACCGACTCGCACAGCACGTAATCGATGCCGTCGAGCATTTCGCGAATGCTGCCCAGAACGTGCTTGTTCATCTGCCAGTTAATGCCGGCCCCGCAGTAGATCTGGAGCTTGCCTTCCCAGCGCTCACGGGCCTGGTTGACCATCGCGATGTATTCGCGCGTTTCGCGGCCGAACAACCGCTCGAAATCCCGCTCGCTCCTGACCTCGCGCGACGACGGTGTGCAGAACAAGTGATCCGCGATGCCGATCCCGACGACCTTGACGTCCTTGCGGGCCAGATGCGCCTCGCAGAGCTCGTCAATCGTATAAGCCCCGTCGGAGAACGGCGTGTGATTGTGCAGATTGACGACCGGCTCTTTCATGTGTCCTCCCTAACAGCCTCAAAAGCCCGGCGACATGGTACGCGAACCTGCGATCCGTACAGAGGCGAACGGCGTGTGGCGCCTCGAATCCGGCCCGCACTTTCCCCGGAGCAAAAAGTGACCAAAACTAGTAATGCAATCCACTCTTGCGAATGTGCTTGTACGATGCGCGGGCCCCACAAGTCGCACCGTCCTGCACTTCCGCACTATACCGCCAAGGGTCTCCCGTGTCCACCTCTTCCACAATCGAGCACTGAAGATCCGCCGCCGACGCCTTTAGGGCCATGCCTGCGTCCACCCGCTCCACGTCCAAACCGTCGAACATCATCGAGCGCTCACCGCAGCCGCCAAGCGCGGCGGGTCGAATCCTACTGTTGAACGAAGGACAGCAACATCCCCAGCGGGTGATCCGGGCCGTCGTTGACCGTCATCACGAAACAGCCCCTGGCACCACGGCCCAAGGCCTCGGCCCACTCTGCACTTCGACTCGCCATGCTCGAACCTGTCTCACCGGGGAAAGCCCACGCCGTAGACCGCGCCTTGCCTGGCGGGGCTCTCACGATAACCGACGATCCGGATCGGATCGTACCGGACGAACCGCTACGAACTTACCATCAACTCGCCCCACCTAATTCCATAAGGCCGAACACATCGGGCGACCACGCGGACAGCAGTATAACGGATTTGGTGGGCGTCGCAACCGGTTCGAGCCTATGCGATCCATTGCGTCAAGGGGCCCTTCGCACAGCGCCGGCCCGCAAAGTGCGGGGCCGCGGGATCCGGGCGCGCGATTTCGCCGAATCGGCCGAACCGCGCGAGTCGGCCGCCGTATGTCAGGTGGAAACCCTCAGACGAGACCCTCTCTCCTTCGTGCAGTACCCGGAGCGGCCGATGTCGTCGGCCGCTCCGGGTTATTGTTTCACGAGTGCGCCTGGCACCGATTAAGATGCTCGCGGCCGCTAGGGACCCTTTGCGCCGGCTTCGGTCCGGTCCGTCCTGACGGCCACCTCCTCGGACGGTTTGCCCATGAGGCCTCCAACGACAAAGCTCGTGCTCGTCGTGGCCGGATCGTGGTTGCCGCTCGCGAGCGCCGCCGAAGATGGACCCGCGCCGATCGTGAAAGTGCACGTGACGACCGTCGATTGGGCGAGGGGCGAGCTGAGCGTTCAGTTGCCGCCCGGCATTTCGGCGGGATCCGACGACCGTTTGCTCGCCGCGACCGGTATCGACCCGTTCGGCTGGCTCACACACCTCGACGGCGATGGTGGGGCCGTGCGATTCCGAGCCGGGCCGGGCGTCAGGCTGCCGCCGCGACCAGACCGCATTCGTGCCTGGCTCGTCCGCGCCGACGTCATGGCATATTTCCTCGACCGCTGGCCTGTCCGAGCGCCGCTTGCGGCCGAGCTGGAGAGCATCGGGCCGGGGCACGCGTCCGTTTGGATCACGGCGGGCTCCAGCGCCGGCGTTCGCGTCGGCGACGCCTGGTGGCTGCGGATCGGCTCGCAGCCGGTGGCGCGCTTCGACGTGCGCCTGGTCGAGCCCGATCTGTGCTTCTGTTCCGCGACCCGGCTCGTCGCCGACGCTCCGCTCTCGCGCGGGCGGCGCGTCGAGCTCTGGCCGGGCCCGGGGCGGCGACGGAACGGGACTTCGCGGAGCGCCGTTGTCTACGTCGAGCGCGGCGGGGCCGAGCAGCGCGTCTGGATCGCAGCGCCGCCACGCGCGGACACGCCGTCCGAGCCCGGCCTCGACATTTTTCGCGACGGGCACTATGTCGGTCACGCCGTGGTGGAAAGCACCGACGAACGCTTCTGGTACGCGCGCGTCATTGCGGCCCGCGCCCCGGCTCGCACGCCGACCTCGCGATCGGCTCGAATGCCACTCGAAGAGGCCGGCCAACCACCGGCGCGCGCCCGCGAGGAGCCAACTCGCGCCTCGACCTCCGCAGGCGCGACACGCGGGGCCATTCTCGTGGGCGACGACGTCGTCATCCGAACGCGGGCGGACATCGCTCGAAAGCGTTTCGTCGCGCGCGTGTTCGCCGTCACGCGCGCGATCGTCGCGACGGGTTGCTACGGCCCCTCCGGGTTCGACCCGCGTTGGGACGTTCCCAAAGGCGCCCAAGTGGCGGACGGAGTGGACGGCGTCCGCCGGGCCGTGCGTGAGCAAATCGCCGCGGGGGCTGACTGGATCA
>JACZRH010000282.1 GCA_022574815.1 Planctomycetota bacterium | reverse complement strand
ACCTGGGGCTGGTCCACGGGAAGCGCGGCGACCTGGACGAGGCCGAGCGGATGCTGCACAAGGCGCTGGAGATCGACGAAAAGCTCGGCCGGCTGGAGGGCATGGCCCACGAATACGGCAACCTGGGGGCGATCCACCAGGCGCGGGGCGAGCTGGACGACGCCGAGCGGATGCACCGCAAGGGGCTGGCGATCAACCAAAAGCTCGGCCGCCTGGAAGGCATCGCCATCAACTACGACAACCTGGGAAGCGTCTACAAGGGTCGCGGCGACGCGAGCGCGGCACGCGAGTTCTGGACGAAGTCACGCGATCTGTACGCCCGCATCGGCATGCCGCATATGGTGGAGTGTGTTCAGGGCTTGCTTGACGCTCTGGACGACCCGCCCGCGGCCTCAGAATGAGCGTAACCTGCTCATCCCACGCCGCCCCGAAAAGCGTGCCGAAGTCTCGCCCCTGCCGGCTGCCCCGTGCGCGTGCCACGCCTCTGTGAGCCGTGTTTTGTCCGCGACGGACGCCGCAGCTTGAAACCCGTACCCCGAACCCTGAACCCCACCTCCGTGCCTCGGTGCCTTCGTGGTGCGCCCCACTCAATCCCTCAATCCCTCAATCCCTCAATCCCTTGATCCCTTGATCCCTCGATCCCTGCCCCCTATAATCCCTAGACTTTCCGGAGCCTCGCCATGCCTCGCCGCCCCCGGCACAACCGTTTCCCCGCCATCCCCGCTCCGGGCCGCTACAGCCGACTTCCCCAAAATCCAAGGTGCGCAAAAAGACTTCACGCAATCTTGCGCACCTTGAGCGCCTTCCCTTCCCCCGCGCCCAACCCCGCTATTCTCGGACCAACTGGCCCGCCCCTGAGCACCTTGCCCCGCGCCGCCCTACGGGCACCTCGCCCCGCGCCGCCCTACGGGCACGCGCCGCCGCCGAGGCATTCGAAGAACGGGTCGATGTCGCCGCCGTCGAGCCGCCCGTCGCCGTTCATGTCGCCGAGCAGCGGGTCGCAGTTCGGGAACGCGAGCGCGTACGCCGCCGGGTCGCCGAGCGCCAGAAAGAACGGGTCGATGTCGCCGCCGTTGAACGTGCCGTCACAGTTCAGGTCGCCCGGCCTGCCGCCCAGCGCGGCGCTCACGTCCAGGACGAACAGCCCCCCGCTGCGGTCGCTGACGATCACGGTGCCGCTGGGAAAGAAGGGGTACACGTTCCACGCGCCTTCTCTACGCATCGTATTGCTGGGCGGATAGGTGTCGAAATAACCCACATGAACCGGATTGAGCGGATCGGCTGCGTCGAAGACGTGCATCCCACTCGCGTAGTTGGCCTCGAATATGAACCCGTCCCGAACATACAAGTTGTGATCCGTCGTCGGCCAGCCGCTGGTGAAACTGCCGGCGTAGAAGGGGGCGCTCAGGTCGCTCACGTCGATGATGATCGTTCGCGTGGTCGGCTGACCGTTGGCTTCGTCGAGCTCGTCGTTGACGTACAGATAATGCCGGTCCGCCGTGAGCCAACCCTGGTGCGTGTAGTAAGGATCCGGATAGCCGGATCGGCCGACGTGAAACATGTTCGACTTGTCGGTCACATCGACGATGTCGATCCAGCCGTCCCACCCGGCAAAGACAAACGCGATCTGCCGGCCGGCGTACGGGCCGTCGCTGTAGGTCACAACGCGTGCGTCATGCGTCTGACCGGGCCATGTGCCGACGAACAGCGGGTTGCTCGGGTCGCTGAGATCGTAAGCATGCATCGGCCCGCCGACGGCCAGATAGAGAAAGCCGCTGACCTCATCCACCGCGAGATTGTGCGCCTCGGCCGAGATCGAGCGCACGAGCGTGATGACGCCTTGGTCGATATTCGCTACGTCGTACACATACGTCGGAACGGAGACGGAGCTGCTGTAGACGTAGTTCTGATACACCTTCATGTCACGGCCACGATTCGGCTGGAGCATCACAGCGATGATTACCGGATTAGACGGATCGGTAATCTCGACGAAACCGGTGCCGTTCGACAGGCCGATGATGGCGTATTCGCGGCCCGACGGCGAGACATAACCCCAGCTATCCTCGGCGAACTTCGCACCAAACTCGCTCAGCGAAACGCGGCTGAGCAGATCGACGTTCTCCGATTGATATTGAGCCGCGACGGGAAGCGCGGTCATCAGCAACCCTGCCGCCACCGCCCAGCACTTGTCGCCCCATCGACAGCCACCCAGTGTCATCGTCTTCTCCGTCACGAATCCACAGTGTTCTACGGGAAGTGTAGGTTGAAAAAACTCGATGTCGAGCGCGAGCGAGCGGTTCTTGCCCGGGCAGCGCGGCTCTTCCAGCAAGACCGGTCGCCGGCGCTCCCGGCTCGGGCGAGATTCTGGGATAGGTGCTAGAACAGCATCGGAATGAAACGGTAGCGGACGGTCCGGGCGTAGCTCTTGTATTCGTCATCCTGCATGAGGAGCCGCTCTTCCTCGCGAATGCGCAGCGCCTGCAGGAAGTACAGGAACGCGAACACGGCCAGGTTGTACGGCGACCACACCGCCATCATGAACCCGAGATGGCTCAGGAAGTACCCGAAGTAGAGCGGGTGCCGCACAAGCCGGTACGGCCCGGAGCGGACGATGCCGCGGTTCGCGGGCAGCAGGCCGAAGCTGCGGCCGAGATAGAGCTTCGCGACGATCTGAAAGACGATGCCGAAGAGTTGCAGCGCCGCGGGAAAGGGCGCCGCCACGAGCCGCGTGCCTTCGGACGGATCGATGAGCAGGAAGTAGACGCTCGCCAGGATCGTGATGGTGGAGGCGTACAGCGAGCGGTTGGTCGCTCGCGACCAGCGCGCCGTCAGTACCAGAAGCACGGTCAGCAGCTCGGTGAACAGCAGCAATAGCGCCGGCAGGTTTCCGTCGGCCAGGAACGACCGCAACACGTTGTACGCGAAGTACGTGAAGCACACCGTGCAAAGCAGCCGCGACGCGATTTCGATGTTCGATGGCTGCGGGTTGTTCGATTCGGCTTTCGGCATGACGGACTGCTCGCTGGACGAGGGAGATTCGCGTTGCAGGTGGTATCGACGCATTCGGCGAGACGGTCGAATCGAGTTGGTGCAAATCCGCCGGCGTGGCCAAGCGTTCTCGGGCGGTCCGATGCGCCGTGAACTCGTGGTGCGCTTGTCCGAGAAAGGCTTGGATACGAATAGCCGCGCCGCGACGCGCTTAGGAGTATCGCTTCCGCGCCAGCAGGAGTCCGTCGCCGATTGGAACCAGGCTGCTGGTGACGCGCTCGTCTTCGCGGACCTTCGCGTTCAGCGCTCGAATCGACCGCGTGTCTTCGTCGTCGACCGCCGCGTCCGCGACCTTGCCGCTCCACAGAGCGTTATCGACCGCGATCAAACCGCCGCCGCGCAGCAGCCGCAGGCAGGATTCGTAGTATCGGTCGTAGTTGGGCTTATCGGCGTCGATAAACGCGAAGTCGAACGACTCGGCGGCGCCGTCGGCCAGAAGCTGTTCGAGCGTCTCGAGCGCGGGCGCGAGCCTCAGCTCGATCTTGTGATCCACACCCGCTTCGCGCCAAAACACGCGCGCCAGCGCGGTCCAGGTCTCATTCGTGTCGCACGCGATCAGCCGACCGTCATCGGGCAGCGCCGCCGCGACGCAAAGCGCGCTATACCCCGTGAACGTGCCGATCTCGATTGCCCGCCGGCCGCCGAGCAGTTCGACCAACAGCCGCATGAACTGCCCCTGCTCGGGCGCGATCTGCATGTTCGCGTCGGGCAGCGCCGCGGTCTCTTCGCGCAACCGGCGGAGCAGGGCGGTCTCTTTCAACGTCTCGTTGATCAAGTAAACGTGCAGCTTATCGCTCAAACCGATCGATCGTGTGGACATAGTCGTACTCGAGAGCAGCGTAGAAGGGACGCCGATTACAGGTCTTTGTAGCGTTTTCCGCGGCGTTTCGACTTCCGCGCGGGCTGCGCGGGGTCCAGCAGCGGTAGATACTTCGCAAACCGCTTTTCCATCGCCTCGCGCAATGCCGCCCCTTCGCCGCCGCAGCCATTCTTGTCCAGAACGAGCGCCTCGAACCAATCGACCATCTGCTTCCAGTCGCTCAGACTGACGTACTCGCTTTCGATCTTGCGCTTCTCGGTGTTCATGTTGTGGTAGTTGCCCAGCGCGAGGCAGATCCCGGTCGTCGCGTAGCCGTATGCAATGTAAGCGGTCGACTCGCATGTCCCGCCGTCCATCAGCTTACGCTGGTAGCGGAAGCTCTTGCGGCGGCCGGCGAGGCGCTTGGCGACGCGATCGCAAAAGGCCGTCACGCCGGGCGTGAACACGCTGGCGCGATCGCCGACCCGCAGGATCGGCCCCTCGCCGATGCGGGCGCTCGGCAGGGCTTTGCTGGTTTCGATGGCGATGACCGGGGATTTCTTGGGAATCGTGCGGGCCTTGGCCGCGCCGATCGCGCCGATGAAGCCGACTTCCTCGGCTCGCGTGAACAGGCAGTACGTGTCGGCATGGGCCTTCTTGCGGCTCAATCGCTCGAGCAGGGCCATCATCGCGGCGCAGCCGGCAATGTCGTCACAGCCGCGGGCGTAGACCGTATCGCGCCGCACCGCCGGGTCGGCCAAGTGCCACATTCCCGGGGAGCCGGGCGCCACCGGCTCGGCGACGCGGACGGCGACTTCTTCCGGGCGCGCGGTGCGGCCGATCGCCGCGTAGACGCGCGCCTCCTTCGTCACTTCGAGCACGCGTCCGTTGATCCAGCACCCGTTGCTGAAGAAACGCATGCGCGTGCCGGGGAAATACGCCGGCTCCACCCACCCCCGAAACGCGGCCCGCACGGTTCGCTGGTCGAGCATTTCCAGCGCGACGAAACCCGGGTGGTCGGTGTGTGCGGTGAACACGAGCGGTGGTGTGGCCGGCGGGCGGTGCCGGTAGCGGGTCAGAAGATTGCCGTAGCGGTCGAATTGCGTGCTGACGCCGGAGAGCTTCTTGCTGACGCCAAGGATGTAGTCCATGACCGCCGACTCTTCGAACGCCGCGGTGGGCAGAGACAGCAGGTCTTTCAGCGGTTTGGGCAGCGCCATTGAGGCCTCCGGCGTCGCGCATGTCTGAGAAGGCGGCATCTTAGGCGCCTGGCGGGGGGCATTCAATCCGCGACCCGACGGCGCCGACCGACAAAGCCGCGGCCGGTCGACGACCCATAACCGCGCGGCGCGTCCTCGCGGCGTCCGCCCTGGGGACCGGGCGGCTCGGGCGCAAACAAAACCGCCACCCGGAATCGGGGCGATTCGTAGCGAACTCGACCGACCGGATCGGGTATATTTTTTGCCATGAACCGCGACGGCCGTCGGTCCTTATCTAATGAAATGGCAAGCGTTTCCCTCGACCTCGAGGCGCTAGGCCACCTCGTGGCCGAGGCCCAACGCGGCGACCGCCCCGCGGCCGACCGGCTGGTGCGCGAGCACCAACGCTGGGTGTGCAGCGTGATCTACGGCGTGTCTGGGCGGCCGGACCTGGTTGAGGACGTCGCCCAGCAGGTTTGGACGCAGGTATGGCAACGGCTCGATTCATTGAAAGACCCGCGGCGGCTGCGGTCGTGGCTCTACACCATCGCGCGAAACGCCGCCATCGACGCGGGGGTCGCCCGCAAGCGCCACCGCGATGCGAACGTCGGGCTCGATGCGGTCAAGGACGGGCTCGGCGACCGGCGGGCGCCCGGCCCGGTGCGCTGGGCGATGGGCAACGAAACGCATCGCGCGCTGCTCGGAGCCATCGAGGCGTTGCCGGCGATCTACCGCGAGCCGTTCGCATTGCGGCACCTGGAGGATTGGAGCTACGCCCGGATCGGCGAGGCGCTGGGCTTGCCCGTCGAGACGGTGGAAACGCGACTGGTCCGTGCCAGACGTCTGCTGCGTGAGAGTTTGAAAGGCAAGATCGAACCATGAATGAGTCAGCCGAATTGGATCGCCTCATCTCGCGCTTTCTCGATGACGAGTGCAGCGCCGATGAGCGCCGCGTGCTTCGTCGCACGTTGCGCGACGACCCGGCGGCGGCGGCGCTCTACGAGGAATACACCGCGCTCGACCGCGAGGTCGGCCACGCGATGCGCTCCGCGCTCGGGCGCCACACGGATCGGCCGGTGGGGCGCTCCGTGCGACGGTGGCTCAGCCAACTGGTCGGTCTGGCCGCGGCGGCGTGTCTGGTCGCACTGGTGTGGGTCGAGGGTCCGCGACGGGGCGCGGCCGAGAAGGGGCCTGCGCAAGCAGCCTCCCACAGTAACGGGTGGTTTCGC
>JACZRH010000025.1 GCA_022574815.1 Planctomycetota bacterium | reverse complement strand
GTCGTAGTCGAGCCGAAACGCCCCGGAGAAACCGCCGTGCCCGTCGAGCACGCGTGGTCCGTAGGTGCTGCGAACGAGTGGCGCGATCCGCTGGACGAGCGCATCGGCGGCGCTGAGATTCACGCCGGCGGCGTGGTAGGTCGTCCGCCGGTTGCGGGATGCCTTCGTCGTGGCCGGCATGGGCGCTGTCTTACCCGAATCCGGGTGACTTCTCCAGCCTGGGTGGCACACCGCGGAAGGCATGAGGCGGCCCCTGGGCGCGTCACAAGGTCCGGGATCTCGCCGGTGCAATCAGAATGGTGAGGCGGCCCGGGTGGCGCGACGATCCGCGTGCCGGTTGCCGTGGTTCGCCCGCTCGGATACAAGGCGTCCATACGAAAACCGGAATCGAACCGGCCCCTGCGAGCGTTCGCTATGAATGAAAACACACCTCGTTACGGCCGCATCATCCTCAAGATCAGCGGCGAAGGATTCTGCGGTCCGGGCGGGTTCGGCATCGAACGCGAGGCGCTCGACCGCGTGGCCGGCGAGGTGCTGGGGGTCACCGAGCTCGGCGTGCAGCTCGCGATCGTTGTCGGAGGCGGGAACTTTCTGCGCGGTGCCAACTTCGCCGGGGAATTGGGCATCGAACTTCCGACGGCGGACTACATGGGCATGTTGGCGACCGTGCTGAACGCGCTCGCACTGCAGGAAGCGCTCGAGCGGCAGGGCTTGACGACCCGCGTGCAAAGTGCATTGGAGATCTCCCGCGTCTGCGAGCCTTTCATCCGCCGCCGCTGCGATCGGCACCTCCAAAAGAACCGCGTCGTGATCCTCGCCGCCGGGACCGGCAATCCGCACGTGACGACCGATTCGTGCGCGGCCCTGCGAGCCGCCGAGCTCAACGCCGACGCTCTGCTCAAGGCCACCAAAGTGGACGGGGTCTACGACAGCGACCCGGCGAAGAACCCCGACGCGCGCTTGTACAAGCGCATCACGTACAATCAGGTCATCGACGGCCGGCTGCGGGTCATGGATGTGAGCGCCATCGACGTCTGCCAACAGCACAACGTCCCCATCATCGTGTTCAACCTCTTCACGCCGGGCGCGATGCGGCGGGTAGTGCTCGGCGAACCGATCGGCACGCACGTGGGCGGGCAATAGCGAGCGGTCGCTGTCCGCGCTCCGCGTGACCTCGGCGCGCCACCTCCGAGCCGCGACATTCATGTCGCGCGATCCGCGTTCGTGGCGCTTCCGCGCGGGATGAATCCCGCGGCTCGGGGACGTTCATCGTAGTCCCAGCAACACGCGCACGAGACCCTTCCGCGCTTCGGATGAAATCCTATCACTTTGCCAAGCCGCCACCCGAACGCCCGCTCGCGATCAACGATCTTCGTTGCACAACCCAGCGTGATGGAGGTTGTGGGCAAATCACCGATTGCGATCGCGAGGCCGCTCGGGCCGATCCAGCTTGGGTGCCATCCTGTCATGAAGGACGGGGCGCCGGAGCGACTGGACGGCGCGCCGCGTTGGCCCACCCGTGTCAACGATGGTACAACCCGTTGATGGCCCCCGGAGCGGAATCGGTGCGCGCGGCGAACGACCGATCTCAGTGCGATCTCCAACGCGTCGCGGTCATCATTCCCGCATTCAATGAGGAGCGCCCGCTCGGTACGCTGCTTCCCATGCTGCGTGAGTTGCGGCTGGGCCAAGTCGTCGTCGCCGACAACGGCTCGACCGATCGGACGGCCGAGGTCGTACGGGCGCACGGCTTCGATGTCGTGAGCGAGCCGCGGCGCGGGTACGGGGCGGCGTGTGCACGGGGGATCGAGGCCGTGGACGAATCGCCGGACATCATTGTGTTTCTCGATGCCGATCTGGCGGATGATCCGACGGTCATGGGGGCGCTGGTTGAGCCGATCGCGGCCGACCATGCCGATCTTGTGATTGGATGCCGCGACTCGAATCGGCGCGAGTCAGGGTCGATGACGGCGGCGCAGCGCTTCGGCAATTGGCTGGCGACGCGGCTGATCCGGGTCGGATGGGGCTACCGCTACCGCGATCTCGGGCCGTTTCGAGCCATTCGCCGCTCGTCGCTGATCGAAATGGACATGCGCGACCGGGCCTACGGCTGGACGGTCGAGATGCAGGTTCGCGCGTTGCAAATGGGTCTGCGCATCGAGCAGGTCGCGGTCCCGTATCGGCGGCGACTGGGTGTGAGCAAGATTTCTGGCACGTTCCGGGGCGTGATCCTGGCCGGCTATTACATTCTGACGACCATCGCGCGACTTTATTTCGGTCGGCGGGTATAAGGGCATGGGTGAATAGGCAAAGGAACACCGCGTGAACTCCTGGAACAGAGCTGGCATGGCGATACTCACGCTCGCGCTGGTCGGCGGAGCCTTGGTCGCGATTTCGTGTAATCGAAAACCACCGCCGTCCGCGACACGGAATTCGCCCGAGCCGCAACTCGGGCGCGCGGGAGCAGGTGAAAAGAGCGAGGCGCCGGCGGCAAGGTCGGAAAACGCCGACGTGCCCGGACCCGAGCCGCGGGATTCAGCCCGCGCGGATGTGTCACCCGAAACCGATGCCAGCGCGAATGCCGGCGATGTTGAAAATCCGAGGCCGCAGCCGAAGATCCCCGACTTCTTGAGAATCGTTCAGCGCACGCATGACGACAAACGCGCCTCGGTGCGGGCCCGGATCGAAAAGCCGCGGCGGCTCGTGCTCGAGACGGACAACGTAACGCGAGTGCGCATCGACCGCCGCGAGCTCGGGCTGCCGCGCAGTCGCAGCATCACGATCCGCATCGACGGTCAGGGGATCGAATGGACGCCGCGTTACGACGTGGTCGAGCTGAAGCGGACGATCGACGGCGTGTGGTCGCCGGTCAAGCCGATCAAGCCGGTCGGCCCGGGCAAGCCGTAACGATGCCGGGCGGGAGCGGGCCGTATGTCTCGCGCGCGGGGGTGAAGTTGCGCGCGGCGCTCGACGCGTTCGGGCTCGATGTTCGCGGTCTGATCTGCGCCGATTTCGGCAGTCACGTGGGCGGGTTCGTCGAATGTCTGCTCCAGGCGGGCGCGACGCGCGTCTATGCGGTCGATCCCGGCTACGGCGTGCTGGACGCTGGATTGCGAAACGATCCGCGTGTGCGGGTGTGCGAGCGGACGAATGCAATGGACTTTGCCTGCCCCGAGCCGTGTGATCTGGTCACGATCGACGTCGGCTGGACCCCGCAGCGGCTCATCCTGCCGGCGGCGCGGCGATGCCTGAAGCCGCGAGCCGGGCGGGTCATCACGCTCATCAAACCGCAATATGAAGCACCGAAGAGCCGGCTCCGCCGCGGCGTGCTGCCCAGCGCGGACCTCGCGGAGGTTCTCGCGCAGTGCCGCGTCGATGTAGTCGAGCTCGGGTGGCGGATCGGCGGGGAACTCGACAGCCCGATCCGCGGGCACGGGGGCAACGCGGAGTGTTTGTGGCTTCTGTTCGGCGAGTAGCGGCCCGTGCCGAGCGTAGCGAGAAATCTTGCTGTGTACTTGGCCAGATGCTTCGCTTCGCTCAGCGTGACGTTGAGCGTTCGGAACCTATCCCAAAAACCGAAACTGCACCGGCGGGACACCGGTGCCACAGGGGTTTTGGGAGTAGGTTCTTAGTGCTTCCGGTAGTAACTCATAACATCAGCGAAGAGCGGAACAAGTCGAACACAAAACCGAAGAGTTGGGCGAAAAACATGAAAAGCAACTGGGAAAGAAACATGGGCCGTCTCCAATTAGGGTTTCACGCCGGGGGCGCTCCCCGGCGCAGTTGAAATTGTTTGGCAACCAGGAAGATCACCGGATAGATCAGCATCACAACGATAAAGCTGGTGAGCAGGCCGCCGAACATCGGTGCGGCCATGCGTTTCATGACCTCTGACCCGGTGCCGACACCGATCATGATCGGCACCAGCCCGAGCATGGTGGTCATCACGGTCATGGTCTTGGGGCGCACGCGCATGACGGCGCCTTCGTGAATCGCTTCCTTCAGGTCGGCCAGCGATTTCATGCGGCCCTCGGCCTTGAAGCGGTCGTGGCTGTTGTGCAGGTACAGCAGCATGATCAGGCCGGTTTCGGCGCTGATGCCGGCGAGCGCGATCAAGCCGACCCACACCGCCAACGACATGTTGTAATCGGCCCAGTACATGAACCAGATCGCGCCGATCAGGCTGAAGGGAATCGCCAGCAGCACGACGATCGTGTCGAACCAGCTTCCGGTGGCGGCATACAGCAAGAGGATGATCAGCACGAAAACCGCGGGAATCGCGATCGCGAGGCGGGCGTTGGCGGCCTGGATGTACTCGTATTGCCCGGACCAGACGAGGTTGTAGCCGGGCGGGATTTTCACGGTCTCGGCCACGCGCTGTTTGGCGCCTTCGACCCATCCGCCGACGTCGCTCGTAGTCAGATCCACGTAGATCCATGCGGTCTTGCGGGCGTTCTCGCTCTTGATTCCGGGCGGGCCCTTGTGGATCGAAACCTTCGCGAGCTGTGCGAGCGGCACCTGCGCGCCGCCGGGCGTGGAGACCAGCGTGCGCTTGAGGGCGGGGATGTTGTCGCGCAGCTCGCGCTTGTAGCGCAGGTTGACGGGGTAGCGTTCGAGCCCTTCCACGGTCTGCGTGATGTTCATCCCGCCCATCGCCGTAAGGATCACGTCCTGCACGTCGCCCACAGTCAGCCCGTAGCGTGCGATCTCCTGCCGGTCGATGTTGAAATCGACATAGTTTCCGCCGACGGTCTTCTCCGGATAGGCGCTCAGCGTGTCAGGCAAGGCGCGGACCTGTGCCGCGATGCGTTCGGCCAAATCACCCAGCACAGACAAGTCGTCGCCCATGATCTTGATGCCGACGGGCGTCTTGATCCCGGTGCTGAGCATGTCGATCCGCGTCCTGATCGGCATCGTCCAGGAATTGGTCAGGCCGGGGAACGCGACCACGTCGTCGAGCCCGTCGACGTGTGATCCGTCGGGTTCGTTCCAGCCGTAGCGGAGCTCGTCGATCGTGATCGGTCGGCTCTCAGGCCAGAAGCGTTGCAGACCGCTGTATTTCTTGACCCATTCGGGAAACGACGCGAACCAGCGATCGAAGCTGCGCGTGCGCCACTTGCTCTGGTCCGGCTCGAGCATGATCGTGGTCTCGATCATGCTGAGCGGGGCCGGGTCGGTGGCCGTCTCGGCGCGGCCGATCTTGCCGAAGACGTGGTGCACTTCGGGAAACGTCTTGATCAACGCGTCGGTTTGTTGGAGCAGCTCGCGGGCCTTGGTGATGCTGATGCCCGGGTCGGTGGTCGGCATGTACAGCAGGTCGCCCTCGTTCAGCGGCGGCATGAACTCGCTGCCGATCTGGCGGCTGAGGTTTAGAAACGGGAATTTCTCGCCTACCACCTGGCGGCCCCAAATGTACTTCTGGAGCGGCAGGATCGCGGTCGCCGTCAGCAGACCCGCGAGTACGAGCGTGATGTACTTGCCTTTCATCGCCGCGTGGAACAGGGGGTTGTAGATCCGTTGGAGCAGGCGGCTGACCGGGTTGGTGCTCTCGCCCGGGATGCGCCCGCGGATGAGGTAGACCATCAGCACGGGGACGACCGTTATCGCCAGAATCGCCGCGGCGCCCATGGCGAAGGTCTTGGTGTAGGCCAGCGGCTTGAACAGCCGCCCGCTCTGCCCGCCGAGCACGAAGATCGGCAGGAAGCTGACGGTGATGATCAACAAGCTGAAAAAGAGTGTCGGCCCGACCTCCTTGGCGGCGGCGATGATGATCTCGGTCTGAGGCTTCTTACCCTTGTCGCGCTCGTAGTGTTTATGCGCGTTTTCGACCATCACGATCGAGCTGTCGACCATGGCGCCGACCGCGATCGCGATCCCGCCCAGGCTCATGATATTCGCGTTGAGCCCCATGAGCTGCATGACGACCAGGCTGGCGAGAACCGCGGTCGGTAGGACGAAGATCGCGACGAACGCGCTGCGCAGGTGCAGCAGGAACACCACGCAGACGATTGCCACGACGATCATCTCTTCGAAGAGCTTTTCCTTGAGGTTGTCGACCGCTCGCAGAATCAGCGCCGAGCGGTCGTACTCGGTGATGACGTCGACGCCCGGCGGAAGGCCGGCCCGCAGCTCGTCGATCTTCTTCTTGGTGTTTTGGATGACCCTGAGCGCGTTCTCGCCGAAGCGCATCACCACGATGCCGCCGACGACCTCGCCCTCGCCGTTGGCTTCGGCCAGTCCGCGGCGCAGCTCCGGGCCGATCTGCATGGTGGCGAGGTCGCGCAGATAGACCGGCGTGCCGTCGGAGTTGACGCGGATTACGATCGCGCCCAGATCCTCGAGTCCCTGCGCGGCGCGGGCGCGGCGCAGGGGGATGCCGCGCTGCTGCGCGTCCTGGACCTGCTCGGGCGTGAGTTCGGCAAGGTATCCGCGGCCGCGGACCATGTATTCGGTCTCGGACATCTCGAGCACGCGGCCGCCGACGTCGTTGTTCGAGCGTTTGATCGCCATCTTGATATGGCTGAGCGGAATGTTGTACGCCAACAGGCGGTGGGGGTCGACGACAACCTGATACTGCCGCACGAACCCGCCGATCGCGGCAACTTCCGCGACGCCGTCCACGGTTGTCAACTCGTAGCGCAAATACCAGTCCTGTATACTGCGCAGCTCGGAGAGGTCGAACTCGGCGAGCAGCAGCTCGGTGTCGCCGTCCCACGGGCAGATGCCGCCGCGATCGAAGATGCGTGCGCGTTCGAGGCGGTCGCGAATTTCCTCGGGTGCGTCGGCGCGTGACGCGTACCACTTGCGACCCAGTGCGCGTCCCCCGGCGGTGGGCAGAGCGTGATCCGGTCCGGAGGCGTCGTGGGACTGTGCAAGCGGGTGAGCCGTTTCGCCGCTCTCGGGATCGTAGTACATTCCGTTCGGATGCTTCGGGCAGTAGTAGCCGTTGCGCACGGAGTACTCGTACACCCATCCCACACCGGACGCGTCCGGTCCGAGCTGTGGTGTCACCCCTTTCGGCAGGCGACTCGCCACGTAGTTGAGGTATTCCAAAACGCGTGAGCGGGCCCAATAAAGGTCGGTCCCGTCCTCGAAGATGATGTACACCATCGAGAAGCCGAAAAAGGAGTAGCCCCGCACAACCTTGGCGTACGGCACGGCCAGCATGGACGTCGTGAGCGGGTAAGTGACCTGATCCTCCACGACTTGCGGCGCCTGTCCGGAATACTCGGTGAAAATGATCACCTGCACGTCGGAAAGGTCGGGGATCGCGTCCAGGCGGATGTTGAAGATTGTCCAGATGCCGGCGGCGATGATGAAGCTCGTCAACAGCAGGACGAGCAGGCGGTTTCGGGCGCAGAGCTCAATGATCTTGGCAATCACGATCGGCTATCCTCTCGTGGCGAGGCTACGTCTCATTGCGTGGCCTGCAACTCGCCGCACTTGAGCATCTTGAACCCGTAAAACGGATTGGCCATGTCGTCGGTGGTTTGCAGCCAGTCCCCCTTGGTCATGGGGCAATGAAAGATGTAGATTCTGGGGTACTGCTGCCGGCCGGGCCGAACCTTCTCGACGAGCTTGCGCATCGCGCCGCTGAGAGCCACGAACGTCACGCGGTCGTCATCGAGGCTCTTGCCTGTCAGCTTCAGAGCCGCTCCGCGCAGAGTCCGGGCGGCCTCCAAAACACGCTTTAACAAGTCGTCATTCGGTTGCTCGAGATGTTTGATTATCTGGTCGGCGGCCCCGACGAGTCCAAGCGCGTGTAGCGCCACGTCGTCGGAGCGATCCGAGGAGAATCGCCGTTGCAGCGCGAGGTAATGTTCCATCAGGTAGTTCATCTGAGCCGCAATCGCGGCCGGCGGCGAGGCCGGCGTGCTGAGCGCGTCGGCATTGACGAGTTGCATCCCGCATACCGGGCACGCCCCGGGCTCGGGCCTCTGCACGCGATCGGCATGCATGGGGCAGACGTAGTCGATTCCCGTGACTCGCGGCGCCTCCTTTGGCAGCACGCCGGCCCAGCTCACTTCATCTATGGGTTTGGTTTGCATGCCGCACTCCGGGCACCGTCCGGCTTGGGGTGCGAAATGCCAGCACTCTTTCATGGGGCACGCGTACTTTGCGCCTGCAGGAACGGTTTTTTGCGGCTGCTTCTCGGTGCGCGCGCTGTCGATTTCACCCGTCGGGGCCAACGCCCCCGCGCAGATCGTGCAATTACCTGGCTTGTCGCTATGCACGAGCGGATGCAGCGGGCAGTGATACTCGGCCTGTCGGGCCACCTCCGGGTTGGGCGGGACGTTGCGGTCCGCCATGTTTGAAGACAACCAAATGCCACGAAAGGGCGTAAGCTTGCGCCGCTCGTGCGGACACGCGCCCGGCTCGGCACGGACGACGGACGCGTGTTGCGGATTCGGACAAGTGTACATGACCTTGAACGGTGAGAGTTCCTTTTGGCAACGCGGACACTTGTCGCCGGTCTTGGAAAAGACATGCTGATGATCCGGACAGGTGTAGGCGACCTCACCCCCTTGCGCTGCCTTGCGTGCCTTGATCCACGTCAGTTCGCCGGCCGGCTTGAGCGTCATTCCACACCACGGGCAATCGCCGGGTTCTATCGCAAGGTAGGCGCCGCGTTTGTGGGGATCGGTTTCGTCCGGATGCTTTTCCATCGGGCAGGCGAATTTCGCGTCCTTCAGCGCGACCTGCTCGGCAAGGCCCTGAGCCGATGGTTGCGATGTCTTGTCTTGCGTGTCGGCTCGCGCCGTGATCGCGCAGATACCCGCTATGGCGATCACGCCGCGGCACCATCGAGTGAGTTGTCTCATGCACATTCGGCCGACCTCATCAGTGATTGTTCCCACTTGTCTGCGGCTCCAGCGCGCCGTGGCCTTCGTCGGGGGTGCCCGGGGAAGGTGACAACTCCTGCGCCTCCAACATTTTGGCGATGGCCTCTTTGAGTTTGCTTTCCGCGTCGAGCATGAATTGCCCGCTGGTGACGACGCGCTCACCCTCGTCGAGCCCGTACAACACTTCAACCATTCCGTTTTCCGCCTCGATACCGACCTGGATGTCTCGCGGCTGGAACTTGCGGTCGCCACGCAAGACAAACGCGACTTGTCGAGTCCCGGAATCGATATAGGCCTCCCGCGGAATGAGCAGCGCGTCGCGGTTCAGATTCGCCCGCAGTGTGACGTTGGCATACATGCCGGGTTTGAGCTCGAGCGCCGGGTTGTCGAACTCCAGACGGACTTTGATGACTCGCGTTTGCTTCTCCAGATAGGGATAGATGTAGACGACCTGGCCCGGAAACTCCTTCCCGGGAACGTACGGCAATGTCATCGTCGCTTCCTGCCCCATGCGCACCCACGGGAGCTGGTACTCGTATACGTCCACGTACACCCACACCTTCGACAAGTCCGCGATCGTGTAGAGCCGCATCCCGGGGCGAACGTACATGCCCCGCAGCGCCATTTTCTCGGTGACGATTCCGGCCGCCGGCGAGTTGATCGTCAGCGTCTTGCGGCTTGTGCGGGATCTTCGCAACTCGACGATCTGCTCATGCGTGATGTCGAAGTAGCGCAGCTGGACCTCCGCGGCCTCGACCAGCCGCTGCGCCTCTTCGCGGGCTTCGGCGAGCGGGCTCTCGCTCAGCCGTTCGACACCGCGCAAGGCGGCGAGGAATTCCTCCTGCGCTTCCCAGAGCTTGGGCGAGTACACGTCGAAGAGCGGCATGCCCTTCTTGACGAGCATCCCCGTCTCATCGGCGTAGAGTTTCTCGATCCAGCCCTCGAACTTCGTGTCGATGAAGGTGACCGTTTTCTCGTCGTAGTCGACGCGGCCGACAGTGCGGATCGTCTTCGCCAGCGGGCCGCGGTGGACCGTCGTTGTGCGGATGCCCATGTTCTGCTGTGTGACGGGGTCGATCGTGATCGTCCTACCGCTGGATGTTTCGGCCGCGTCCGCGTAGACGGGCACCAGGTCCATCCCCATCGGGCTTTTGCCGGGCGCGTCCGAGATGTAGCTCGCGTCCATGGGGGCGCGCCAATAGAGGATCTTTCGCTCTCGCGGGCCGCCCTCGGCTTGCCTTTCGACATCGTCTCCGGCGCGAAGCGGCGTCAGCTTCATATGACAGATGGGGCAATCCCCGGGGCCTTTCTGAATCACATTGGGGTGCATGCCGCAGGTATAGAGTCGCTCCGAGGTGCTCGCACCGCCCGGCGAGGTTGACGTCCCGCCGGTGGAGAAGGGGTTCCACTGCCCGGTGAGCCGGTAACTCGACAATACGGCGCCGACGGCGCCGCCGCCGACCAGGAACGCGAGAGCGCCGATCATCATTCCGAGAACGTGGCCCCCGCGGACGTTGCTCCGGCACGGTCGTCTTGCAGGCTGTCGCATCCTTAACCTCCCGCCTCGCCGAGGCTCAGGCCCAGCGCCTCTTCCAGATCGGCCACGCTGCGCTCCAGCTCCCCGAGTGCGCGGTGATACTGAATCGTGAACGTCAACCACTTCTGCCAGTTATCAATTACGAACAGGAATTCTCCCCGCCCGGCCGTGTAGCTCGCCCGGGAAACCTCGTAAGCCTGTCGGGACTGCGGGATGATCGTCTTGTCGAACAGAACCGCCAGCTCCCGCTGCGCCCGCACGCGCAGGAGGGCATCTTCGACTTGAAAGTTGACGCGATTTCGAGCGGCGGCGTAGCGGTGTCGGGTTGCCGACAACCTGCTACGCGCTTCGCGAATGCCGCCCTCGATTTTCTCGAACCAGATCGGGATATTCAGGCCGAGCGTAATCGCCCAGTTGTCCGTCCCCTCTTCACTCAGCCCGCTCACCGGCGGGCGGATGCCGGTTTGTGGATTCCGCGGGGGCACAAACCCGCCGCGCGGATCCATCTGCATCCACTCAAACCCAAGTGTGAAGTCCGGCCAGTAGGCGAGCTTGGCCAACTCGACGGCTTCGCGGTCACGGTCGATCTGCTCGCGCAGACGCTGTATGTCCGGGTTGCGATCCACGGCGATGTCGATGAGGCGTTCCAACTCCGCAGCGACCTCGCGCAAGTCGAAATCGGTCGGCTGCGGGACGGGCGTCGCTGGAGCTCGATTGAGCAGCCGGTTGAGCGCGGCGACGAACGTCCCACGCTGTTGCCGCAACTCGATGAGCGTTCCTTCCAAATTGTACAACTCGACCTGCGCACGCAGCACGTCGTGCTGCGACCGACGGCCGGCCGCGACCTGGGCGCGAGCCGCGTCGATGAGGCCGCGCAGCAGATCCTGGTTTGCCAGGTCGATCTCAACGGTCTTGTCGATGACGTAGAGCCGGAAGTACGTGCGCTTCACGTCAGCGATGACGGTGAGTCGCGTTCGCTGGAGCTCTTCTGCGGACATGCGCGCTTCCTGCCACGCCACGCGCCCGGCGCGGGTCAGCTTCTCGGGCACAAGCAGCTTCTGGCGGATGCCGAGAATGAAGTAGTTGTCCCCCTCGGCCGTGCGGACCGGCTCGGGCAGCGTCTTGGTGGTCAACATGGGGTCGGGCAGCGCGGTGGCTTGTGGCACGCGGGCGTATTGGGCTCGCACCGTTTCCTCGGCCGCTTGGATCGCGGGATTCTCGCGCAGTGCGAGAAGAATGTACTCACGAAGCGACTCGGGCTCGGCAGCGGCCTGCGCCGGCTGGCTTTGGCTCGCGTTCTGCGACGGTTTGGTGGTTCGTCCCGCGCTGCTGCCTGCATACGCTCGCGCCGTGGTTTCCCGGTCATGCTCGTAGCGCGCCAACGCCGCCGCCATGTCGCGCTCCGCCGCGCGATTCACGGCGCAGCCAGGCATCCCAACGAACGCCACGAGGATTAGAACGAGATGCGGGCACATCCCGAATCGGCGAGATTCCGGGCGCTTCATGGGTTGCTCACCTGATGGGCTCCGAGGGGCGCCGGGTGCGAGTGGCGGTCCGCCCGATTATGCCTCGCGCAGCACGCGTTTGGAAGCGCCCCGAGAATTCCGCCTTGGGAATCGTCTTTCAATCCTGTTCTCCCGGCCGCAGCAGCGTTCATCCTGGCGGGCACGGATTTCCCAGTGTGCCACCACTCGGTCTACAAGCGGTTTGATGCACGGCGGCGCGGAAATCTTCCTTGAGATTCGTCGGCGAATCCGCTCAGCAGGCGCGGTGGCTCGGCCAATTGATCATCGACCCGCAGAGGAAACCCGTGACGGCGACGAGTGCCGCGCCGATAAAACGGGGCGGAGTGGAATCGCAGGCACTCGTCGTCTGTTGGGTTGGTTGGCGGTTCGCACCTGTCATATCGGCGCTGCCCTGGCGCTGGCTTCCGCGCGAACGATGTGAGGCCACGATCCCGAAGCTCCGTCAGGTCACGCTTCGCCGTCCTGGCCGAGCGCTTGAACAGCCGTTCGACATAGCCGCGACGCGATTCAACGCCCGCGTTGAGCTGTTCGAGTATCCGCCGCTGGCGATGATTAATCCCGGTGTTACCTCTCGTGTCCGTGGGGTCATCGGGGATGACCCCGCCGTTCGGTTCGGGGTCATGGTTGCTCGACCGGCGCGGTTGAAGCGTCAGAAGAACTCGCAGAGTATCACGCCCGGTACCACCATGGCGTAAGCCTGTCAGCTGCAAGCCGCCCTGGTTAGGCGGCGCTGGTGCGTAAGCGACCTGGTTGAATCTCAGAAAATGCCCAAGCCTAGTATGCAGCGCCCGGTTCGCCAGAGGGTACATGTGAAGATGCCACCCACATGATCTCTCAGGCAGCGCACGACGCGCCAAACCCGCTGGGGCGCGGTACCTTCAGAGCTGACGATTTTGTTGCAAGTAAGAGTTTGCCCAAGGGCACTACTGATACCGGCTTTGAGCGCGCACCCGAGTATAGGGTCCGGCACCGGCCACAGGCCGATCAGCTCACAAACACGCTCACCGATTCTTTCTTCCACAAAGTTGGCGATAGCGTCACCTTCCTCGGGGTCACCCGTTTCCATTCCGGGAGGTGCTTCGACGCCATCCTGGTTGATGATATCGCCAACGTTCGGCAGCGGGAACACACACCAGGGATCGTCCGCACTCTTGCGGAAGATCTTTCCCATTCCCTTTTCTAGGTCAAGCTCGAGAGTTACGAATTCCTCGAACGAATGACCCTCAGAATCTGTCACCTTGGCACTTACCTGAAGAGCTAGCTTGCCGTCCATGATCGCACGGTCGTCGAGATCTACACCAACGTTGTATCGCCGGCCGTCGCGTGTGAACGAGATCGTTGTTATCGGTGCCATGGAATCCTCCGCGAAATGGTGGCTAGTAGCCGCCTAACAGTCGATTGATCAGAATCCCGTTGAGCTGGGTCGTGGGCCATGCTCCGCGGAATTCCGCAGGGCGGGGCTATCGCGACGCTCAATACAAAAAAGCAAACGACGTGCCGATCATTCCGCCCGGCCGGGGAACGCCCCCGACGAATCATGATTGTACCTCGGGGCTGGCCGAGAATCAACCGGGTCAAGCGGATTCCGGCTGCTCGGGGCTGGGTCTGTTTGCACTATGACGGCCGGGGGCGGCCGCGCTATGTAGCGCTCCCACTGCTGTGAGTTAGAGCCTCGCAGCCCTGGTTCCGTGAAGGTCAGTCGAATGCGATCGCCACAAGCGTGCGGTCGTCTGCCGGCGGCAGGTCGCGGCAGTGGCCTTTTAAGTCCGCCTTGACGCAGTCGATCATGCTCTCCGGCGTGCGCTGGCAGCGCTCCAGTGCTTCGTCCAGCCGATCGATGCCGAACTCCTCGCCGCGGGCGTTGAAGGCCTCGGTGATCCCGTCGGTGTAGAGCAGCATCCTGTCGCCGGGCGCGAAGGACAGCTCCCGCTCGGTCGTGTCGAATTCCTTCAGGATTCCCAAGGGTAATCCATCGGTCAATTCAAGAGCTTCGATGCGCTGGCTCGCCTTGCGCAGCAGGCGCGGCGGATTGTGCCCCGCGAGCGAATACCGCATCGTTAGCGACTGCGGGTCTAAGAGTCCATAGAACGCCGTCACGAAACTGCCCGGGCGCATCGAGTCCAGCAGCCGCTGGTTGAGCCGGCGCAGGATGTCCGGCGGCGAGGCGTCCGGGTCGGGGCAGACGTAGCGCGGGGCGTGAAGCATGGCGTGCAAACGGGCCATGACGACCGCCGCCGCCACGCCGTGCCCGCTGACGTCGGCGATGAGCACGCCCCAGCGGCCGTCGGGCTGGGGAAAGAAATCGTAGTAGTCGCCGCCGGCCTGGGCGCTGGTTTCGTAATGGGTCGCGAGTGTGACGCGCGGAATATCGGGCAGCTCGGCCGGCAGCAACTGCCGCTGGATATCGCCGACGGCGCGAAACTCACGGTCGAGCGCGGCGTTGGCGCGGTGCAGTTCGCCGGCGAGCACGAGTTGCGAAGTCGCGCGGCCGACCAGATTGCTGGTCAGCACGAGCGTACACAACTCGTCCAGACTGAAGGCGGCCGGCTCGGCCCGCATCACGATCAGCATGTAGGTCGGCTCCCCTTCGTAGTAGAGCGGGGAGGCAAGCAGGGAGTTCATACCGGCGAGGTGCTCGGCGGCGGGGTCGTCGGGAGCGACCGTGATCTGGTCCATTTTGACCGGGCGCCCGCCGTCCATCAGGCGCCGGAAGAGACCCGACCGCACGATCGGCAGCTTGTGCTGCTCGCGCCACGGGTCGACCGGCTCGGTCCAGCGTGACGAACGGGTGATGCGCAGCGATCCGTCGGACAGACCGCGGCGGCTGAGCGACACGACCTCATCGAACGCGACGACGAACTGGGCCCGCGAGCGATAGGCGGCCAACAGGTCCGCGGGGCTGCGTTGCAGGCTGATGTCCCGCACGAGATCTACGAATTCCCGCAATCGCCGTGCCGGCGTGATAGATGCAGGTATCGTGGAGGCGAGTGCCATGCTTCGGACCGAGCTGAGACGGTGCTGCGATTACGGAACGGACTGCCCACTACACGTTATTGCGGGAAGGGCGGAAAAGAAAGGGGGCGAAACGGTCGCAGAGTTACCATTTCGTGCTCGAGCCGTTCCTGCGGGCCTAGGCGCTACTCCAGGGGCGGCAGGATCTCGCAGATCAGGTATCGCCGACCGAATTGGAGGCAGGCCTCGCGGGTCGGGATGAAGATGTCAACCGTATTGTGCCGAAAGCGCCGGGCCGTGCGATCGGTCACGAGAAACGTGCGGTCGAGTTCGGGGACGTGAATCCTCGAACCGAAAGGAATGTCGATCGGCGCGGCGCACTGCCCCACGCCCGATTCGACGCCCGACGCGGTCGTCCCGCGATCGCAGTAGGCCGTCACGCGGCAAATTCGCCGCATCACGCCGGTGTTCGTGGACCCGGCTTGGGCCTCGACGAGCGGGCCGGAGCGGGGCTCGACCGGCCGGTGGTACGGGAGCGCTAAAAGGAGTGCGAACGCGACCGAGCGCGTAGCGGTGGCGGCGATGAGCATGGGAATGGCCTCCGTTCCCGCATCGTCCGCAGCGAATCCGTTCCCAAGGCCTCGGCCTTATGCCGAGTGACTGCAAGACGGCGGAACCGTAGCGGGAAGTATTGACCCGCCAGGCACCGGTTGTCCAGGAGTTTTCGTCGATTTCGTCGTGACCGCTTCCAGCATCATGAGCGGCACCCCGGCGGCTTGCGCCGGGTTGTGTATTCAACGCTCTGTCGAGCCAGCGACTCGTCAGCGGGTCGGCCGTCACGCGGCGCGTCTTTCTCCAGGCCCGGCAAACCGTGTGCGGCAAATCGTCGTGGTCAACGGCCCACAAGGGTTCGTTCGATGGCGAGTTTTTCGGTGATCAGTCGTCAACGGTCGGTTTGGTTTGGCGCAGGCGTTTGAGATCGCCGCGCTGCTTTTTGGATCGCACGCGACGTTCGCGCGAGGCGGCGGTCGGACGCGTCGCGACGCGGGTCTTTGGGCGGCGCAGGGCCTCGGTCAGCAGCTCCACGAGTCGTGTCTCGGCTGTCGAGCGATTGCGAGCCTGGGTGCGTTCTCGGTGGCAGACGACCCGCAAGCGACCGTCACGCGCAAGCCGGGTCGCCAGGCGATCGCGTATCCGCTTCCGCTGGGGGGTATTCAGGGAATTGCAGCTTTCGAAGTCGAAGAGCACGGTCACGCGCGTGTTGAGCTTGTTGACGTTCTGGCCGCCCGGGCCCGGCGAGCGCGAGAAGCGCAGCTCGATCCAGGGGCTCAGGCGCTCGATCTGCAGGGGGGGCGCGCTCATTCGGCCTGCCGTGTGCATGGAATCCGGTGCAGCCTCCGCGTGGCCGGCGATCCCGGCAGTGGCCCCGCAACTCTAGCAGAGAGCCATATACGCGGCCACAAAGTAAACCGCGATGCGGATTCTCTGGGGTGTGATGGTGAAGAGCATTCTTTCGCCTCCTCCGGCGCTCGCGGATCCGTACGGGTCCGCGATGCTCCAACTAGCGCTTCTGGAGCGCGTTTCTGAGAATTCGGTATCGACTCTCGTCATTCCATGGTAGCCGTTTGCCTCCCCCGAGTTCAAGCAGCGGCATGACCAAGCACACGCGAACCCGTCCGCAACAGCGTTGGACCGAAAACACATGGTGTCGCAGGTGTGTGCCTGCGGTCTTACGGCTGGGAACGGGAAACGCCGAGCAGCGTAATTTCGAATTTCGCGCGCAGCACACTGTCATTCCGAGCGCCGCGGGGAATCTTGCTGAATTCGAGGAAGGATGCTCCGCTCAGCATGACGCTGGACATTGCCTGTTCGAGGGGCGCGGCTGCGCCGCCGCGGTGATTTCCGGGCGAACCCGCGTTTGGCGAGGTCAGGACGATCGTAAGGCCGGGATCTCCCAGCGGCGTGGGCTACGGTCGCGGCGGCCCGTCCCCCCGGTCCGGCCGTGTCGCCGGCAGGCCGAATTCCTGCACCCAGTAGATGTCGAACGGGCCGCCAATGCGCAGCCCCACGCCCAGCTCGGTGAAGCGCGAGTCGAGGATGTTGTCGCGGTGCCCCTCGCTCGCCATCCAGGCGTTGAACGCCTCGCCCGGCGTTGGCTGCCCGGCGGCAAGGTTCTCGCCGATCACGAAAAAATCGTACCCGAACTCGTCGGCCCGACTGTCGAGCGTCGAACCGTTCACGGGATTGACGTGGTCGAAGAACTCGAACTGGATCAATTCGCAGGCATACTCGGACGCCATCGCCGCGAGTGTCTCGTTGGACGCCAGGGTGCCGAGCCCGGCCTCGGCCCGGGCCTGATTGACCAGACGCAGCATCTCGGCCCGCCAAGCATCGGACTGCGCCGACGCGGTGCAACTCGGGTAGCGGCTCGTGAGACTATCGGTTACGGTCGAGTCGCCGGCGGTTCCGGTGGTGGGCGGGCCGGTTGCGACGCGGGTCGAGCCGTTGAAACCGGCCGACACCGGGGTATTGGTCGACGCTTCACCGCCTAGCGGGCACCCCGCCGGCAGGAACGCAATCGACGCCAAAAGGACGGACGGCAAGAATCGAGCGTGGCGCATCGAACCCTCCGGAATCTGCTCCCGGCGACCGAATCGGCCCGCATTGTGCCGTGGCCCGGGTAGCAGTATTATAGCACTTTTGGGCAACCCCTTGAAGAGACTCGTTGGCTGCCCCATACTTACGCGCCGGCTTGTCCGCGCGATTCTCAGAATTCAGGAGGCTGTAATGCGAAAATCCCGGTTCGTCGTCGTTTGGGCTTTGGCGACTCCGCTGGTCCTCATCCCAATTAGCCTCGTGAGCTGCACCCCGGGATCCGGCCTGGGGACCGGAACCGGTGCCACGGGAGGCGGTTTCGCCTTCAATCTGTCGCCGGTGGTCGTGCTTTCGTCCGATCTCGTGCGCGGCATCGCCCCACTCACGGTCCGATTCAGTTCCGGCGGCAGTACCGACGACGGCCTCATTATTTCTCGCCTCTGGAACTTCGGCGACGGACAAACCAGCCGGGACATCTCTCCCAGCCACACCTTTAGCATTACCGGCGAGTTCACGGTTACGCTGACGCTCACGGACGACGCCGGAGCCCAGGCCTCGCAATTCGTCGTCATCTTCGTCACGGACGCTCCCGTCGCGCGAATCTCGGTAAACGCCACGACCGCCGAGTCGGCGCCCGCGACCTTCGGCTTCGACGCTTCGAGCTCGTTCGACCCCGACGGCGAAATCGAGGCCTACCAATGGGATTTCGGCGACGGGTCCCGTGAAGTGATCCCGGTCGTGGTTCACACCTTCGCCGTCGCCGGCACGTACCGCGTTCGGCTGACCGTCACCGACAACACCGGCATCACGGGAAGGGTTGATCAGAACATCGAGGTCGGAATCCGCAGGCCCCGAATCCAGTTCCGCGAACCGCCGCAAAGCGTCACGCAGATCGTCGTTTCGAAGGACTCGCCGTTGTGGGTGGACACGGTCTATGACGTAGAGCCCAACGTGCCGCGCACCGTCCGCGCCGGGCTGGACGGTGACGCCGACCCCTGTGAGTCCCAAGCGGTGGTTTTCAATACCGAAACCGGGCAGCAGTCCATCACCTTTAGCGGGCACGACGATCGCGTCACGGAAGCCATCTACACTTCCGACGGAGCGCTGGTGCTTACCACCAGCGACGATCGAACGATCAAGCTCTACAGCGCCCTGAACGGCGACCTGTTGCAGACATTTGGCGGCAGCACCGACCGGGTCACGTCGGTCGCGTTTTCTCCCGACGACGCGCTGTTCGTGGCCGGGGTGGCCGACGGGTCGCTCACGCTTCGAAACCGCTTGACCGGCGACATCGTCCGCCAATTCACCGGACACACCGCCGCGGTCAATTCCGTGGCCTTTTCGCCGGACGGCTCGCGCATCGTCTCCGGCGGCGACGATCGGCGTGCCATCGTCTGGGAGACCTTTACCGGGCAAATGGTGGCCGATCTGACGGGTCATGCCTTCGGCGTCACCTCGGTCGCGTTTTCACCGACGGACGCGACGCTGGTGTTGACCGGCAGTGTGGACCAGACCGCACGGCTCTGGGACGTTCTCAGCGGCAGTCCGCTGGTCTCGTTCGAGCCCCAGACCAACAACGAAGGCGCGTTGATCAGCGGTCATGCCAACAGCGTCACGTCCGTGGCCTTCTCGCCCGACGGCAGCCGGGTCCTGACCGGTAGCGATGACCGCACGGCCAAGCTCTGGAGCGCCGCCAGCGGCGCCGAACTGCTGACGATCAGCGGACACAGCGACCGCGTGGCCAGCGTGGCTTTCTCTCCGGACGGGGCCACGATCGCGACCGGCAGCGCCGACGCGAGTGCCCGCACGTGGGACGCGGCCAGCGGCGCAGCGTTGGACGTATTCCGGCCCTGCGCGTCTACCATCGCTTCCGTCATGTTCAGCCCCGACGGAGCGAACCTGCTGCTCGGCGTGGCCGCGCAAAACGACATTCAGCTCGATGTGGCGGACCCGGCCGGCAACGACTTGAATCTGACGGTGCCGTCCGCCTTGGTCCTGAAGGACGTGCCGGTCGGCCAGTATTTTCTTTGGGCGGAGATCGACACCGATCGAACGTCTCCCTCGCGCACCTATTCCCAAACGACCGTGAGCGTGATTGCTCCGTTTACCGCGAGCATCGACAATTTCACGCCGCGGATTCCGCTCATCAACGATCGTGCCAGCATCGTGGTAGCGCCCGTCAACACGCGTCAAGTGTTTGATCTGGGACCGTTGAGCGCGGGCGACCGCCTGCACCTAAGTCTGCTCGCCACACCGGGTTACAAGAGCACGTTCACGTCCGATGACTTCAGTATCCTGATTCTCGACGCCGAACAGAAGATGTTCGCGTGGTATGAGAGCGACTTCACTCTTTTCACGCCCGACGCCAAGATCATCATCGGGCACAACAGCCCGAGTTACTACATCGTTTCCGATCGCGGTGCCAGCGTGGATATCCGAATCGAGCGCGGCGTTGGAACGACCCCGCGGCAACAGCGCGTGTTCATCGAGTTTCGCGGCGGTGAGAGTATCACGGTCGGCGGTCTGCCGCCGAGGACCATTCCCGCTTTCGACGCCGCTTTGGTGAATCCTGGCTGGGGCGGTCCGGAGACGACGATGTTGAAGACCAGCATCGCCGACACGGTACGAACACTTTTCGCGCCTTGGAACATTGTGATCTCGACCAGTGACGAAGGTCCGCCGCCGCCACAGCCGTTTCAAACGATCTACTTCGGCGGATTCGAGTTCTTTGCGCTCGGCCTTGCCGATTATCTGGATCCGCGCAACGAGACACTGACCGGAAGCGCGATCGTATTCACCGACATCTTCGGGCTGATTTTTCCCGGCGACACGGCAACTCAATTGGGGGCGCGCATCGGCTGCGTCGGCGTTCATGAAATTGGGCACCTGCTCGGGCTGCGGCACGTGGACAACCAGGCTGACATCATGTCGGACGCGGAGCCGACCGCGACCCTGATTTTTACGAACTCGCCATTGAGCGATTTGGAATTGCCGAACGGAACGATCGGTACACAGGACGCCCCCCTGCTGTTCAACGAGATCATCGGTTCGGCGCCGTAGCCTCGGATCGGACTCAGCTTCCCCATCGCGTCGCAGGCGCGTTTGGTGCCTCAGGGGAATCGGCGCGCCGGAACATCGGATGTCGGGGCCGGCCCGACCAGGCCGGTCGGCACGATCGCAAGACCCACCGCCCGGAAACAACCGGTACGGCTTGGTCCACCGCCCAGCGGTGCCGAGCTGCTTTCGGGCCCATCTCGCCGGGACGGCAGCGGCCGAGCGAGGCTCCGGTTCGTGTTGCGACACTGGCGAGGCGACGTCTGGCCGGATTCTCCGCGAGCCGCCATGATTTTCATTGCACGGGCGCTAGTTCCGGATAAAATAGATAGCGTAAATCTGGACGTGCGGTCTTTTCGGGCTTGATCGTACTTGGACCGCAAGTGGATGCGACTGGGGTACTCAAATGGGCAAGGTCACGATCGAGCACATCAGCCGACTCACCGGTCTTTCGCGCGGCACGATATCGCGGGCATTGAACGACAGGTCCGATATCAACCAAAAGACGAAGCAACGCGTCTTGGATGCCTGCGTCGAGGTGAATTACGTGCCCAGTCACGCTGCCCGCTCGCTTGCCACGGGGCGAAACTACTCGATCGCGCTGTTCGTGGACAGTTTTTGTTCGGCATTCTCGGCGTCGGTTCTGCGCGGGGCTGCGTCGCCCGCTTTCGACGCCGACTACGTGCTCCATCCACTTGAGCTTGGGAGCACGGCCGAGACTGCGGTGAGTAGGCTGAAACGATTCGCTGCCGACCGCATCGATGCGATTATCAGCGCAGTCGCGCTCGACGCGGGAGCGGCGCAAGTGCTGCGCGAAATGACCGGCCAACACCCGGTGGTCTCGTGCTGGCCGGTGAAGGGCTTGGCGTGCGATGTCTTGACGCCTGACCACGCCGAAGCCGGACGCATGGCGGCCCGCCACGTGCTCGGTTCCGGTGTCTCCGACGTTGTTTACTTGCACGCCGACAGCGACCGTGCCGGTGAAGCGCGCCGGGCGGGGTTTCAAGAAGTTTGCCGAGAGCGCGGTCTCGACGCCGACGCAGCGACGCATGCCCTGGTCACGGGAGCGGGGGTCGGCGGTGTCGATTGGAGCTCGATTCGGCCGCTGCTCGAGCGGGGCGCCGCAGTCATCGCCGAGGACGACTTCCTTGCGGCCAGCGCGCTGGTGGCTTCGGCCGAATGCGGCCGATTGGCCGGGCGTGACATTGCGATCATGGGCCTTGGAAACGAGCCGTTTGGAGAGCGTATTCGGCCGTCGCTTTCGACGGTGGACTTGGGCGGTGAGGAGATCGGGCGCCGAGCTGTGGAGACGGTGCTCGCACGAATCGCCAAGAAACGGATGGATAGACCGCAAACCGTTCACATTCCGCCGCGCCTCTTGATTCGAGAATCCACGCAATCCCTGAACTGACGCCGATTCTCGCGGCATTGCCGCGGCGCGGTCCCGGCAGCGCGAAGTTCTCGCACCCCATTGAAAGCTAGGAACTTGCTCTGGCGGGCCGATTTCAGGCATTTGCGCTGCGATGGGCGCCGGTTGGGAAAGCGGCAGGCCGGCGGTCGCCCATCCGCGGCTGCTTGACGGTCGCCGCACCGTTCGGCTACAGTCACTGCTAGAATGTGCTAGGCGCCCGCCGAACGCGAACAAGTCTTGACCGTTGCGGCAAATGGGAGCGTTTGTCGGATGCCGGTAGATTCCCGGGCGGCTTGGGACGGTGCGGCGTAGGCCGAGTTTCAGGACGCGCCCGTGAATCTTCTCTTCGCGAGGAGAGTGCAGTATGAACGTGACCGTTTCAGGTCGCCATATGAGTGTCAGCGACTCGCTCAAACGATACTGTCTCGAAAAGGCTGAGAAGCTGGAGCGTTACTTCAACCGCATTCAGGCGATCGACGTGGTGCTGGACGGCCAAGCTGGAATGCACACGGCGGAAATAATCGTTCACGCGGACGGGAATCAGCCCTTCGTTGCGAGTGAGCGTCAGGAAGATGTATACGCCGCGATCGACATCTTAATCGATAAGTTAGAGCGGCAGTTGACCCGGCACAAGGAAAAGCTCCGTAACCGGAAGCACCCACCTCGGTTGCCGTCGGGAGAGACCGAGGGTTAGGGCGCCGCGGCGGCGGACCGGAGAACGTCATGAAGCTGACCGACCTGGTCGAGCCGAACGCGATTGTCGCCGAAATGAAATCGACCGAGCGCAACGGAGCGATCCGTGAGCTCGTTGAAGCTCTGCGTGACACCGAGTTGGTTGGCCCCGATTCGGCCGACAGTATCATTCGGTCGATCGTGGCCCGGGAACGATCCCGGGGGACGACGGGCTTCGGCAAAGGGGTTGCCGTCCCGCACGCGAAGGTGGACGGTCTCGCCAAGGTCGTGGCGGCGGTCGGTCGCAGCAGCCGCGGGATCGACTTCGCGTCGCTCGACGGCGAACCCGTGTATGGGGTATTTCTGATTCTCAGCCCGACCGATCAGGCCGAGGAGCACTTGCGGGCGATGGATTTGGTATTTCGGCACTTGCAGCAGGAAAAGTTCCGGAAGTTTTTGCGACAATCGGACAAGCCCGAGAAGATCTACGATCTTCTCAAGGAGGCGGACGAGAAGCTATTGGTGAGCTAGGCCGTCGCGTGATACGGCCGCAGGGCACAAACCAATGAAGCGGACCGCGTGTGGCCGTCGAACGGGAAATCGTCATTCGGAACAAGGAAGGCCTGCACTTTCGCCCTATCATGCGGTTCGTCGATCTGGCGTCGAAATTCGACTGTCGGATCCAGGTTTTCTGCAATGAGCACGAGGCGGACGGTCACAGCCCGATGGAGCTCCTGATGTTGGTCGGCACGCAGGGAAGCACGGTCAGACTGGTTACGGACGGCAAGGACGAGCAGGAGGCGATCGTCGGCTTGTGCCGGCTATTCGAATCGGGGTTCGGCGAGACGTAGAGCGCCGGCGCACAGAACGAAACTCTTAGACGGCGCGGAGCGGCCCTTTTCCGCCGGAGAACGTGGCCGCCGGCGCCGCGGGCCTGTGGCCCATGATTCAAAAAAAGGGAACCATCGCATCGCCCGGGGTGGCGATCGGCCCGGCGCTCGTACTCGACACGGAAGAGTACCGCATTCCTCGGCGAACGATCGACGCCACGCGTGTGCCGGCGCAGATTCACATCCTCGACGATGCGCTGAAGGCCTCGCGGGAAGAAGTGCGCGAGCTGCGCCTGGCCACGGCCCGCCAGCTCGGCGACAAGATCGCCACCATCTTCGCGTTGCACGAAGAGATCATCGCCGACAAGAAGCTGCGCGACGTGGTCGTAGGGAATATCGAGAACAACCGCTACACGGCGGCGTACGCCTTCGGGCTGCAAATGAACGAATTGCAGCGTCGTTTCCGGAACGTGGCGGACCCCTACCTCAAGGAGCGCGTGCGCGATCTGTTCGACATTGAAAAACGCGTGATGCGCCACATTCTCGGCCGAGCGCGCGAGGACATCACGCGGCTGACCGAGCCGGTCGTCGTCGTCGCGCACGACATCACGCCGTCGCAGGCCGTCTCCTTCGATCAGGAACACGTGCTCGGGTTCGCGATCAACGTCGGCGGATCGACCTCGCACACCGCCATTCTGGCACGCATGTTGGGCAAGCCCGCCGTCGTGGCGCTCAACGACATCACCAGCGACGTGGCCGGCGGCGAGCCGGTCATCATCGACGGGACGCACGGGATCGTCGTGGTCAATCCCGATCCCGAGACGATCGAGCGCTACCAGGCGCAGCAGGCGAAGGACCGCGCCTCGGAGATCGAGCTGCGCGAGCTGCGCGAGCTGCCCGCCGTCACCCAGGACGGGCACACCATCACCCTGCTGGCCAACATCGAGCTCTCGAACGAGGCCCGCAGTGCGATGGACTCCGGGGCCGAGGGCATCGGCCTGTATCGCACCGAATTCCTTTTTCTTTCGGGCGAGCGGGCGCCCAACGAGGAGGACCAGTACGAGGCGTTTCGCACCGCCGTGCGCCACACGGGCACGAAGCCGATCACGATCCGCACGATGGACCTGGGAGCGGACAAGATGATGTCGGCCATGGGGGCGCACCACGACCACAATCCGGTGCTGGGCCTGCGGTCGCTGCGCTACTGCCTCAAGAACCTCGGCATGTTCCGCACGCACCTGCGCGCGATCCTGCGCGCGAGCGCACACGGCGACGTGCGCATCATGTTTCCCATGGTCACGAACCTGATGGAGCTGCGCCAGGCCAAATCGACCGTTTTCGACGTGATGGAGGACCTGGAGGAGGATGAGATCGCGTTTCGGCGCGATCTGCCGATCGGCATGATGGTGGAAACACCGGCCGCGGCGATGCTCGCGAGCATCTTCGTCAAAGAGGTTGCGTTCTTCAGTCTCGGAACCAACGACCTGACGCAGTACACGCTGGCGGTCGACCGCGCGAACGAACGGGTCTCCGACCTCTACGCCCCGCACAATCCGGCCGTCATCCGCCTCATTCGTCAGGTGATTCGCACGGGCCGCCGGGCGGACGTGACCGTCAATCTCTGCGGCGAGATGGCGGGCGCTCCGATCTACACCATGCTGCTGCTGGGGCTCGGGCTACGCCAGTTGTCGATGGCGCCGAAGGACATTCCGGAAGTCAAGAAGATCATTCGGCTGGTGACGCTGCGCAAGTGTGAGACCGTTGTCCAGAAGGTGCTGCGCTTTGACGACGACCGGCAGATCCTGAACTACTTGCGCGACAGGTTGCGCGACATTGATCCGGACGCGATATAATGGCATCGCAGGAAGCAAGATCGGATCCGAGCGTCAAAGACGCGCCGCCGCCCGCGACGGCGTTTCGCGCGGTCGCGGCCTTCGCGCTGGACGGCGACCTGCGTTTTCTATCCCATCACGACGAGGTCCGCTTGCTGACTCGCGCCCTCGTCCGGGCCCGTTGGCCGATCGCTTATACCGCCGGCTTCAACCCGCGCGCCCGAATCGTACTACCCCTGCCGCGCAGCGTCGGAATGGCATCCGAATGTCAGTTGATGATCGTGTGGCTGCGCGAACAGCGCTGCCCGGCGGAGCTCGCCGACAGCTTGGCCGCGACCTTGCCGCGTGGTGCGGCGCTGCAGGGCGTCACAACGCCGGTCCCGCGCGGCATGCCGCACGCGCGCAGCACGTCGTACGAGGTTCGTCTCGAGCTCGAGGATGGGAAGAAACTTGCTGCGCGGATTCAACGCCTGTTGGCCTGCGAGCAGTTGTGCGTGGAGCGCGGCTTCGGCCCCAAGCGGCCCAAACGCCGCGTCGACATCCGCCCCTACATTGAAATGTTAACGACCGACGGTGTGGAGCTGCGGATGCGCCAAGTGTTTGAGGCGCAGCGCACCGCCCGCCCGTCGGAAATCATCACGGAACTGGGCCTTGACGCCGACGTGTACAACAGCCGCGTCCGCCGCGTCGCGGTCGAATGGGACATGGAACTTGCGGGCCCCACTGCGCGGCCCGCGACCCCGGAAAGGAATTCTTTTGCCCACCAAGAAAAAGGCACCCGCAAAGACACGGACTCGATCAGGCCGTAGGAAAAGAACCGCCGACGATCCTTCGCTCGAAGGAGCGGGAAACGCGGCGACAGCGGCGACGAGCGTATTGAACGAGGCGGCGGTCGAAACGACGGCGGTCTCGACGACGGAGGCTGCCGCGCGAACGCCTCCTGTCACGGCCAAAAAACCGAGCACGGGCGCCAAGACGCGCAACCGAAAGACCCCCCGCAAAGTCGCCGAAGACGGCGTGCCCCGGCCTGAAACGCCAGCCGAAGAATCCGGGCAGCCCCCGGCGGAAGGTGCAGCGAAGCGGCCCGGCACGCGGCGAAAGGCGCAACGCCAAGCCCCCCGCGGGACGGGCGACGACGGCCCAGAGCGCGCCCCGAGCAAGCGACGCCGACGCGCCAAGCCGGCCACGCAGGTTCCTTCCGACGAGGTGCCCGAAAGCGCCGTGGCCCCGGCGGTGCCCCAAATTGAAGAATCCGACGAAGCCATCGTGATTCGCTTTCCGCCGGTCGCCAAGACGGTGTTTGAACCCCCTGCGAGCGACGTTGAAATCCCGCTCTCCGAGGAGGCGCCCGCCGCGCGGGCGGACGAGATCGAAGCTCTGACGCTCGCGGCGGATCGGAGCGCGCCGCGGGAACCCGCTGAGCAAGGTGAGCCGGAGCCGATCGCCGGCTTCGAAGCGGACGAAAGTGACTCATCGCCCGGAGCGAAGATCGAGCTCACTGAGCAGGAGGACGCGGTTGCCGAGCAGCGGCCGTCGGTTCGTCGTGGGCGCCGACGACGGAGAAGGGGGGGTGGGCGCTCGAGGTCCTCCGGCGAACAGACTCCCGAGCCGCCGAAGATGGAGGTTTCGGACGAGACTTCCGAATCGATGGGCGAACGGCTTTCGCCCAGCCAGAAGCGCCGCTTACGGCGCCAACGGCGGACCCTGACGAATCGCTCCGATCGCGATGCCGTGCCGGAGTCGGCCCCGGAGGAGCGGGCCGCCCCCGCCGAACCCGAATCGGCGATCGAGACCACCGAGGAGGCCGCGACCCCGGCCGCGGTGGAGAC
>JACZRH010000024.1 GCA_022574815.1 Planctomycetota bacterium | reverse complement strand
TGGCTCGGAGCCACCAACGGGCGGGGATGCGTTTTGAGGTAAGCACCAGAGCGGCATATATTGCCATGCCCCCCAGGAGCCCGATCAGGCTTCCGGGAAGGACCAGGTAATACAGGATCGCGGCGAAGGCCCCTCCAAAGCCTATCTGCACGGGGATTCTCCATTTGGCCGGCAGATTGAGGACGGTGGTGGAGGCCATCATCATCCCCAGGAAGAGACCGCCTACCAACTGGCCGATGAGGAGGCCTGAGTCCGCTCCTAAGGGGAGAAGCGCCATCGCGATCAGAGGGATCTGCACGTTCCTCAGCGGATAGATAAGGACCGCGTTAAGGAGGATAAAGGCGATGCCAGCTCTGAGGACCTTGTTCCTCCATATCTTCTTGAAGCCGGGGGTCGTGGCGGTCCAGAGCGCCATGACGCCGGTCAGAGGCAACGTGTTGTTGGTATAGGCGAACCAGGCCACCCCCGCCCCCATCGCGGCCAGCCGCAGGGGAATTTGCAACTGGCGGTCCATGACCGCCACGACGCCCGCCACGCCGGTCGTTGCCAGGGCCGCCAGCGCCGGCAGCGCGAGCCCGAGCGGCCCGCCCCGCGCGCCCGACACCAGCCCGAACGCGAGTACGAGCCCCAACGCGACGGCGGCACCCACACGTGCCAAGGCGTATTGCACGCTGCCGGCGCGCTTTCCGACTCGTCGCGCGACGAAGGTGATGCAAGCCGCCGCGCAGAAGCCTGCCACCACCAATCTCGCCGTCGCAGCGCCGCCGGGCGCGGAAAGGAAGTAGTCGTAAGGCAGGACAAACCCCAGCGCCACTAGGAACAGTCCTAGCAGCCCGGCGACGTTGGAGCGCACTCTTCTCAGGCTGTGGGCTGCCAGGAGCCCGCCCGCCATGGCCAGAGTCAGAAGACCGCAGCGCGCACCGAACACTTCGGCCGTCGCCAGTCCGCTGGGTAGCGACATAAGCCATGCCGCCCCGGCGCCAAATGCCGCGGCCAGCGCGAGCAAAAAGGGCACGCCGCGTGTGGAGTCGTCCGCGCTCGCGTGGGCGGCCGATTCGAATGCCTGGACCTCGACCGGTTTGCGAAACACGGCTAAGACGCCCGCCAAGAAGAGGGCGGCGAGGGCCGCAATGACGAGCACCGCCGGTCGGCTGCCCATGGCCGCCACGGCGCCGCCGGCCGCGCTGCCCAGCAGCATGACCAGCCAGAGTTGCGTCACGCTCGAACGCCGGCCGGTCACGAGTCGATGCCACCCTTGCAACGCGAGCGTCGCCGTCGTGGCGGCGGCCCCGGCCGTCGCGAGGCCCAGCACGGTGGGCAACCACAGCAGCATCGTCTTGGGCCAAGGGGCGAGCACGAAGTTTCGCACGAGCAGCTCGCGGTACGGCTCCATCATGACGGTCCCGCCGACGAGCGCGAGCCACACCAAGCCGAACGCGAGGATGAGCGAGCCCGTCAGCGACGCGGCGAACTCAAGCTCTCCGGTCTCGCCCGCGGCGATAACTGAGCCGCGCCCGACGGGTGAAAAGGCCGCGCGCGGTCCGCGGCCGGCCGCGGCCGGCGCCGACCCGCGCGAAAGCCGGCGAACCATCCACAAAGCGATCAACACGCCGGCGCATACCGCACTTCCGGCCACGCCCATCACGCGCGCGGCGCTCGCGCCATGAAACACCAGTTCACTCGACATCCAGGTCGCGCCCAGCGCGCCGCCGAAAGCACACAACCCCGCGCAGCCGTACACCTGCGACAACAATGGAAACGCCGGCGTGCGGGGTGCGGTCTTGCGAGCCAGACGGGTCGCTACGCGCTCACCGGCGCTCCGTAGCCGGCGAACGTTGTGCCGGCACGCATCCGCAAACGACCGCACGAGGCCGCGCTCCGGGCGGCGCCGGGCCACGGCCCTTTCCGCGGGATGCAGAACATGCCGCCGCTCGCAACGCCTGCGCTTCGCGCCGCCGCGGCGCGTGCGCTTACCCGGCGCGTGTCGTCGTCGCCGAGGCAAAGTGTCTCCTTCCACCCTGGTCGAGTTGCACGATCAGATCACCGTGATCGTCGATGTCGACGACGGTGCCGGCGAATTCGTCCGCATCCTGCCGAAGCACCGCGTGCGTACCGATGTCGATGCAGCGCGATTTCCACGTGGAAACGAGCCGCGCGGGCCCGTCCGGCTCGGCGTGCGCCGCGAGCCGCGCGTCCAGCCGCTCCACGAGCCGGCCCGCGACGGCGGCGCGGTCGACCGGCCGCTGCGATTCCAGATCGATCGACGTGGCCCGCTCGGCCAAGGCGACTTGAAAGTGCCCGGCGTGTTGCAGGCAGTTGATCCCCACGCCGATGACCAACGCGCGCTGCAGGGACGCCCGCCGCTCCGCCGGCGGCAGCGTGAACGACTCGGCCAGCACGCCGCCGAGCTTTCGCCCGCCCAGCACAATGTCGTTCGGCCAGCGCACGGCGGGTTCGCAAGTCGACGCCAACGCCACCGCTTCGCAGGCGGCCAGTGACGCCAGCATCGCCGCCTGGGTCAGGAGTGGCGAGTCCGACGACTCGAGCAATAGCACGCTCAGCAACACGGACGAGCCGCGCGGCGCATCCCAGCGGCGCCCCTGTCGGCCGCGACCGGCGCTCTGGTGCTCCGCGCAGGCGATGGCCCCGTCCGTGGTCTCCCCCACGCGGCTTCTGAGAAAATCGTTGGTCGAATCGATCTCGTCGAGAAGGAACAGTTCGCCGCCCAGGCGCCGCAAGGGGCCGCGGCTGAGCAGGTCGCCTGCCGTGAGGGGCCGTTGCTTGGATCCGTCCAATTGATTCATCCGTGACCGCGGGCCAGTATATCCAGCCGGGGCCGGCACGCGAGTCCGCTCAACGAAAGTCGCGATACCCCGGCTCGAGGCTCTCGTAGGTCCGCGCCGCCAGGGCGGCGGCCTTGCGAAAGCGGCGCGTACGGGCCGCGTCGGGCCGGTGAGCCTGCGCCACGCTCACGCACTGTCGGCACGCGGCTTCGACGCTCGCGAAGCACCCGGTTCCGACGGCTGCCAGAATCGCCGCCCCATACGCCGAGCCCTCCTCCGAGCGCATCACGACGCAACGACAGCCGTACACGTCCGCCTGCAACTGGCGCCACCAGGCGTTGCGAGCTCCGCCGCCGGACAGCCGAATCTCGCGGATGGGTACATGCAGGGCGCGCATCAGATCGATCTGGCGCCCCATGCCCAGTGTGATGCCCTCGAGCACGGCCCGTACCAGGTCGCCGCGCGTGTGCCGGCGGGTCAGACCCAGCAGCGCGCCGCGCGCGTGCGGATGGGGGTAGGGGCAGCGCTCCCCCGTCAAATAGGGGTGAAACAGCAGTGCATCGTCGCCCGTCGCCCCCGCCGCCTCGGAGATCATTTGTTCGTACAGCGCGTCGCGCGCCGCGTCACTTCGCGCGCGGCGCAGCCGATCGGCGTACAACACCTCACGAGCCCATTGCAGACTCCCCCCCGCCGAGAGCATGCAGCCGAAGACACACCAGCGCCCCGGTACGGCATGGCAATACGATTGCAGCAGCCCGGCGTCGTTCGGCACGGGCGTGTCGCTGTGCGCCAGCACAACCCCGCTGGTCCCGAGCGTCGCCGAAAGGATCCCGCGCCGCACGACGCCGGTTCCGATCGCCGCGGCCGCCTGATCTCCTGCGCCCGCCACGACGGGCGTGCCGCGCTTCAGTCCCGTTGCTCTCGCGGCCTGCGTGGTGATCGCACCGACGACCGCGCGCGATTCGGAAACGGGCGGAAACCAGGCCGGGTCGAGCTCGAGCCGCTCCATCAGTTTCGTCGACCACCTCCGCCGAACCACGTCGAAGAGCAGCGTTCCCGAGGCGTCGGAGACATCGCTGCCGGCGACGCCCGTCAGTCGAAGTCGGATGTAGTCTTTCGGCAACAGCACGCATCGCACCTGACGGAACACGCGGCGCTTGTGGCGGCGCAGCCAGAGGATCTTGGGGGCCTGATAGCCGGTAAGGGCCACGTTGCACACGAGTCGAAGGAGAGATGTCCGCCCGCCGGCGCGTCGCTCAATCTCCTCGCACTCGGCGGCGGTGCGCTGATCGTTCCACAGAATGGCGTTCGTGAGACACTGATCCGCGGCATCGAGAAACACCGCTCCGTGCATCTGCCCCGAGAGCCCCACGCCGGCAATGTCATCTCCCGAGGTCTTCGCCCGCCGCAGGACGGCCCGCGTGGCCTTCCGCAACGAACCCCACCAGTCGTCGGGGCGTTGTTCCGACCAGCCGGGCTTCGGGAAGTAGCTGGGATGCGCGGCGCTCGCCGACGCAAGCACGCCGCCGGCTTCGTCCATCAGCAACGCCTTGGATCCGCTCGTGCCGATGTCGATGCCTAGGAACGCACGGGCCATGTTCGGCTCCGCATACACACTGCCAATCGGTTCGTAGTTTCCGTGTGGGGCTTCATAGGTCTTGGCGGCCGATGATGCAAGCGCTTGAGGTCGTGCCCGTCAACCCGACTCGCACACCAAACCGTCGTAGGCCAACTCCATCCCTTCGGGCAGCTCGGCGTTGGTCGCGGCGTGTGGCAGCTCGTGCGCGATGTGCGTGAAATAGGTCCGCCGCGCGCCGATGCGACCCGCCCATTGCACGGCTTGCTCCAGATTGAAATGCGTGGGGTGTGGCCGGCGGCGAAGAGCGCCCAAGATCAACACATCCAGATCGCGCAGCAGGTTCATCGAGTCGTCGGGGATGAAACTGCAATCCGAGCAGTACGCGATATCACCCACGCGGTATCCCAGGACCGACACCCGGCCGTGCTGGTAGGGGATCGGGATGATCCGCCGGCCGAGCAGCTCGAACGGCGAGTCCACCGCGATCGTCTCCAGGTCTGGCTTGGCGCTCGGATAATCCGGCTCATGGACGAATGCGTACTCGAACATCGTTCGCAGGCGGGCGAGCGTCGCCGGGGCGCCGTAGATCGTGATCGCCTCACCTTGGAGCCAGTTGAATCGCCGAACGTCGTCCAGTCCGACCACGTGATCGGCGTGATGGTGCGTGTAGAGGATGGCGTTCACCCGCGTGACGCGATGCGCGAGACACTGCAGCCGCAGCTCGGGGCCGGTATCGATCAGAACATGATGCCCGTCGAACGAGAACAGGGCCGAGGCGCGCGTGCGCCTGTCGCGCGGGTCGTCGGACGTACACACGTCGCAATCGCACCCGATCATCGGCACGCCGTGCGACGTGCCCGATCCGAGAATCGTCAAACGAACGGACATAGGCTGCGCGCTCCGCTGACGATAGCACGAGGCACCCCCGCGTATGGATGCGCTCCGGAACGGCTCCCATCGGCTCGTCGCGCACACGACGGGCCGGCTCGTTGACGCGCGGCCGCGACCTTATGGAAGAACCCTGCGAACGAAACGTGCGGGGTCTTTATTCCTCGCTTCACGCGAACGTGACCCCGTCCGCCGCGCGCTACAGTTCCTGGTCCTTCAGTTTGGCTCGGATCGGATCATATTTATCAAGGGCTTGCGACTTCTCCTTGACCTGCCCGTCGGCCGGATCGAGGTACACCATGACCACCGTCGTCGTTTCCTTATAGCTGAACTGCCCCTCTTTGCCCCTCCGTTGTCGCTCCCGGACGGGCTGTTTGAAACGCAGGTCGAGCACGATCGCGCCCGTCGCAAAATCGACGTCGGCGCGGATCTGTTTGCCGTCCTCGTCGTATTCCTCCACCTTGACCCGCTTGACGTCGCCGATCACGTCGCCGACCTCAACATCAAACCGCTGCTTGAGCCATTCTCCGTGACGCCACTTCCAGACGTCGATGGTGGCGACGCCTTGGGCGCCCAGCCGGGCGCCGTTGACGAAGAAATGCGTGCTGGGCGCGACCGTGATCGGGTCGCTCGGCAGCGACCAGTCACCGGCGAGCACCGTTTTCTTGGCGTTTTCCACGTTGGCCACCGCCTTGAGCCGCCCCACGTAGCGGTTCCATAGACGGGCCCTCATGCGGTAGCGATAGGTCTTTCCTGATTCGACCGAGTCGTCGTGAAACCAAATGGCCGGATCGGATCGCTCCTCGTCGGGATGAATGATCAGGAACCCCGGCTGGTTGGGGCCGCCCATTTCGCCCAAGTTGCTGACGCCGGCAAAACGGGGACCGCCGGCCATCGAATCCCCGCCGGTCCCCAGCCTCTTCTCGACGCTGGCCAGGATTTTCTTGGCCCGCCCAACTGTGCCGCGCGTCGCGTGTTCGTTGTTGATGACCGTGTTCAGCAAGTTCCGTGCCCGGTCGTACTCCTTGGACCGGTAGGCGCGGTTCGCTTCCTTGAAATCTTCCCGCGCCCGCTTGGCGCCTTCTCGACGTTCACGGGCGTCGTTGTTTCGGGGCGAAGACACCGAGATGCCTTCGTCGAAACCACCGCCACCGCCCACAACGCCGATGCCCCCACGTCTCCCACGTTCGCCGCCGCGGCCGTGCTGCGAGACGCGCGGCGTCCGTCGCCGCGTGTTGCGCTGGGCCCGCCGCTTGCGTTCAGATTCTCTATCACGTTCGAACTCGCGCTGGTCGACTTCCTCCTCCTCTTCCTCAACATCGAAGCCCTCGATCGGCGGAATGTCCCAATCATCGCCGGCCTCGATTGCGTAAAACGGCGGCTGCATTAAGGCATACTGGCTGGCTCGCAACAAATCGAAGGTCTGCTTGATGTCCTGGTTGTTGACGATGACGCCGGTCTCGTCGTCTACCGCCGGGTCCGCGGTGTCGATCCGCGGCATCGCCTTGCCCCGCTCGACATCGTTCCATTCGGAATACTCGCCGGTGGCCAGCACTTCCTGCCGCTCGACGTCTATGCCGACGAAGTAGACCTTGGCACGATAGGGGGCATACCCCGCCGCGGTCATCTCGTCGCGCTGAGCCTTCTTCGGGAAATACGCCGCAATCGACACCCATGCGATCTCCTTCGGTTCGGCCGGCTCCGCCTCGGGCTTTGCATCGGCGGCGTCCGTGTTCCCGAGCGGGTTCTGCACGACGTGAACCAGACTGCGACCGGTGCGCACCGCCGGCCGGTCCGGCCTGAGCGGGGTGACGACCTTGACGGAGCCGGAAGCCTCTGCGTCCTCGAGCCCGGGGACCTCGATGGCCGTGCCGAACGCACTCGCGAGCCGCAGCGCGGGAGGCAGCGCGGGGCGCTCCTCGGACGACGTCGCATCCACCAGAATCCCGGCCTTGTGCCGCTCTCGGAGCTGGTCGCTGTAGCCTTCCACGGCGCTATTGTCGATCGTCGCCGTACGCACGCGACTCTCCAGCTCCTGGGCGCTGGTCAGAATCATCTCGTCCAACTCGTCCGGCGAAACGTCCTGGCCGTTGTAGGAAACCGTATTCGGTGAGCCGATCAGGTACATCCACGTCATCACCAACGCGAAGGCCGCGGCCCCGAAGAGTGCGATCTTCTCGACGTGCATCTCGAATGCGGTCAGAGATCCCTTTTTCATTGTGAAATCTCCCGTTGTTACCTGTGGCGGCCACGAATCGTCGCCGCTGGTCTAGCCTTCGTCATCTTCGTCACTTTTGTCCACGCCGAGCGTTTTGCGCACATCCTTGGGCATCATCGACTTGTAGACGTCGCGCGCCATATAACCCTCGAACTCCAGCTTGGCGCGGACGATCGGGGCCGTCCCGTACATGTAGCCCTCGCCGGTCACGGATTCGGTCGTCGCGTACCCCGTGTTCGTACACTGGTAGAAATTGGCCCGGCTGATGCAATCGATCAGCTTCTCGATTTCTCGCTGATCCACCACCACGACCAAACTGAAGCGGACGACGTCAAACTGTTCGTCACAGACCCGGCCCGTAAACGACGGGCCGTCGGGGGCCTTCTCGTTGCCGCCCCGCTGCGCAAACGTCGGAAACTTCCAAAGCCCGCCCGGCAACTGATAGCCCCACACGCGAATGAACTCGATCCGCTTGACCGGCACGTGCTCTACGTGCGCGTCGCCGTCTTTGACTTGGGCGGCGAATTCCTCATTGAGCGCGGCGATCGCATCGGCGATGTCGCGCTGCACCCACAAGCCGACCTGCGCGAACCACATCTCGGTCGGCGAGGGCGCCGTGTCGAGCTGAAGAATGGGACTGACGTCGAAGGAATCGAGCCAACCCGCGTAGCAGCGGATGCTCTTGGCCTTGGAGACGTTGGCGCGAAACACCGCGTTGAATTTCGGCTTCCCGCTCGAATTGAAATCGCGCCCCCCAACGCCCCCGAAACGACGTCCGCCCAAACGACCTCTCCCCATACTATCTCCGCCGGCCGGGCCGATCACCACATACCCCATCTCCCCCTCCACCTCGAACGAACGACGCATGTCGCGGCCAAACTCGGGCGAACGGGGGAAGCGCCGATTTCTCATGGACTCGACGCGAATCGCCGGCTTGGTCTCCCCGCCTTCGGCCTCCTTTTCCCGCTCCAGCTCGATCGCGTCCTCGACGTTCTGGCTCTCCTCGTCGATCTCAATCGCATTCGGCAACTCGCCGGCCTGCAGAATGACCGGCAAGTGTTTCATCGCCTTCTCATAGTCTTCCTTGAACTTGTACGGCAACGATTCGGCGGACGCGATCGGGAACACTCCCTCGGTTAGTGGTTTGCGCCGATTGATGCTCTTGGCCGCCTCGAGCGTCCGGTCGTATTCCTCCTGAAACTTGTCGCTGCGGCGCTGCTCGGCCTTGATGGAAGCTTCATTCTTCGGGTCCCGCTTCAAATCGTCGATCCGGCCCGCCGCGCCTTTCCGTCGCTCCATCTCGCTTAGCGCGGCCGAGCTCGCCATTCCGAACAACGCGACGACGACGAACACGAGCGCCAGCACACCGCTGAGCAGTGAAATCAGGTGCGTCTTCAGAAACCGCATGGTTCGTTACTCCCATTTCCACCGGAGGGTCATGTGACCGAACCCATCTGTGTTAGCCGGCCTCTCCCGGCTCCTCGGCTTCCGGTTTTTCACCGAGCTTGATCTTGAAACCCATCTCGAACCGCCAGTCCTTGCTCATGTCCTCCCCCGTAACGGGATCGGCGAACGGATTGTTCTCCGCCTCCCCTTCCGCGGGCATGGTCCCGCGCACGGTGAATGCCTGCCGGCCTCTACGGCCGAATTCTCTCCGCCCCGTGGCATCTGCGTAATAGGGGCTTATCCGGAATAAGTTCGGGTTTTTCTCTTGGTCGCGGACTTGCGTGTCCTTGTCGAGCACGTAGAAGCCGAGATTGGCAACCTGCCCCAATTCACGCAGCCTGGTAAAGTACACTTCCGACAACAGGCCGGCGGCCTCGGATCTGCTTTCGCCATAGAGCAAGCGTCCGACGATCGAAACGTAGAATCCCGCCCCCTCGATCGGGCCGGACTCCCCGCCGTCCTCGGCCGGGGCCTCCGTGAATTCGCGAAACTCGCGCCCCCCTCCCAGCATACCCCCCATCATGCCGCCTTCGATTCCCTCCATCCCCTCAAAGCCAATCGTTTGACGACCACCTTGGCCGCCCGCACCGGAGCTGCCTTGGAATTTCTCGACATCCTTCACATATTGAATGTTGCACGACTCGATCAGGATCTGCCGCCGACGCGTGCGGGCGTGCGCGGCCGGATTGCTCGAGATGAGCTTCTTGAGCGCCTCCGGCGTCCGGGCTTCCGCCACCGCCGGCGGGTCGAGCTCGGGCATGGCTTCGTGGATCAATGAGAGGATGTAGGGGATCACGCGCTTGTCGTTCTGAAGCGTCAGCAGGTTCTTGATGCGCTCTTCCTGCTGCGTCGTGTCCAGCCGCACCTGGTCGAAACGCGAGCGGAAGCTCTGGGCGTTGTCGATGATGCGCTTGGCGTCGCTGCTGTAGTGGGCGTTGGCCGCCAGAGCCGACTCATCCAGCCAGTTGCGCGTGTGCGGAAAGATCGCCGCCAGGCCCAGGCACGCCGCCGCCGCCACGAACCAGGGCCGCTTCTTGTTCCAGACCGCGATGCGAGCCAGGTCGGGCGGCAGCAGGCTGGCCGAGATCTTGCCCAGCCCGAGCCCCTGCAACGCCAACCCGTACGCCGCCCCGAAGCTCAGAATGTTGTCGGCGAACTCGGGCGCGTTGATCGTCGCGGTGGCGGCGACCTTGTTGAACTTCTCGAGCTTGTGCACGCCGCCGGCGATCGACAGGTTGTTGGCCAGGTACTTTTGCAAACCCGGCAGCCGAAACGCGTTGCCCAGCGCCAGAACTTGCGTGAGCTCGACGTCGCGGTGCGACGAACTGTAATAACCCAGCGAACGCTGAATCTCGGCCACCAGGTCGGCGAATACCGGCCGCATGGCCTGGAAAATCTGCCGGGCGTACTTGCTGGTGGCGGCGGTCTTCTTGAGGTTCTCGGCTTTGGAGAACGAGAGTTTGAAGGCCTTGATCAGGGCCTCGGTGAAGTTGTTGCCGCCCAGCGGGATGTTGCGCGTCCAGGTCGAGTTGCCGCCGGCGATGATCAGGTCGGTGTTCTGGGCGCCGACGTCGATGATCACGACCGCGCCGCCGTCGTCCTTGAGGTCCAGGTCGTGGTGCACGAAGTTGTACAACGCCGACGGCAGGGTTTGCACCGCGGCCGGGGCGATGTTCAGCTTGCCGTAATTCTCGATGTGCGTGCGGATGATGTCTTTGCGGATGGCGAAGATGCCGATCTCGACGTCGGGCGAGTCCTCGGTGCTGAAGACGTGGTAGTCCCAGACCACCTCGCTCATGTCGAAGGGAATCTGCTGGCCCGCCTCGAAACGCACGATGTCGGGAATCTTCTTGGGGTCCACCGGCGGCAGCTTGCAGAAGCGCGCGAAGGTCTGCTGGCCGGGAATGCCGATCACGAACTGATCGCCGGACCAGTCGTTCCGCGAGGCGAACTTCTCGAGCGCCGCCTTGATGATTTCTTCCGGGTCCGCATCGGGTTGGGAGAGGATCTTGGGGTGCTCGATGACGTCGAAGGCGACTGCCTCGACCAGCCCCTCGTCGGCGTGCCGCAGCTTCAGCGCCTTCAATGCGCATTGGCCGATTTCGATGCCCCAAACGGCGTTTCCGGTCGCCATGGCGTGTACTCCTTCAGTTGTCGGCGCGGGCGCGCGGCATCCGAGTGCGTGCAGTCCTTGCCGGCAGACCAAAGAACCGGGCCCAGCCCGAGTTCGTCTTGTTCATCGGAACGTGAGCATCCGCGGCGGGTTGCGACCACGGATTGCGCCATGGTGTCACCACGGCAGCTCATGCAGAGGAATGCTATATATGAGGCCAAAATTCGCTGAGCCTGCCTGGCAGGTTTGGCGGCGAGTTTCGCTTGTAGGGGCTTTCTTGCGGCTCCTGACGGTCCGTTTTCGCGTTCGCGAGGACCTCCAAAGGCCCTCTCCACCTAAGAATTACCCCAACACCCGCCCGTGTCAAATATATCAGACATATTTTTGGACGGTTTTACGTCAGTCGCCCGCAAAACCGCCCTGCGGACACTTTCCAGCTAGCCAAATGACGGATTTTCGTCATTTCCGTGGGAGGAACCGGGTAAGCGCGGACTGGATGCCGCATGGCCGAGCGCGGCCGTCGCTGGGGCGCGATTCCCATCTCGCACCGACGCAGGAAGGGATTCCTGCGCGAGTGCGAACGAGATAGGAAGCTCGTTCCAGCCCTCCAGCCCGAAGACGAAATCGAATGCTACCCGGCGCATTTAACATGGGTGCGTGTGATGTTCAGCATGCGCGCGGGCGTTAGCCATTCCCTAAAGCCCGAGCTTCCCGGGTACGGCTTTGCACGCGTGTGCATGGCTGCATCCAATGAGTTCACGCGCATCGCGCGGAGCGAGAATTCCATCCCCGAACGGAGGAGAACAACATGCCAGTCGGAGTCGTATGGAGCGGTCAGGCCAACAATTCGGCCACGATCGTATGGGTCACTCGCTTTTCCACGAAAAGGGACGAGGTTCCCACAGAAGGCACGTGCACGTTCACGGTGGAAGCGGGCGACTCCGCAGAGACAGCGTCTACAGCACTGTTGACGGCGTACAACGCAGCGAACTCAGACTCGGACGCCTACGCCACGCCCCTTGTGGCGACTATCGGCTTCGCTCCTGACGCGGAGGAAATGACGGTCGACACCATCACGATCACCGATGGCGGCGTTCCGGTCGGCAATTCCGGCTTGATTGCATCGAAAACAGTGCTTTCCGAAGAGACGCCGCGGAGTGTGTGATCGTCGTTGTGAGCGGGCTGGTCCTGCGATTGTGCGTCGCCGCACCCGGGCGATAAGAAGAACACGTGGCGCGACGCGAACGCGCCATACGATGAGCCGGGTGCGATACGATTCAAACGAGCGAGTTGATCCAGGTGCCACTGGGCCATTTCGAAAAAGAACTGGTCATACAGCTTCAGGTCGCGCGAGCGTTTGAACCAGGTCGCCGCCTCGCAGAGCCGCCCGTCGATGCGTGCCCTGATACCCAGATAGTATAGAAAAATGCCGCGGTGCAGGTCGTCGGGCGCCTCGGGCAGAACCTGATCGGCGGTCAGCCCGCCGGCGCAGACGGCCACGAATTGGGGACTGAATGGGTATCCCTGCCGCGCCTCGAGGGCGCCCACCGCCTCGGCTGCTTTCAACGCTTCGGCGGCGGTGGCGCGGTCCTGTTGGCGACCGCTCAGCATCCCGATTTCCCATATCATCAGATTTCCCTGAAGGCCCCACCCCGGCGGATCGAGCGAAACCGCCTTGGCGAGATCCTCGATGGCGCCGTCCAGGTCTCCGGCCAGACGCCGCGTGATCCCCCGGGCGGCATAACCGAAGCCATACTGCGGCCGCTTGGCGACGGCCCGTTCGTGGTCCGCCAGGGCCGATTCATATTCGCCACGGATGCGCCGCAGGCGGGCGCGGTTATGGAAATCCTTGCCGCGGGCACCGTCTTCCTGAATTCCCTTGTTGTAGGCCTCCAGAGCCTCGTCAAACTCGCCGCGCATCAGGTGCAGCTTTGCGATTGTTCGCAGCGCAAGTGAAACATTCGGGTCGAGCTTGATCGCCTGCTGCGCGTCGCGCAAAGCTGACCCAAAGTCGCTGCTGAGCATGGCGACGTCCGCCCGCAGCGCATAGGCCAGCGCGAAATTCGCGTCGATTTCGAGGGCCTTGTCACAGTCAGCGATCGCGTCGGTCAGAGCACGCGCCTGTTCCTCTCCCTCGTCGAGCGTCATCGCCAGCTTCTGGTACGTTTCGGCACGATTGAGCAGGATGCCCGAACCCGTGGGACGCCGCTGCAGTGCGGCGTCATACGCCTGAATGGCTTCCCCGTATCGTGACAGACGGGCCAAGGCGACGCCCTTGGTGTTCCAATAATTGCTCGATTCGGGCCAGCGGGCGGTCAGGCGCTCCGAATCGGCCAGCATCCCCGGCCAGTCCTGCAAGTCGGCACGGCGCCAGGCGCGCGCCCATAATGCGCCGAAATTCAGAACGTCGGCGTCAATGACCTCCGTGAGCAACTGAACGGCTTGTTCGGCGTCATCTTCACCCAACGCCAGAGCACGATAGTACTTGTCCTCGGGCATCAGGCGGGCGCCCTCCGCCAGGTGAAATCGCTCGGCATCCTGATCACGGTCGCGGTAGAGCTGACCCAGGACCAGATGGGCCGGCCCGGCCTGATCGGGAAACTCCTCAATAATGGCTTTCGCGGCAGCGATGGCGTCATCCGCTCGATTCATCCGCCGCAAGAGGAAGGCGCGCTGGATCTTCGCTTCGACGAAATCCGGCGCGGCGTCGATCGCGGCTTCGTACTTTTCAACCGCCTGGTCCGGGTTGCGATGCGACTCCAATTGCGCCTCGAAAAACAGCCGTTGCGCAGTCTGCCTGGCTGCACTCTTGGCCGCCCCGCCGGCCTTGATCTGGAAGTAGCCCGCGACGCTCACCGCGGCCAGTAGCACCGCAGCGCCGGCCAACGGCCAGCGACGCCTGATCGTGAATTTCGACGTGCGATACATGATGCTGGGCGCTCGGGCCAGAATGGGCCGGCCGTCGAGGTAGAGGTGGATGTCCTCGCACAGCGCGTCGACTGACCGATAGCGGCGATCCGGTTCCTTCTCGAGCGCCTTGCCGGTGATCGTTTCGAGATCGCCGCGCAGATGCCGATCGACGGTGCCGAGCGGGGTCGGCGCGCTCTCGCGGATCATGCGCGTGGCTTCGTAGATGGTCGTGTTCTGAACAACGTACGGAAGCTCTCCGCTTACCAATTCGTACAGCACCATCCCGAGCCCGTACACATCGCAACGCGTGTCGATCTTCAGCGGATCGCCCCCGCACTGCTCCGGCGACATGTACTGTAGCGTTCCGATGATCTCCCCGACCGCCGTCTGCATGGTCGTGACCGCCATGTCCGAGTCGGTAAAGCGGGCCACGCCGAAGTCAATGATCTTGGTGCGGCCTTCCGGATCCACCAGGATGTTGCTGGGTTTCAGGTCGCGGTGGATGACGCCCTTTTGATGTCCGTGTTGGACCGCCTCGCACACTTGGACGAAAAGCGCGAGCCGCGCGCGCAAACCGAGCTGATGTTCGTCGGCATAGCACGTGAGCGTCTTGGCGTCGGGGATCAGCTCCATCGCAAAGAAAGGAACCGCGCCGTGAATGCCCGCTTCGTGGACCTGGGCGATGCCGGGGTGCCGCAGATGGGCGAGGATCTGCGACTCAGTCTCGAAGCGGCGCAGCGCCGCGAGGGACGCGATACCTTGCTGCAGGACCTTCACGGCGACCATGCGTTGGGGCTGATCCTGCTCGGCTTCATAAACCGTGCCCATTCCCCCGGTGCCCAACACCCGCTTGATGTGGTATTGCCCGATGCGCTCCGGGACGAGGATCGAGAACGGCAGACCTCCCTGTGTCTCGGTCGCATCCCAATCGACCGCGTCGCTTCCATCCGCAGCATCGTCTACGGGCCGCTTCGAATTGTCGGATTCGGATTCCATGGCTCGACGACCCGTCCGCTCGCACCGCGCGGAGACCTGTCCCGCGATAGAACAACCCGCGTCGATTTGCACTATTCTGCACGCGCTCACTGCATCATGCAAATCGCTCGAGCGCAGAGGGGCTTGCTACTTCAGCACCGGCAGGATCACGTGCGATGAATATTCGCGCGAATGAAGGACGGACAGACTTGGCGTGCAACTCGACGGCCGATAGAATACTTCAGCCGGTGGCGGCTTTGGCGCGTGTTCGGCAGGGAAGCCGAATGGCCGTCCTTTGGGGACCTGCACGCAGGCGGTGCGACCTAAAGCCCGCGCTGACAAGGATGCGGAGATACGGCGAGAGCCATTGTCGCACCAAAGGATCCCACGCTTGAGCACACTCATTCGATTCCCCAGCCTGGCGCGACACCGATTCTCGTCGCCAAAAACCACGGCCGCGATGTGCGGCGCGCTGGTGACCCTTGCGGCGACCACCGGCTGCATCGTTCCCCAGCCGCGCGGCGAAGGCACGCTCTCGCGCGTCGTCGAGCCGACGACGAAGCGCGGCTACTGGCTCTACCTTCCCAAGACCTATGTCGAAGCCGATGATCAAGGCCGCCGCGCCCGCCGTTGGCCGCTGGTCGTGTCGTTCCACGGGATGAAGCCGTTTGACAACGCCCGGTCCCAGGCCCGCGAATGGGAGCAGGAAGCCGACCGCTTCGGCTTCATCACCGTCGCGCCGGAGCTGCGGGCTCCCGACGTGCTGCAACAGTTCCCGCTACGAACCGTTCATCCCGCGTTCAAGTCCGACGAGTTGGCGACGGTCGCCATCCTGCGGCACGTATTCACGAACCACTACGCCGACCCGAGCAACGTCTTGGCAACGAGCTGGTCGTCGGGCGGGTACATGGCCCATTACATGCTCAATCGCCACCCGGATCTGTTCACGTCGCTCTCGGTGCGCCAGTCGAATTTCTCGGCGAGCGTGCTCGACGCCGCGGCGACCGCGCGCTCGCGCTTCCATCCGATTCTCGTCGTTATGACGCAGAACGACTTCGCGGGGTGCAAGAGAGAGTCGCGCGAGGCTGTCGAATGGTACGCCGCGCACCGTTACGTGAACGCCGGCTGGATCGAGATCAAGGGCCTCGGTCACGCGCGTACGCCGGACATGGCGGCGGATTTCTTTGGCCGCGTCGCCGGGGTGCGGCCCAGCCGGCCTCCTGCGGTTCTGGTTCGAAGACAAGCGATCGATGGCAACCCCGAGGGCCTCGCGTTCTTCTCGGGCAAGATTCCCGAGTTCCAGAGCCCCCCCCGGGCCGTTGCCGTCCGAACGCCGTCGGTCCGAGCGCTGCCCGAAACGCCGCTGCGCAGACATGCTCCAGCCGCGAGTCTGAGCGGACCCGCCGCCCTCGCCCCGACGCGTGTCTCGCGCCTGCCCGCCGCTCGACAAGCAGCGAATCAGACGCCCACGCCGCCGCGCTCGCGCGCCCCGCTTCGCCGCAGACCGGTCCGCTCACCGCTCAGCATCCGCGCGTCGACCACGCTCGGCATCGAGCCGCTTTACCTGAGCTTCGCCGCGCTGTGCCCCGCCGAGTGGCAGCGCTCCGCCGCCTTTCTCTGGACGCTAAACGGCGACCCACTCTGCGAAGGAGTTAACGGGCATAAGACCCTCGTCCAGCCCGGCCGCCACACGCTCGGGCTGCTCGTCGTCACGCCGAACGGAAAAGAGTATCGCGCCTCCAAGGACATCCGCGTGGTTCCACGGCTCGAGACGGCCAAGGCCGCCCGCTCCGGTTCGGACGGTTGACTCGCGCCTTTCATTTCACAACAGGCTCGGCCCGACCCTGGGATTACGAGGCAACGGACCCGACCCATGAGCGAGTTTCAAAAGGGCATTTGGGCGCCGTGGCGGATGGAGTACATCGAGCAGCTCGCCGACAAACCCGACGGCTGCTTCCTCTGCCGCTACCGCGACGCGCCCGGCGACGACGCGAATAACCACGTGCTTTGGCGCAGCGAACGGACGCTGACGCTGCTGAATCGCTTCCCCTACAGCAACGGCCACGTGCTTGTCGCCCCCACGGCGCACGTCGCCGAGCCGGAGGACCTGCCCGACGAGGACTCCTGCGAGCTCATGCGCGTGCTGTGCGACGCCAAACGCGTCCTGCAAATCGCGGTCGAGGCCCACGGCTTCAATATCGGGATCAACCTCGGACGCTGCGCCGGGGCCGGGCTGCCCGGCCATCTGCACTGGCACGTCGTCCCGCGCTGGAACGGCGACACGAATTTCATGCCCGTCCTCGCGGGCGACAAGGTGATCCCGCAGGCGCTCGAGCAGATGCAGGCACGCTTCGCATCCGCCGCCGCCGACCTGGGTCTGTAAGGTCTGTCGTCCTGAACTTCCCAAGGTGTGCAGGCGCCGTGTGAGGCCTTCATTTCCGACCGCGGCCGCAAGCTGCAACCACGGCCCAACGCTCGTGCATAATCATGCGACACCCCAGGGGAAGGGCGGGTGTCGCGCGCGACAGCCGGTGCATTCAATTCAAACACGAGCCGGCCCATCTCCGGCATCGTTCACCTAGCACCGGAGCGAGCTCCCGTTCCACTCCGGCGGACGCGAATCAGGCTGGAAACGCGGAGCCCATTCATTGTAGAGTAGACGCGCGGCGTTCGCCGGAGCTTCGAGCGTGGGCGACCGGCCGTTTGAGGAAAGGAGTGTCCCATGCCAACGCGCGTACGCACGCCGGCCATCGGGCTCTTATCATTGGCTCTCACCGGCCCGCTCTTCGCCCAGACCACGCGCGTGGTCGAATTCCCGCCCCCGGCTGCGTTCTATCAAAACACCACGTTCGCCATCGACGGCAACACCGCCTACATCCCCAGCCGCGACAACGACGTGTTATGGTCGTTCTCGCTCGTGAGCGGCGACCTGCTCGACCCCGACGGGCTTGTCCTGCCGTCGCCGGCGACCGCGAGCGACCCGTTTCTCTTTCCGAATGACCTGCTGGCCGTCCCCGGCTGGTTCCCGAGTCAGGGTGTGTTCGTCGCCGACGTTTCCGACCCGACCGACCTGCGGCAGGTCGGCGTCATCCGGTTCCCCGCGACCACCAACATCCAGGGGCAGAACGTCGAGATCGACGCGAACGGCGTCGTCGGCTACGTCGCCGGCTTTCCCAACGACACGTTGTACTCCTTCAACATCACGACGCTCGCGCTCGAAGACCCCATCGGGCTGGCGCTGCCGGGCAATCCGGACCGCATCGCGCTGGGCGGCAACCGCGTGGCGATCGTCGATACCAGCAACGGCCGCATCCTGGTCGTCGACGTGAGCAACCCGGGAAACCTCTCGTGGGTCGGCGCGATCAACCTGCCCGGCGCGAACACCTTCGGCTCGAACGACAACATCGTTTTCGCCGCCGACGGGCGCACCGGCTTCGTCTCCTCCAACCAGCGCGTCCTGTATTCCTTCGACGTGCAAACGATGAGCGTGCTCGATCCGGACGGCATCGCGTTCGGGACCGGCTCATTCGGCGACTACATCGCGATCCACGGCAACACGATCGCGGCCATCTCCTCGCGTGGCCTTTCCTTCATCGACGTTAGTGACCCGAGCGACATGACGCTCATTGCCAACGCGAACTTCGGCGGGACCGTCGCCCCGCAAGGCAGCGCTACGGTCGCTTTCACCGCCGACGGGAACCAGGCCGCCATGCCGGTCATTTTCCCGGCCAATCTGATCTACATTTTTGAGGTCGCGACCGGCGCGCAAGCCGCGCCGCCGTTTCCGGTCGGTGACCAGCCGAATTTCCTGACGATCTTCGGCCCCGCTGACCAGGTCGGCGTGGTCTATTCGCGGCAGGACCAGAGCGTCTGGCTGATCGGCGGCCTGTTCGGTCACGTCCTCGGTGATCTCAACTGCGACGGCGCGTTCAACGGCGGAGACATCGACCCGTTCTTCCTCGCCCTCGGCGACCCGCCCGGCTACCACGCCGCCTTTCCCGCCTGCGACATCATGCTCGCCGACATGAACGGCGACGGCAGCGTCAACGGCGGCGACATCGACGCGTTCTTCGCGTGCCTCGCCGCCGGCGGCTGTCCGTAGACCTGGAACTTCAGCCGTGCGTTCCCTTCGGAACTCGGCGAGCCCCGCGCAGCCCGCGTATACAATGCCGAAATGACGCACGCGGAACTGAACGACGCCGGCATCTGCGTGAATGCGGCGGTTCACGCGCGGCTCGCGCGATTCGTCGCGGCGCTCCTGGACGAGAACCGCTCGATCAACCTGACCGCCACACGCGATCCCGATGACGCGTGGGCCTTGCACGTCTGTGACAGCCTCGCGCTGTTGCATCCACTTGCCCGCCAACCGTCGGGTCGCCTGTTCGATCTCGGGGCCGGCGGCGGGTCGCCGGGAATCCCGCTTGCGATCGCGCGGGAAGACGTGCACGTGACGCTGTTCGACGCCACGCGAAAGAAAATCGCGGCGCAGCGGCGCATCGCCGAAAGGCTGGGGTTGAACAACGTTACCACACTTTGGGGACGGGCGGAGTCGAGCGCGCATGAGGCCGCACTGCGCGAGGCGTTTGACGTGGTCGTAGCGCGGGCCGTTGCACCCCTTCCAGTCGTGATGGAGTACGCCGCCGGATTCGTGCGCCCCGGCGGAACCTGCTGGTTCTTCGAATCGTGCCGGGCGCTCGAAGAAACGATCGCCGGCGCCGAGCGCGCGGCGCGGCGCTGCGCGCTGCGGCTCGCGGAAACGCGATCGTACACGCTTCCCGGGGGGCACGGCCGGCGTGCCCTCGTCGGCTATCGAAAGACGCGACCGCTGCCCAAACACCTGCCACGGCCCCCGGGAGTGCCAAAGAAAACCCCTCTCTGAACTGGACTGCGCCCACGGCCCAGCCGCCATCGGTCGAGCCTGCGCGGGAATGGAAGCCACCCGGATCCGGCTCGGGGCTCAGCGAGGTTTCTCGCTGAGCGGCGACACGGCTTGACTCGCCGTACTCCGGTTCCGCATCATTAGGAGCGCCCGACCCCGGCTGGGCACGGCGGACGAAGATGCACGCCTCGACACTCGCTTGCGGCCCTTTCTTCAATTGCGGCGGAGCTTTGCTTTCCGTCGTGATTCTGCTGGTGTTCAAGCCGCTGGCCTATTACGCCTTCATACAGGCCTTTCGCTATCGCGTCAGTCGGCCTATTCCGATGAGCGTAGCGCAAGCCGTGAAGCTCGCCGGAGTCCGGGCGGGTTTGGGATTCGTGCTCGTCGGAGCCGGGGCCTTCTGCTTTTACCAGTGGGAATTATCCTACGGCGGCGACTTCTGGGCGTATTCGTGGGTCTATCTGTACCTCGAACGCCTGTTGGTCTGGGCGGGCCTGGGCTGGTACGGCGCGGGCTTGCGCGGCCGGCGGTTCGTGGGTTGGACGCTCTCGGGCACAGCACTCAACGCCGCGTTCGATTTCGCGATCGTGGTCGGCGTGATGGACGGCATCACCAAGCCCGTGCTCATCCTGGGGGGCATCGCCGCGTTGATCGCGGTCCTGCATAAGGTCGGCCGGCGCGATTCCCTCAAGTACCGCTTCTCGTCCGACCCATCGTGCACGAAGTGCCACTACAACCTGACCGGCAACCTTTCCGGCATTTGTCCCGAGTGCGGCACGCCAATCGCGACCGCGGCGGTGCCATGAAGGCTACTCGCGCAATGGACCGGATTGGCTCGGGCACCTCGTCGTATTCGATCCTGCGCGCGGCCCTGCCGCCTGTGGTGGCACTCGCCGCCGCGTTGTGGCATGGGCCGTTCGTGATCGACGACGCCTATATCACGTTTCGCTATGCGGAGAATTTGGCGAGCGGGGCCGGGCTCGTTTTCAATCCCGGCGAACCGGTGCTCGGGACCTCCAGCCCGCTCATGGCCATGCTGTTGGCGCTGTTCCACCTTGCCGGCGAGGAGATTCCACTCGCGGCACTCGAGCTCGGGATCGCCTCGGGCATGCTCATCGTGTTCATCGCGCAGCGGCTGGCCGCGCGATTCGTCGGCCCTTGGGAGGCCGCCGCCGTCGGCATCTGCCTGGCGCTGCATCCGGACCTGACCCTTGTGGCCAACTCGGGCATGGAAACCGGTTTGAGCATGTGTGCCGTCTATGGCACGTTGCTGATGACGCTTCGGCGAAAGTACTTGTTCGCCGGCCTGCTCGGCGGCGTCGCGTTCCTGCTAAGGCCCGACGGCGCGCTGGTCGTCGCGCTGGCTGCGGGTCACGCGTTGCTCCACGCACCTCGCCGCGCCTGGCAGCCGTTGGCCGCGGCTGGCGTGGTGGCCGCGCCTTGGCTGATCTACGCCACGGTCACGTATGGCGGCGTCGTGCCGCACTCGATTGCGGCCAAGCAACTGATTCACGCCGACGCGGCGCTGCACATCCTGGTTCGCAATTTCCAGCGGTTGGTCTATGGGCCGGTCATGGAGGTGCTCTGCCTGCTGGCGGTCGTCGGCCTTGGACGCGCGCTGCTTCGGAAGGCCGGGTTGTTGCTCTTGGCGGTTTGGATGTTGTCGTACCTGAGCGGCCTGTCCGCTTCGGGCATCGCGCCGATCTTTCCTTGGTATGTCACTCCCTTGTTTCCCGGCGTGGTGATCCTGGCGGGGTTCGGACTCGCCGGGGTCAGCGCGAGACTGCTCGCGCGCCGGGCCAAACCCTCGCAGCGCCGCCAGCGAGTCAGTCAGGCGGCGATGCCCGTCGGACTCGCCCTCGTGGGCGTGTTCGCCTGGCTCGACAGCCCCGCCTGGCGAGCCATACACGAAGACCAGTTTGGACGCGTTCGAACCTATCTCGCAATCGGGAACTTTCTCCGCGAGCGCTGCGATCCGGGTGACTATGTCTTCGTGGGCGAAGTAGGCGCATTGGCTTACACCCTGCCGGACCAGAGCATCCTCGATAGCTCGGGCATCAACTCGCCGGAAATCTACCAGGAGCGCAAGGCGGATCTCGCGCGGCAGCAGGCGAGCGCAGGTTCGGAGCTTCGTGCGCAGGACAGCCCCGCCTGGGTTCTCAACGTGATAAGCCGATACCAGCCACGCTACGTCATCACCCACCGTCCCTGGCTGCACATTCGCCACATCGTAACCGTGCCCCTGGTACGAGACGCGTACCGGCGCATTACCCTGAACGTCCCGGGCATGGAGAATTACTACATTCTGGAACGCAACGCGGCCTCCGCGGATCGCGGGGGAGAATAAGACGCGTCGAGCGCGAGGCCGGGCTGCGGGTTCCCCACGCTCTGTGCTTTGAGGTTGCCTCAGTTCGATTCGCTGATCCAGCTCGAGTGTAGACGACGCCTCTTCTTGGTTGCGACGGGGGCGGCAGGCCGTCGAATACGCCGATGACCTCGACCATCCATTTCAAGTCTGATTCATCGTAGGAGTGTGAGTCCGATTCCGGTTCCCAGCAACCACGCTATCCATCCTAGTCGTACAGCTCGATTATGAATCGTTTCCACGAACTCATCTGAATTCGGCCTTACGAGGGTTTGCGGCGGATACGATCATAGTCCACCGCTCGCTTCTCGTTGAACGCCGCGATGCCCTCCCGCGTCTCGGGCGAGAGGTTATTGAGCGCCAGCCATTCGCGGGCGTGGCCGATGGTCAGGTGCCAGCTCAGGTCGCGCCAGAAGTTGAGCTGCTGCTTGGTGTAGCGCATGCAGCCGGGGAGCTTGTTGATCAGCTTCTCGCACAGCTCGTCGACCGCCGCGTCGAGCCGCTCGCGCGGGACGACCCGGTTGATCAGACCCCATTCGAGCGCCTTGGCCGCCGGGATGTCCTCGCAGAGGAACAGGATTTCGCGGGCGCGGCGGTCGCCGACGATCAGCGGCAGCCATTGCGTCGCCCCGCCGGCCGCGACGCTGCCGCGCGCCGCGCCGACCTGCTTGATGATGATGTCGTCGGCGGCGACGGCCAGGTCGCAGGACATGTTGAACTCGTTTCCGCCGCCGACCACCATGCCGTTCAGCCGCGCGACGGTGGGCTTGCCGATGTTGCGCAGCTTCTCGTGGGCCTCGATGAACGCGCCCATCCATTTCCAATACGTGTCGGGCGAGCCGAGACAGTATTCCTGCTGCTCCTTCAGGTCGGCCCCGGTGCAGAAGGCCTTGTCGCCGGCCCCGGTCAGCACGAGCACGGCGATCTCGTCATCCCAGGACGTGTCCTCGAACGCGGTCCGCAGCTCGCGCAGCGTCTGAAAATCGAAAGCGTTGTAGACCTCGGGCCGGTTGATCGTCACCGTCGCCCGGCGGCCGCGCTTTTCGTAGATGATCTTCTGAAAATCGAACGAATTGGGGGGCCGGCCGGTGATGTAGCTCATGTCCGCGTATCCTATCTTGGGTCGCCGCTCAGGCTCTGCTAACTTCGTCCTGCATTGTCGCGTATGATGGCCGGTACGTCACTGCGGCGAATGTCCGGGGTGCGTTTAGGGCGTCATCAGTGATTGACCGCATCAGCCGCTGGCTTGATTTCGGCACTTACCAGCAAGTCGCGAACGTCGTCGCCGTCATGCTGATCGTCCTCCTGCTGCTTGCGCTGGAGGTGTATCGGCGGCACTGCGCAATGCGGCGGTTCGGCGAATCCTCGCGAGGATGGAGAGCCTGGATCGCCCGCGCTTGGCGCTACCAGCGGGCACTCGGCACGACGATCCCGCCAGAGGCACGTGTCGATCCGGACCGCTTCAGCGAAGAGGAGTTTCCGGTATTCTGCCGAAAATGTCGGTACCAGTTGCGCGGGCTCACGGAGGGCCGTTGCCCGGAATGCGGCATGGCGTTTGAGCGTGGGCGGCTACTGGTTCAGGAATACGCTATCGAAGGGGGCCGGCCGCTCTTCCCAAGAAGCCGGAAAGTTGCCAAGTGGTGTCTGGTTTTCGGGATCGGATTGTACGCCGTATCGCAAATCACTCCGTTCATTCTGCTAAAGTGGGTACCAGTCTTTGGCCCGCCTCAGTACCTGTATGCTCTGCTCGAAATGAAGCTACCTGCGGCAGCGAGCATATTCACTGGCGTAGGCATCCATCTTTGGCAGTGGAAACAGGTGAAGGCCAGGTCACGCGCGGTGCTTAGGGCTATCGACCACGGCCTGACGGAGTTGCGACTTTCGCGCAGTAGTGACGAGGCCGGTTGAAATGGTCAGTCCGGCTCGTCCAGCCAAATGATTGCATCCACGCCGCGCGTCGCCCGCGGCCGGCCCAGGTTCGAGTCGCCATTCCCCTAGCCACGATTCCATTGGTCCGCGCCGCTTCGAACCAGGACACCTTCAACCACGGTAGATCTTCCTGAGCCGAATCCAAAGCACGCGAACGTCTTCTTCCTCCTGCGCGAGCTGCTCCGTCCAGCCCAGCGCGTCGCACGACGCCATCAGCACGGCCAATTGTCGAAACTTCTGCTCGACGGATGTGTGACGCAGTTCCTCCCGCTCGGCATCGTTCACCAATTGCCAACGTCGGCGGTAGGCCTCGGCTTCAGCTTTCGTGAGCGGTGGTTGCACGCGGCACTCGGGCTGAGCTTGCAGAGCGGACTGTGAACTAGCGTGAGGTGGCTGTTTGTGCGGTTAGCAGTGCGGATGGGTCGACTTTTCGGCAGACGAGCCGGTTGCGGCCTTGCTTCTTCGCGACGTACATCACCCGGTCGGCGACCTCGACAAACCGACTCGCGTCCCACGATTCCTGCCACTGCGCCACGCCGAGACTGGCCGTGATCGGCAGGGGGGTTTCGCGATAGATCGCCGTGTCGTCGCGGGTCGCGGCGAGCACGCGCTGCCCCACCTGTTCCGCGCCGGCGAGGTCGGTGGAGGGCAGCATGATCGCGAATTCGTCCCCGCCCATGCGCGCCGCCGAGTCGAATTTGCGCAAGGCCGAATTGATGCGACTGGCGACGTGCCGCAGGAGATAGTCTCCGGCGGCGTGACCGACGTGGTCGTTGACGGCCTTGAGCCCGTCGAGATCGACGATGATCAGCGATAGGTCGGTTTGGAAGCGTTGCGTGCGGCGGATTTCCTTGCCGAGCGACTCGGCCAGCCAACGATAGTTGAAGAGCCCGGTCAGGCCATCGACGCGCGCTTCGGTCTGGGCGCGTTCATGGACTCGGGCATGGCCCAGCGACTTGCCTAGAAACGAGAAGGCCGCTTCCAAGGACTGTTCGCAAACGCCGGGGTTGCGGCGGAGTTTTCCGCTGAGGCTCAGGACGCCTTCGAGCTGCCCGTCCCCGAAGAGCGGCGCGATCAGACACGATCGGTCGCGGTACGTGCCGGCCGGGTGCGGCGGAGAGAGCTCGCGCCGCTTGTATTCCAGCAGGACGTCTTCGCACACCAGCGGCCTGCCGCCGCGCGCCACCGCCGGCATGAGGCGCTCACGGTCGGCGTCCATGTCAACCGCCAGATCGATCGGCCGCGTGTGTGTCGTTTCGGCCAGCGCGAGGATTCCCAAGGTGCGGTCGAACAGGTAGAGCGACGCGTCGGAGTACGCCAGCAGACCGGGCAGTCTTGAAACGAGTTTATGGCACAGGCCCTTGAGCGACAGGTCGTGAAACTCGAGCAGCCAGCCGGGTAGATCGTGGCTCGCGGGCCTGGGCACCGGAGTGCTGGTCGCCTCGACGCCCGCCCAAAGCACTTCGAGCAGTGACTCGGCGGGGGGCTTGCGCACAAACAGCCCGGGCGGCAGCGCGGCGCGCACCTCTTTCCCGCGGCCGCGCGCGTGAAAGTAGATGCGGCGCGAACACGGTGGCGGCGTAACACCCGTGACGGAATCGATGTCGATCCAAACCTGCGCCGCGGCGGGAAGCGGGTCGCTGCGAGATGCAGGGGAATCCCCGCAGGCGAGCGTGAGATTGGCCGGCCGAAGTCGGCGTACCGCATCGCACAACGCCGGGTCCTTCGAGATCAGCAGTACGTCCGGGGCTTTATCGGACATAGCGAGGAACCGTCCTTGTCTCCCCGTCTCTATCGGAAACCTCTCGATCCGATCTCCAAGGCCCACGCCCGGCGCCTGGCGGGCCCGTAGTTTTGTGCGCTCAACGTGCGGTCCCTTCCGATAGGGACCTACGTCGCCGCGGAATCTCACGTTCCCCTCCGCGGTTTGCAGGATGCATCGACCAGGCTCTGGATGAGCGCGATGGCACTTCTCAAACGTGCTACAACCCTGCTTTTCGGCCGCTGGCAGGTACCGCTGGCGATTGTCGCCGCGGCAAGTTCAGTCGGCTGTACGACGGCCTCGCCAACCATTCAGACGGGTCCCGACGCTGCGGTATCTTTCGATGGCTTGCACGAAATCGACAACAGCCGCGCCGATATAGCATGGGCAGTACCGGATATCGATCTCTCAAGCTATACGAGCATATTGCCGGTCAGTCTTGGCATTGAATACACGGAGGTAGCGAACAAGGCCAACACGGCTGTAACCCGCACGCAACGTGGACCCTATTTTATAGACGACAAAGCCCGGGCAGAATTCGAGGCGCTTGTTAGTGAAATATTCATGGAGGAGCTGCAGAAGAGCGACCGATTTCGTATCGTGGATGAGCGAGGTCCCAACACCCTGATCGTTGCCGGTGGTCTGCTTGATGTGACTTCGCAAGTGCCCCCGACAAAGGTAGGCAGTAGTTCTCGCATTTATCTTAGCTCCATCGGAGACGCCACCTTGGTGTTGGAGATCCGGGATTCCGAGACCAACAGGATCCTTGCGCGGGCCATTGATCGACGCGCTGCCGAGCCAATTGGTTCCAGCTTCCAGACAGCGAATTCTGTCACGGATAGCGCAGAAATCAGGCGGCTGATAAGGTACTGGGCGACCGGATTACGGGAAGCGCTCGACGGATTTACTCAATAGCCGCTAGCCAGGTGCGATCAGTCCTGCATGGAGCGCCCAACCGCCCAACGCCGTCAGGATCACCACGAGCCAGGCCGGGGTCTTCCAGAATACCAGCAGAGTGAATGCGGCCAACGCCAGGCCGAAGTCGGCCGGCGACAGAATCGCACTCGTCCAGACCGGGTCGTAAAGCGCCGCGAGCAGCAGACCAACAACGGCTGCATTCACACCCAGCAACGCGTTCCGCACCGCGCCGATGCGGCGCAACGCGTCCCAAAACGGCATGGCTCCGATAACCAGTAAGAACGACGATGCGAATACCGCCAGCAGGCAAATCAACCCACCAACGATTCCGTTCGGCTCATCCG
>JACZRH010000281.1 GCA_022574815.1 Planctomycetota bacterium | reverse complement strand
GATGCCGCACCTGCTGATCGGCGGCGCGACCAACAGCGGCAAGTCGATCTGCCTGATGTCGATCATCATGTCGCTGATCCTGCGCAACTCCCCGAAGGAGCTGCGGCTCGTGATGATCGACCCTAAGCGGGTGGAGCTGACGGCGTTCGAGGGGCTGCCGCACCTCATGTGCCCGGTCGTGAAGGACGTCAAGGAGGCGCCGGGCGTTCTGCGCGCGGTGTGGCGCGAGATGGATCGGCGGTACGACCGGTTCAGCGCGATGGGGGTGCGCAACATCGACGGCTGGAACTCGAAGGTGGGACCTGACGAGCGGCTGGCGTACATCGTCGTGATCATCGACGAGCTGGCGGACCTGATGATCCAGGCGGCGAACGAGGTCGAGACGACGATCTGCCGGCTGGCGCAGCTCGCGCGCGCGACCGGCATCCACCTCGTGATCGCCACGCAGCGGCCGAGCGTGGACGTCATCACCGGGACGATCAAGGTGAAAAACGCGTCGATAGCGAAAGCTATCGGGACAAATCTCAAGCGGGCCTCACGATTCCTTGAATCGGAGGCCCAGCGGAAGCAATCAGCGGGATAAACCGGAAAAGAATCGGTTTTTGTCAATGTAGCGGATGGAGAGCGACACGTTTGGCCTGGGCATGAGATCACTGCCGAGGATGGGCATGTCATCTCGGTCGGGGTGCTCCTGTCGGAACACCCCTTTCTCCTGCGCCCTCATTGAATGCGGGAGGAAAAGTGATTCAGCACTGTTAAATTGCACCCGCTGACTTGGCGTGTCTAATCGGCGGTTCGTTGTCGAGTGCTTGATGACTTCGGAAGTGGTTGTAGTAGGCGGTGTAGGCAGTCAGCCAGCGCTCGGCGCTGGCTTGACTGCCGTTCCAGGTCTCGTGGAATCGCCCAATACGCATTGTGAAGGTCTGAAACAGTTTCTCAACGATATTTCTCTCGGAGTAATTGAGATCGCCGCTCAGATCAGTTCTTGCGAGCGCAGTCAGATACCCCATCCCATCGACGAGAAACTCCGCGTCTGCGACGCGGTGTTTCTCTTTGAGTTCACGGAGGAACTGCGTCGCTGGCTTCGTTCCACGACGGGGAGAAAGTCGTGCGTGGAGCACGACTTTCGACTCAGTGTCAATTGCAGCGTAGAGCTACACATCCTCTCCTTCTGCCAGTTGTACCTGGTTTTCATCAACCGCTATACACTCTGGCTCAGCAGTGAATTCCTCGTCGTGGTAGTCGCCGTACGCCTGGTACAACTCCAGCATCGTGAACTCGGGGTTGTGCCGCGGGCTGATGCCCTCGTTGCGAAAACAACGGCTGAACTCGTACACCCGCTCCAGCCCGCCGACCAGGCAGCGCTTCAGATACAGCTCCGGGCTGATGCGCAGGTAGAGCTGCATGTCGAGCGTGTTGTGGTGCGTCAGAAACGGCCGCGCCGCCGCGCCGCCGTAGATCGGCTGGAGCACCGGCGTATCGACCTCGACGAAGTGCCGGCGGTGCAGGACCCGGCGGGCGTGATCGATGATCTTCGCCCGTTGCAGAAAGATGCGCTGCGAGTCGGGGTTGCTCAGCAGATCGACGTAGCGGCGGCGATAGCGGGTCTCGACGTCGGTCAGGCCGAGCCGCTTCTCGGGCGGCGGCCGCAAAGCCTTGCTCAGCGTTCGGAAGTGCGTGACCCAGAGCGTCAACTCGCCGGTCTTCGTGCGGCCGAGCTTTCCTGCGACGCCGACGATGTCACCCAGGTCCAGCAGTTTCGCGGCTTTCCAAGCTGTTTCGGGGGCGAGAAACACGTCCTCGGTGCCTCCGTGCCTTTGCGTCTTCGTTTCTGCTCCCAACACGGCCTTTTTGCTCACGCCGAGCTGAATCTCGCCCGTCCAATCGCGAATGGTCATGAAGATCAGATTGCCCATCACGCGCCGCAGCCGCACGCGCCCCGCGGCCCGGAACGTCGCGTTGTCGGACTCGAGAACCTGCCCCGGCTCGATGTTCATCGGCTCGGCGGCGGCGCGAATGTCGGCGTTCTTCGTGACATGCGTGAACCGCTCGCCGTACGGGTTCACACCGGCTTCGACGAGCTTTTCGAGCTTCGCCTTTCGGTCTGCAATCTGATCGCTCATAGTCGGCGCACTATATCGTGGAGGCCGTTGGAATACAGCCGAGGAGGTATTCCAGCGCGGGACCCCTAAGCCACATCCCCGCGCCGCGAGTCGCTCGCCATCCGAACAAACACTCTGATGAGCCCCGCGCGAATCACTTTCGCAAACGTGCCCAGCGCATGCGCCGTTCGCAGCGAATTCGCCCGGATCGCGCGTGCGCCGCGCCACTCGGCCGGTGCGGGGGCCGGGCGTTACGTTCGGAGGCGTTTAGTCCGTCCGTGTTCGGCAAAACATGGCGGGATTCGAGGGGAATGCTCGATACGATGTGCCGAAGCGATTTGGGCGAGCGGTGCGGGTTTCGTTCAGGCCGCGGCCCGTCCTACGGGTCGATAAAGATGCCTTCCGCCTCTTCGACCTTATCGGGCAAGTCGGCGCTGACCTCTTCGATCTTCGCCGGCGTCAGGCCGACGGTGGCGAGCAGCTCGTCGCTCAGCTCCTGTTTGTGCGCCGTGAGCCAGAAGCCGTACTCGTCACGACAGCAGACCGTGTCGGCCACGTAGGTCATGGTGGCGACGTTGCGGAACTCGGGCTTGAGCTGCATGGGATTGTGATGGTATGCGATCGCATAGCGCAGCCCGGGGGGGAACTTCCACTTGGCCGCCAGCGCCGCGCCGAAGGCCTGGTGGTTGGCCCCGATGATCTCGGCTTCGACGGTACAGAAGTCCTCCGTCCCGTTCATGCAGCGATTGACGATTTCCTTGAGTTGCTCCCTAAAGAGCTGGTGCTCGATCAGCAGACCCATGTCGTGAACCAGGCCGGCGACAAAGGCCTCGTCGGCGTGCGGTCCGCGGGCGGCTTTGGTCAGCAGTTTCGCGCAGACGCCGACCGCAATGCTGTGCGACCACAGGTCGCGAGCGGCGAACTGCTCGGTAATGGCGCCAGGCTTGAACAGCCGCGAGAGCGACGTCGCGAGCGCGATGTTCTTCACGGCGCTGAGGCCGAGCATGATGATCGCGCGGTCGAGGCTCGCGACCTGCGAGGGGAGTCCGTAGAAAGCGGAGTTGACGACCTTCAGGATCTTGGTGGCCAAGCCGGGGTCGTTCTTGACGATTTCGTGCATGTCGTGCGCGGTGGCACGCGGATCCTCAACGACTTCGACGATCTTGGTCGTGACCTCCGGCAGCGAGCCGATCTCCGTGACCCGCGACATGGCCTTCTGCAGGTGCGGAGGCAGGGTGGTGCCAAACGCAGGCGGGGAGCCGGCGTCGGTGGTCGCGTTGGTCGTAGATCCCATCGGCATGGTGGGGCCCTCTAGTCGGCACTCGGAGTATCATGTACGGGTAACATCGGTTGCCGGATCGGCCCGCCTTGGGGATTTTCGCCGCCGTGGGCCGCTTGCGATCGGCCAAGCCCCAATTGCCATGCGATGGGCCGGATTCGGCAACGCTGCGGCCGCCCCGGAAGCCGGATCGGTGGTCTCACAGCCAAGCGAGTAACGCCTGATAATCATACCTGTGGCGAGCCGGTCGCCCGCCGCCCGATAGGAATAACGTCGATGTCGCGACCTTTCGCCCGCCGCCGCTGGGCCGGCTAACGTTGCCCGAAATCGTCGCGGCACGCGGAGAACAGAGCGCCAGAAGCCACGCCACCTGTGTGCGGCGGGCGTTGCGGGAGCATTGGGCGTGCTCTGGTCGAAACCATGAAGAAACCAACCCAGCGAAACATAACGGTGGTCACCGGCACGCGCGCCGAGTACGGGCTGCTCAAGTCAATCATGTCCGCCATCGGCGGGCACCCGCGGCTTCGGCTGCAAGTCGTCGTGACCGGGATGCACCTCTTGAAGAAGTTCGGCCTAACCGTTGCAGAGGTCGAGCGCGATGGCTGGCCGATCCAGGCCCGCGTGCCGATGCAGAACGGCCGAGACGATCGTCTCGAGCACGCAGCCGCGCTGGCCCGCGGAATCGAAGGACTGGCCGAGGCCTTCGCGCGGGCGCGGACTGACATCGTCGTAGTGCTCGGCGACCGGCTCGAGGCCTTGGCCGGGGCGCTCGCTGCCGTAACGTCAGGAAAAGCCCTCGCGCATATCCACGGCGGCGACGTCGCGCCCGGCGATTTCGACGACGCCTATCGGCACAGCATTACCAAGCTCGCCCACGTCCACCTGGCAGCAACGCGCGCGGCGGCGCGACGGATCGTTCGAATGGGAGAGCCGCCCGAGCGCGTACACGTGGTCGGCGCGCCGGGCCTCGACCGATTGTGCGAACTTATGCACGAAGCCCGATTCGAGTCCGACGACCGTTCCGACTCGGACGCCTTGATTGTCCAGCATCCGGTGGGGCGCGCTGCAGCGCGGGAACAACGAACGATGGCCGCGATCCTCCGCGCCGTGGGCGCCGAAGGGCTCACGCCGTTGGTCCTCTATCCCAACAGCGATGCCGGGCATAGCGGGATCGTCGCCGCGATCGACTCGGCACGCCGACGGGGCGGTATCCGGGTGCTGCGATCGATGGCTCGGGACGAATACCTGCGGGCCCTCATGGCCGCGCGCGTTTTGGTGGGCAATTCATCGAGCGGAATTATCGAGGCCGCCGCCGCCGGAACGCCCGCGGTGAATGTCGGCACTCGGCAGAACGGTCGGCAAACGACCGGTCGGGCGATCGTGCATTGCGGCGAGTCCTACGTCTCGATTCGATCCGCCCTGTCCGCCGCGCTGCGCAAGCGGGTCGTGGCCGGCGCGGCAACGCCCTACGGCGACGGCCGGGCGGGGCGGCGGATCGCTCGGATTCTGGCGGGCGTGCGGCTCTCGCGCGGCCTGCTCCACAAGAAACTGGCCTATTCCTAGCCCCACGCGACGGCTTCGCGTCATTCGACCGCGGACGGCACTTGCTTGCCGCGCCGTCGCCTGATAAGCTCGCCCCAGGCGCGGCGGAGTGGTTCGGGAGCAGACCGGCACATCCGTTCAAGGATGAATCGTCGTTTCGATGAACGTAGCCCATCGGAGGGAGAAAAGTGGCGCCGCCGTTGGATCGAATCCTGCCGGTTGCGCGGCGACTACTCACGCTGCCCGACGGCGAGACGCGCAGCGAGTCGTGGCTCTGCGAGCACAGCGAACGCGTCATGCGGGCCGCGCGGATGATCGCGAAGCTGCCGGAGGTCGCGGCGCGCGAGCCCGATGTGACCGCGGTGCAGGTCGCCGGGCTTTTTCACGACGCCGGGTGGGCGGTGCAAGTCCGCCAGGGCCGCCTCGACCGCTGGCAGATTCTCAGCCGACCGACCAATGACATTCAGCGCGAGTTGGGCGCCTCCCTGTTGAAGGATGAGGTCGCCCACATGCTCCCGGCCGAAACGGCCCGCCGCGCGATCGAGGCCGTGCGGCAGTGCAACGATCGCCATTCGGACTTGATCGAGGCCCAAGTCCTGGCCGAGGCGGAGAACCTGGACGACATCGGCGTGATGTATCTCCTGCGCCAGTTTCGCCAATACCAAGCCGAGGGTCGCCCGCTCGAGCAACTGCTCGCCAGTTGGCAGCGGCAACACGAGTATCGCTTCTGGGAAGCGCGGGTGGCCGACTCGTTTCGTTTCGATCTGACGCGCGATCTGGCCCGCGCGCGGCTGAAGGCGGTTGCGCAGTTCATGGGCGTGCTGGGGATCGAACAGACGGCTGGCGACCTCGAAGCCGTACTCCTGGAAGCGGGCGTTGAGGTAACGTCGGTCTAGGGCTAACCCGCGGTCGCCACTACTGCGACTCATCGACCGAGCCGACCGGCCCGATCCGGTGTAATACGGGCTATCCGGCCATCAGGTGTGGCACAGGCTCTCAAACAATCAGGTGTGGCACAGGCTCTCAGCCTGTGATGAACATGCCGTTGCTACTTGGATCGGGAAATGCCGATCATCGTCAATCCCAGCCCAGCGAGGAAACCTGCTGAATCCGAGGCAAGATGCGTCGCTCCGCGCAGCATGACGGTCATCGTTCCAAGCTCACGCAGCAGCCTGTGGCAGAAAGAACAATTGCGGCACGACTCTCGGGAACCCAAAACATGGAATCCAACCGGCGCGGAACGGTCTCGGCGGAGTATCATGGGCAAATGGACTCGGATATCGATCGGATCCTGCTGCACCGCACCCGAATCGCCGAGCGCATTCAAACGCTCGCAGCGGAAATCGCGACGGTCTACCAAGACCTCGACCAGGGCCTGACGCTC
>JACZRH010000280.1 GCA_022574815.1 Planctomycetota bacterium | reverse complement strand
CGAGCCGGCGGTCGCGTTGTTCGATCCGTTCCCCCCGCGCTACACCTTCCTGCGGGAATCGATCACCTGGTACGACTGGGAGCAGTCGCGCGACGTGCTGGCGAGGGACTGCGATGCGCTCGTGATCCTCGACACCTGCGCCTTGGTCCAGCTCGAGCCCTTTTTCAAGGACTTCGGCGGCGTGCCCCCAACGCTCGTCATCGACCACCACGCCACCCGCGACCCGATCGGAACCCGCAATGAAGACCTGCAGCTGTTCGACGAAGCGGCCGGCGCGACCGCGTTGCTGATCGCCGAATGGACCCAGGCCGTCGGTGTCGAGCTCGACGCCGACATCGCGACGGCGCTCTTCACCGGCATCGCCACGGATTGTGGCTGGTTTCGTTTTCCGAACACCGATGACCGCATGTTGTCGATGGCCGCCGAGCTGGTCGCCGCCGGCGCGCCGCTGGCGACCGTATACGACTCGATCTACCAGCAGGATCCGCCGGCCCGCCTGCAACTCATCGGGCGGATGCTCCAGTCGCTGGAAACACACGCGAACGGGGAGCTGGCCGTCATGTATCTGCGTAAGGCCGACCTCGAGGCCTGCGGCGCGGACCGCTCCATCCGCGACAATCTCGTCAACGAGGCCGGTCGGCTGGCGGGCAACGACGTCACGATCCTCTTCACCGAGGACGACGACGGCCTGCGCGTCAATTTCCGCAGCAAGCGGCGGCTCGACGTCGCCCAACTCGCGGCGCGTTACGGCGGCGGAGGGCACGCCCGTGCCGCGGGGGCGCGGCCGAACGGAGCGTGGGACAGCGTCGTGCCGAGGATCGTCGCGGAGACCATCGGGGCGCTGGGCGGCGACGGCTGACGGCCCTGCACCCGGTGGGGATTCTTTGGAACGGCGTAATCCAAACCGCATCCAACCGAAGGCGGTCCGACGAATGAGCGCGCCTTGGTGTCACCAATCGGTTCGCGGAGAAGCATGCCCATGACGCAAACGTCGAACGGGTCCGACGCCGAACGCGATTCATCCTCCGGCGTTCCCATGCCGACGGACCTGCACTTGGCGCGCCTGCCGCTGCCCTGGCGGGCGTTGCTGACGTGTGTGCTGATCTTCCTCGGCGCCGGGTACTTCGCCGCCCAGCTTAACGTCCTCGCGCAAAACGAACTGACCGACGGCGAGCCGGGTCTGAGTGCCCGGGATCTGATCCTCAAGTACCACGGCGGCGAGGTCGAGGTCCGCGCCGGCGAGGCGGCGCCGTCGCGTATGCTGGAGATGATCCAGACCGCGATGCGGCAGTATTTCACTGAGGACGCCCATTTCACGGTGCTGCACGATTGGCTGAAAGCGGGCGCGCCGCGTGACCGCTTCTCCAGCGGCGCCGACCTCACGCCCGAGCTCGTTCTGGCCCTCGACTGCATGCGCTGCCACGCCGCCGACAGCGGCAAGGAGATCGGGACGCTCTCGCCGTTTGGCCCCGACCTGTTCACGGTCGAATATGACCGCGTCGCCGAGCTGGCGCTGGCGCACGAGCACGATCACGAGAATGGAGCTGCGACCGTCTGGCGGCCGCCGCGCGACTGGCGCGCCCTGGCGATGAGCACGCACGCGCACCTGCTCGCGGTGCCGATGTTTGTCGGGCTGCTGGGGGCGCTGTTTCTGCTGTCCCACTGGCCCGCCGCGACCGGCCTGCGCACCGCGTTGGCGTGCGCTCCGCTCGTGTTTTTCCTGCTCGACGTGGCGTTTTGGTGGCTCGCCCGGCTCGACGGCATCGGCCCCGCGTTCGCGCTCGGCATCGGAGCGACCGGCGCCTTGTTCGGCCTGACGTTTCTGTTTCAGTGGGTCGTCGTTATGATCGCCCTTTGGCGACCGGCGAGCGGCGCCCCGCCGCACCGCGCCGGCTGAGTCGAGAGGTGTGGATTCGATGAGCCAGACCGATTCGCGCTGTCCCGCGATTCGCGTGCTGATGATGCCGCGCGACACGAACCCGCAAGGCACGATCTTCGGCGGCGTGCTGCTGAGCTACATGGACCAGGCCGGCGCGATCGGCGCCCGCGAGCACGCGCCGCACAATTACGTCACGGTCGCGATCGACGGCGTCGAGTTCAAGGAGCCCGTCTACGTCGGCGACCTGCTGAGCTTCTACACCACGTTGTCGCGCGTGGGGCGGACGTCGATCACGGTCCGCGTACACGTGGACGCGGCCCGCAACCGGGACCCGGCTCAGGTCGTCTCGGTCACCGAGGCGACGCTGATCTACGTCGCGGTTGACGATGACCGCAAGCCCATGCCGGTCACACCCGGGCCAAAGCGCGACGGATGAGAATCGAAACTGCCGCGGCGTACCGACCAGACGGCGGGGTTCGCGCGATTTGCTTCCGTGCGGCACCGCCGCGCTCAAACCGGAGCCGCGAAACGGCCGTGGCGATCGCCGGTGTCAAACCAGTTAGTTTGGGGGAGGGGGCGCGAGCATAACAAATCGGACGGCCCATCGGGAAGATGGGCCGTCCGACCGTGCTTCGACCTCTTTCTCCCACCGGACAGCACCGAAATCGGGGGTTCGCCGGAGGCATTAACCCCAGGCGAACCGCTTGATGCAGTGCGATCTGGCAAACGACGCAATTCGATACGAGCGATGCCGGCCCTGCCAAAGTACCATCCGGAATCGCTCACGGTAGGTTAGCAGATTCACATTCTCGATGCAACCGCTCCCGACCACCTTTTTTCCGCAACTGCGGGCTGGTTTGCAACCGTCTCGCGGTTTTGCGGTAAGATCAGGCGTATGAACGCGCTACGACTCTCCCCCGGAGTAAAGTGCCGCGTGGTGATCGCGGCGCTCGGGGTTCTCACGGCTCTCTGTTACTCGAGCGGGTGTCGTCACGCGGACCTCGCCGACGAGCGCTACGAGCGGCGCGTGGCGAGCCTGCATCGTACGACGGATGCTTATCTCGATAGGGAATCGAAAAGTCCGCAGCGTCTGGCGCGCGCCGGCGATACCATCGACGAGAAACTGAAGCAGAAATCGCGCGCGACGCGCCAGAACTTTCGCGAGCTCCACGCCTATATCGAACGCGACTTGCGCCGCTGGGAGCGCAACCAGCCGCGCTACCGCAAGGACATCGCACGTTTTTTCCGGGGCAAGCCAGAGAACATCGAGCGGACGGCCATCATTCTGTTTTGGTGAGCCCACGCGCGCATAGTCCACGCGGACTCGCGCGCGTTCGCCGAGCTGCGGCGCGATCGACAACCAAACGAACGGCCGCGCCCCTTTCGGAACGCGGCCGTGTTGCACCAAGCCCTTGGAAATCAGCGGAAAGTGAGGCGAGGACTATCCACCGTCTCCGGGTCGGCGACGCTGACGCTGCCGGCGATCGGGGCCGCGCTCGCGGTCGCTTCCTCGGCGTCCGGAGCGTTGGAAACGTTCGAGATTGCGATCGAACTGCTCTTTCTGTTCGCCGTCCAGCATCGCTCGAATCTCGGTCTTGAGCTTGGCGGCGAGCTCGGAGCGGCCCTCGCGATTGCGGTCGCGTCCGCGCAGCACCCGTGAGGCCTCCGTGACTTCGCGCTCGATGGCCTTGAGCTCGTCTTGCTGCTTGTCGGAGAGCTTCAGGCGTTTGGCGGCCCGCAGGATATTGCGCGGGTCATCCCGATTTCCGCCGCCGCCGCCGCGCTGCATTCGTTCGCGGTATTCCGCCAGGATGCGCTTCTGGTCTTCGCGCAAAATGGATTCGAGCTCTTTGAAGAATTCATCAAAGCGCCTGCCGCGGCCCCGGCCTTGTCGCTGAGCGCGCATCTGCTCGCGCAGCTCTTGGACGCGCTCGTCATCGCCGGCTTCGCGCGCTTCGCGGATCTGCTCGCCAATCTCCTCCCGGGCCGCTCCGGGTCCACGCCGGCCCTCGCGCCCGCCGCGCCGGCCCTGCCGACCGCCGCCGAGCCCCTCGACCAGCTCGTCGAATCGATCCTGCTGATCGGGGTCGAGCTTGAGCTCGTCGCGCAGCTCGCCGATCATCTGCCGCGTGTCGCCGCCGCGTCGCTCGCGATCGCCCTGCCGCCCGCCGCGCCGTTGCATTCGCTCGCGGATCCCGCCCAGTTGCTCGGCTTGCTCATCCGTGAGGATGGTCTGAACTTCGTCGAAGAAGCCGTTGATGCGCTCGTTGGCGGCCTCGCGTTGCTCGCGCATTTGCGCGACCAGCTCCTGGACGCGCTCCTGGTCGCCGTCCTCGCGCGCCGCGCGCATTTCGCCGAAGATCTCGCGCCTCTCTTCGCCGCTCGGGGCGCCTTCCTCGTGTTTCTTGAGGATCGCGTCGTACAAGACCCGCTGTTCGTCGTCTAGCTCCAGCGCCCCGGCGACGCGCTCGGCGACTTGGCCGACCTGCATCTGACGCATGCCGCCGCGCTGACCGCGGCGTTGTTCGCCGCGCCCCCTCTGCCCTCGCTGCTCGTCCCGCTCGCGCCGCTCGTCCTGTTCCTGGGCGAGCCCCGGCAGCGCGATCCACGCTGCGAGCAACACTGCCATCCAACCTGCTCTCATCGTTTCGTCTCCTCAATGCGGGAGGTCGTGCCTCCCAAAATTCGCCTGTGCTCCCCAGCGCGCGCTCCGCGCAGCCGTGGCGTTCTGCATCGCTAGCACTGCTGATCTGTTTGCTGCGACAATCGACGAGGCATCCTACCGCCTCATCCGGTTCCACGCAGCCGAACGAGCGCTGCCGGTAGAGCTTGCAAGAAACGCAGGACCGACACAATCGGACGGATCGTGTGTCCGATAATCAATGGCGTTGCTGTAACTCATCCCCAATCTGCCCGGCCCACGCTGGATCGCGTTGCTGGTCTGCGGAGCGGTCGCGCAGGCGACGCGCTGGTTCAGCGCTTGAGCATTCGAGACCGTGGGCCGCTGACGGTTTGCTCCCTGGAACAACTCACCCATCGCCCGACGCGAGCTGACGCGCGATCTTGGCGTGGCGCCGCGCGCACTTGCTGATCGGCAGCGGGTGAAAGCCGGGTATCTCGCCGAGCAGGACGTCGTTCAGCGGACGGGTCCACTTGTCCGGCAGCCGCCGCGCGCCGAGCATCGTGCCGCAGACGCTGCCGGCGGTCGCACCGTTGCAGTCAGTGTCCCAGCCGCTCATCACGGCGATCGTGATGACCTTCTCGAAGTCGCGGCTGCCGAGCAATAGCGCCGCGGTCACCGCGGCAGCGTTGTTGATGGAGTGGACCGGGTCGTAGTCGCCGAATTGCTCCCACAGCCAGTTGATGGCGTCCTCGAACCGATCGGCGGAGAAGTCGATGGAGCGGCAGTATTCCATGGTGCGGCGAATCGCGTCGGCCAGGCGGGACCGTTCCGGAATCTGAGCGAGCCCGGCGGAGACGATCTCGCGCGGTTCGTTCAGGGCCGCCGCCGCCGCGATCATGGCGGCGCAGTACATTTCGCCGTAGACGCCGTTCTTGACGTGTGAGAGGGTCGCGTCGCGCCAGGCGAACAGGGCGGCGCGCTGGGGGTCGGCGGTGCAGGCCAGGGCCCAGCCGGCGGCGCGGATCTGGGCGCCGATCCACTCGCGGTAGGGGTTGAGCCAATCGCGGGCCTCGGCGAGCTGCTCGTCCGTCAGAGTGGCGACGTCGTGCGTCGCGCCGAGCAGGATCAGGTTTCGATAGACGGCTTCCTCGGCGGTGTAGCAGCGCGCGGCGCCGAGTTTCTGGAGCCACCAGTCCGCGACGTCGCGGGTGGTGAAGCGCGAGCCGATCTCGGCCAGGATGTCGAGCCCCATGATCGTGTAGCGGATGTCGTCGTCGGGTTCCATGTAGCGAATGTGTTCGCGCTGCGACCGGCGGCTGTGCATCTCATCCAGGCCGACGGCGCGGCAGGCCTCTTCGTTGCACGAGATGTAGTTGTTCAGCGGCCAGCTCGACGTGAATTCGAGGTAGCGCTTGATGTTGCGGGCGTCGGTCATGAACGGGGGGCTCTCGAGCGGCTTTCCCAACGCGCATCCGGCACAGCGCCCCAGCCAGCCGCCGTGCAGCCGGTCATCGACCAGCTTGTCGATCTTGATCGCCCCGCTGTTGGTCGTGAGGCCGGCGGGCCGCGCGGCGCGGATCGCGTCGAGTTCGTTCGGTTCTTCGAACGGGAAATCGGGCCGCACTTCGAGCCGGCGAAGCTGTTCGTACAGGCCCATCAGCAGGTCGCGCCCCTCGCCGGCTTCCTCCACGCGCTGCGGTATGTCGCCGACGTCGCAGCCTTCCTCGCGGCGCTGCCGGCATTCGTGGCGTACGAGCTGTTTGAGCATCGCAATCGGTGGGAATGTCATAATGTTCCGCCTGTGGTAACGAGGTCGCAACGATCG
>JACZRH010000279.1 GCA_022574815.1 Planctomycetota bacterium | reverse complement strand
TTCTTTTATGCGGCCGGCCACGTTTTCTGCAACACGTTTGCTCGTGATGATCCGATTTCTAAGCTGATAGCAAACAGTATGGTGCGAGACCCGCGAGCGCTCGGGATGAATCCCAGCTTCAACGTGGCCGACCTGGATGAGGCAATTGCCGGCTTTCCGCGCTCGGGCATACCACGCGACTACCATAGCGAGGTGATCGACGGTATCCATCGCGTCACGGCGGCGCTCGAAACCGGACGCGAGATCATCTGGCGCATTAACCCGGCCAAACAATGGAACGCCGAACGGGTCGAATATCGAAAGGACGGCGAGTTCATCAAGGAGATGGTCATCTCCTTGCGCCAGCGCGACGGGATCTGGTTTCCCGACGTCGTGACGCTGCGGCGCGGCCCGCAACGAGAGGTTGTGCAAACGTGGCGGATTGAATCAGCCACGTTCAATCGACCGGAACACAAGCAGGAACTGACGTTGTCGGACATCGGCGTCGAGCCCGGAATGAATATCATGCCCCAAGGACAGGCCGCTGCGGAACACTCGAAGAAGCAAGTGGAAGACGGTCTGTCGCATTTGCACTATCGTGTGTGGAATGGTACCTCGGCCGTCACGCGCGAGGAATACCGCGCGGCGAAGGCGGCCGGGCTGGTCCGGTCAGGCCCTACGATTCAAGCCTTGCTCGATAGAGCAGGCAGGTCGCCGCCACGACATGCTGAGCCCGCCGCGCCACGGCGCGGCGCACCATTGGCTTCCGTAGTTGAGCTCCTGAGTGAGTGGGAACAGTACGTTCGCCAGTTCATCGCCAGGTACAAGCTGGAAGAAGAGCAGTCACAGAAGGCGCTCACCATTCTCAAGGACTGTCAAGAGCTGGCCAAGCGATATCTGACCAGGAACAAAGCTAAGATTGAACGGCTTGAAGTGCGCTTGCGATCCGCGCGGGAGTCCAGGGAGCCGGATGCGGGCAAACAACGAGCGGCGATCCTGGCTCAAATGGCAAAAGTGCGCGAGCCGGTTGAAAACATCTTCGAGACACGGCTCAAGCCGCGCCTGGAGAAGCTGCCCACACGCGCCCAGCGCAAGTCCGCGGGAGATAAGGCGAAGGATCCAGGTTAGCCGTTGGCCGCAGAAGTCTGCGTGCGTCGCCCCGTAGAGGCGGCGGGCATCGAAGCCTGTTGCGGAGCCGCCGTGTTGGCCGACAAGTTAATCTAGCTCGGCGACCAGAGTCTCGCGACCGGGAGCGGCGGGCCGTACAACCACGCGGGCGAGTCGTCGCCGAACCTCTCCAAACACCGCCAACCCAACGACTCGAGCCGCGCGGCCTTGGCGGGCTGGGTGCAGAAAACGACGTCGGGCGAAATGCGCCGATCGGCAAGCGGTGCCGCTTCCAGCGGGATGTGCTCGATCCGCACGCCACTGGCCGGTCCGCTCTTCAGCAGCGCCCAGAGGGGATACTCGTACGAGTCCCCGCCGATCGCCAGGCCGACGACACGCGGGCGCAGGTCGCGAAGCCGCGCCACCGCCGCCGCGTAGCTCGGGTAGGCCTCGCGGCGGTTCGTGAAATACTGGCGCTCGCGCGGCTCGACGAAGACGCTTTGCGGTCCCAGAAGAGGCCGCGCCTGATTCAACAGCAGATACGGCGCGGCAGAGAGCAGCAGGATGCCGATCGTGATCACGCGCGCGCGACGGCGAACGAAAAACTGAGCGGCGATGCCGACCAGCGGCGCACTCGCCAGGAACAGCGGGATGTGCAGGCGCGCGTGCCACGGCTGCCACTTCAGAACCACGCAGAACAGCAACGCCGCGGCGAGCACACAGAGCGCGTGTGCGAGCACCCGGCCGCGCAGACGCCCGCCGCGCGCGAGTAGGAGCAGCGCGAGCGCGCCCGCCAGCAGGTGCAGCGGATTGCCGGCGTCATCCTCGTGCCGCGACGGCCAGCGCGGGATTCCAAACGCCGTCGCGGCCCAGGTCGTGCGCGGGTCGTTCAGATCGAGCCCGCACCATTCGTGTAGACGATCCAGCAGCCTGACGGCCCGCCAGCTTCCGGGCAGCGGCGTCCGGAACACGTGCAGCCCGGCGTTTCGCACCGCCACCGACGCGAGTGCGAGCGGATGCCAGGTCGTGTTCGTGGATCCGGCCAGTCCGATCGGGGAACGATACGTGGCGAGGTTTCTCGCCCAGTGCGGCGTGTTCAGAGCGCCCACCAGCAGCACCAGCGGAATGGCGACACGCACCGCGGCCTGGCGAATGCCGGCGCGTCGAACGGCGAAAAAAGCCACTACGAAACAGAGCGGCAGGAGATACAAGTACAACGTTGCCTTCGTTAGCAGGCCGAGGCCGACCGTCGCAGCGAACGCGGCCACGGCGGGCCGGCCAAAGTCGCCGGCGTCCCACAAGCGATACGCAAAGAAGAAGGCCGTGAGCAGGACGAATGCCGCCAGGACGTCGTTCTTCGGGCTCGTGGATTGCAGGATCGCGGTCGGAAGCGTGGCGGCGAACACCGCCGCGACGATCCGCGCCGATCGCCGGCCGCCTAACTGTCCCGCGACCAGAGCGGCCGCGATGATGCAGCCGATGAAGCCGTACCATTGAACGAGGTGCGTGAGCCGGTCGTTGCCTGACAATGCGACGATGTGAGTGAGCGCGTATTCGGCGAGTGGGGGAAACATGTTCTGCCGCTCGCTGGCGGTTGCGTAGTGGCCGACCGAGGCGTCTTGCAGCCAGTGCATGACGCGCGGCAGGTGATAGGTCATCGTGTCCCAGTTGTTGGGTGCCGCGACAACGCCGAGGATGAACAGGCCGACGACGAGCAATCCGATCGCCGCCAGCGTCGCGCGCCCGGCGTTGTCCGCTCGCGGCATGGTGTCGATCTGCGGTTGCGCGGAATGCCCTGCCTCCGCCGACTTCCTCTGACGCGCCGCGCGAAATCCCGCCGCCCCGAGCGCGACGACGGCCCACGCCAAGCCGATCGCCGGCCGGGAGAGCCAATGGAAGAGGGAAAGCCCTTCGGTCAGCAGAAAGATCAGGATCGCGAAGACGACCGACGTGACCAGGAACGCGTGGCCGGCGTGCTCGAATGGAGTCTGTCTTGGCGCGCGGCGGCCAAGGACCGCAGCAAACAGCGATCCCCAGGCGAAGACGAATACTGCGAAGGGCAGCCAAGTCATTCTTTCATCCGTGCCGTCCGCGCGCCCTAAACCTTCCTTGGGCAATCCAGCTTCGGGTGGTCGGGTGGCCCGTGGCTTCAGCCGTGCGGGACACGAATCGGCGCCCCATTCGCGTCCCGCACTTCTAAGGAGGCGGGCCACCCGGTTAACGTTGAGCCGGTCCTAGCTCACCGAATGCGCCGTTTGCGCCGCGTCGGCGTGGTGCTCGGCGAATAGCCGTACCTGTCGGGTCAACTGCGCGACCTCGGTTCGCATGGTTCGGAGAGACTGTTCCGCGTCCTCGCCGTTCCGGTCCAACATGGGAAGGCCCACGCGAACCGGCCGAGACGCCGCGCCGTTTTTGAACGTGCCCGGCGTGGCACGATTCTTCGCTGGCTCGATGGCCGAGCGTTGCTCGAGGTGTCGGACGAATTGGTCCAACTGCCGCGCGTCTGCTTGCATCAGCGTCATTTCGACCTGCCGCAATTGACCCGAAAGTCGGCCGAAGTATTCCTCCATTTTCCGAAACAGGCCGCTCGAGCCGGTCGCGATATCGGCCGCGCTCGCCGTGCGAACGCCGCCGGCCGGGCCGATCGTGGCCGGCACGGCCGTAGCGTCCGGCGCGCGCCGCCGATTGTCGGCGAACAGACGGCTATTGCTGCGCCAGACGCCGAACGCGGTTTTCGCGATGTAGGCCGGCCGCAGATAGAAGCGCAGATACGCGCGAACCAACGCCCGCTCGACCTGCAGCGGCGTCAGGTTCGGGTGTTTGTGGACCAGCGTGAACTGGTTGTGCTGCTCCAACGGGGCGCCGTTGAGCCGGTTTTCGCGCGCGAGCTGTTCGTAAAACCCGGTACCGGGATAGGGCGTGCTGACCGAGAAGCGCGCCGCCGTCGGATCGGCCGCCAAAGCGAAATCGGCGGTGGCGCGCATTGACTCGGGCGTGTCGCCCTCGAGCCCGAGCATAAAAAACGCGTTGATCCGCACGCCGATGCGTTTCGCGTGCTCGAGAATCATCGTCTGGTGGTCGTCATCGACCAGCTTGCGGCGATTGGCTTTCGCGATCCGTGCGTCACCCGTCTCGACACCCAGGTTGACCGAGCGCAGGCCGGCGGCGTGCATACGCTCGAGCAACTCCGGCGTGAGCAGGTCGGCCCGCGTTTCCATGCCCCATTCGACGTCGAGCGGCCGCTCGATCAGAAGTTGGCAGAAGTCCAACACCCAGGATCGGTCCATTCCGAAAAGCGGGTCGCGGAACTGCACCGAGCGGGCTCCGTACGCCCGCGCCACGTACCGCAGGTCGGCGTAGACCAGCTCGGCGCGGCGCTGGCGTATGCGCGGCCCCTGGTACTCGCCGTACGAGCAATAGAAACGGCACGAGTAGGGGCAGCCCTTGCTGGCCAGCAGCGGGAGGTAGGGGCGGCGTGGGAGCATGGGGGCGTACGAATAGCGTTCGATTGGAAAGCCGCTGTAGTCGGGGGCGGGCAGGTCGTTCAAGTCGAGCGTCGCGTCGTTGCGGATCAGCCCGTCCTCGCAGAGCATTCGCTCCGCGCCGCATTCGAGAAAGAAAGCTTCGGCCTCGCCGCCGATCACAAAGTCCGTCGCCGGATACTGGCCGGGAAACCGGGCGGGGAACGGGCCGAACACGCCGACGCGGCTGTTGGGAAATCGTCGCTTGGTTTCGGCCGCGATCCGGTTCTCGTTCTGAAGGTCGACCAGCGAGCCGAGCAACAGGGCGACGTCGAAGGGCTCGCACGGCAGGCGGTCCTCGAAGTATTCGACCGCGTGCCCTTGGCGCTTGAGGATCGCTTGGATGTGTGCAATCGATACGACCGGCAGGCAGACGTACTTGCGCTTGAGAAACGTGAGCAGCCGGCCGCCGAGCGAGCGGCCGTACTCGTCCGCCGTCCCGAGGCCGCCGTTCAGATCTTTATTGACGGCGGCCTTTCGGCTAGGGTTGGTTGAATGCAGCAGCGCGATCTTCATGGTGCCGATCGTCGTCCGGTGAAGGGCAATTCAAACGTGCTCTTGCTACGCCGGGAGGACGGGCGCTACGTGTTTACCCGCTCTCGCCGGAGCGTTTATCGGCTATTCAATCGGGGGACTTTGTTAGCGCGCCGCGCTCAGCGCGACCCGACCAGGAACGTGCCCAGCGTCCGGATCAGGATGCCCACGTCGAGATCGATCGTGCGGTGCTTCAGGTAGTACAGGTCGAAGCACAGCTTTCGGTGCGCGTCGTTGACGCTCGCGCCGTAGCGATAGTGGATCTGAGCCCAGCCCGTGAGTCCGGGCTTGATCAGGTGGCGCTGCCGGTAGTGCGGAATGATCTCCGAGAGCTGATCGACGAACTCGGGCCGCTCGGGCCGCGGTCCTACCAGCGACATGTCGCCGCGCAGGATGTTCCAGAGTTGGGGCAGTTCGTCGATGCGCGTCTTTCGCAGAAAACGCCCGACCCGCGTCACGCGGTCGTCGTTGCGGGCCGCCCAACGCGCGATGCCGTTCTCGGCGTCCGCCCGCATCGTGCGAAACTTGAACATGGAGAACACGCGCCCGTGCCGGCCCACGCGTGCCTGATTGAAGATCGCGGACCCGCGACTGTCCAGGCGGATCGCCAGCGCGACCAGAAGCCAGAACGGGAGCGTGATCGCCAGACCGAGGATCGACACGACCACGTCGAGGATGCGCTTGACCGTCTCGTAGCTGCCGCTCGGGTGAACGTTAGCCAGCAGGAACCACTGCGGCGTGATGTCTTCGGCGGGCACCTCGCCGAGCAGCTCTTCGACGAACGTGGGTTGGTCCGCCACCCGGCAGCGCTTGTCGAGGCAGGTCAGGACGACTTCGCCGACCGCGGGATCAGACGCGAGCCCCGCGTCGACCACCACCTCGTCGATGTCGTGCGTCTCGAGGATGGTGCGGATGTCCCGGATCGTGCCCAGACACGGGCAAACCCGCTCGAACTCGACGGCCTCGAGGCTGGACGCCAGACGATTGTCCGTTCGCCCGTTTGGTCCGTGGCCGTTCGATCGTGCCGGCCCCTCGCGCACACGCACGTGGCCGACAACCTGATAGACGGAACGCTGCCCGTTTCGTAGCAGCGAGACGACCTTCCGGAGCGAGTCCCCGGTGCCGACGCACAGCAGGTTCGTGCGGCTATTGGTGATCAGTTCGTGCGCCACCAGCCGAAGCGGCACCACGGCGCAGATG
>JACZRH010000278.1 GCA_022574815.1 Planctomycetota bacterium | reverse complement strand
GCGCCGCCGTGAGCCCGGCGAAAACACTCCAGCGCGCGCCGCAAGATCGACTCGGCTTCATTGCTGCGGCCCAACTCGACCAGCAATACGCCAAGGTCGTACAGCGCGGCTGCGGTGCCTACGTGCTGCGGGCCGAACTCGCTCTCGTGCAGGTCCACCGAGCGGCGAAAGTGTCGAACCGCAATGGTGGGCGCGCCCAGCGCGTCATAGGTCGTCCCCAGCGTGCTGCGCACGGCCGCCTCCACTCTCGGGCGACCGTCGAATTGCCCCTGGTCGACCAACTCCGCCGCTTCGTCGAGCGCTGCGCGCACCGTCAATTCCCGTCCGCCGTGCTGACTCGGATCGGCGTCCGCCAGCAGCGCTTGCAGGAACTTCGTCACGGCTTCGGCGTCGGCGGCTCGGGCGTCGGCGATCTCGCCTTGATCCGTTGCAGCCTGACGAGCGCGTTGAGCCTCGTCGCGTTCCTGCGCCGCTCGCAGCCATAGGACGAACATGCCGACCGCGCCGGCCAGTACCGTTGTGAGCAGCGCACCCGAGAGTGCGACGGCCAGCTTGTGCCGCGCCGCGTGCTTCTTGAGCACGTAGACCATCGAGTCGCGACGGGCCTCGATGGGCAGTCCCTTCAAATAGCGGTTGACATCCTGCGCGAGCTCGCCGGCCGTCTGGTAGCGTCGTTCGCGCTCCTTCGCCAGGCATTTGAGGACGATCGTTTCGACATCCGCGTCGATGTCGGGCCGCAGTTCGCTCGGACGAATCGGCGGCTTCGTGACGATCGTATCGAGAATCTGGCGGGCCGAGCCGGAGAGGCCATAGGGCAGTTCTCCGGTGAGCATCTGGTACAGCAGCAAGCCGAGCGCATAGACGTCGGTCCGCAGGTCCACATCGTCATGCCGTCCTTCGGCTTGCTCGGGACTGGCCCAGGGAAGCGAGCCCACGAATTCGCCGGTGCGCGTCAGCGCCGCTGTGCCGCCGGTTGAGCCGAAATCCTCGCCGATCACCTTGGCCAGCCCGAAATCGAGCACGTGCGGATTGCCGTCGCCGTCCACCCGCACATTGGGCGGCTTGAGGTCGCGGTGGATCACGCCCCGCAGATGGGCCGCATTCACGGCGTCGGCGATCTTGACGAACAGCCGCAGTGCATCGTTCACCGCCGGCCGATTCACGCGTACAAACGCGTCCAGCGGCAGGCCCTCGATGTAGTCCATGATGTAGTAGAATCGGCCGCCGCTTTCGCCGCTGTCGTGGATCGTGACGATATGCGGATGCCGGAGTGCGGCGAGTAGGCGCACTTCCTGCCTGAACCGCGCGCGTTCCGCTTCGCTTGCCAGCGGGCCCTCGCGCATGACCTTCAGCGCCACCGTTCGACGGGTCGACTCCTGTTCGGCCAGATAAACGATTCCCTGACCGCCGCGATGAATCTCACGTAGGATGCGGTAGCCGAGGGGGGCCGGCGGCGTGGCCCGGCTCGACGATTGCGTATCCGATGAAGCTGTGGTGGACGCATCCGCGAGCCGACTCCGCAGCCGGTTCACCTGGGTCTGAGCCCGGCGGATCAACTCATGATGTCGGTTCGAAGACGTCATAGTTTCGATACCAGAAAACGCTCATCCCATTCAAGCGCCGCCGCGGCTGCGTCACTCACGCGCCGTCGCTGAAAAACATCGATTCGGTTCCGATGATCTCCCGCAGCCGATCCAGCGCCCGGCCGCGAAGCATGTAAATGGCGCCCGCGGATCGATTCATCGCAGCCGCCACCGCCGATACGGGCTCGCCCTCGAGCTCGTAGCTGCGAATCACTTGGGCGTAGTCGTCCGGCAGGCGATTCAGGGCCGAGTCCAACGCGCGCGCCGCCTCGCGCTTACCGGCGAATTGGCTGGGGGTGGCGTTCGTGAACCCGAGCTGATCGAGCAACGCGGCCGCGGATTCGTCGCGCTGCGCCGTGCCGATCCGCATGTCCGGCTGCGGCCGCTTCTTACGGCCTAAATCGCGCACGGCGTCGCGCAGGTTGTTTTCGGCGATGCGCCTCAGCCACGCATGAAACGCGCCGTCGCCGCGCGGCTGAAACTCGTGAATGTGCAGGAATACCTCGATATAGGTGACTTGCATGACGTCTTCGATCGACAGCACGCCGCGCCACTTCGATCCGATCTTCGATGCCAGCAGTCGCTCTACGCGCGGACCGTCCCGTTCGAGCAGCGCGACCAAGGCCGATTGGTCGCCGCTTGTCGCTCGCTCGAGCAGCTCACGGTCTTCGCTGCTGTCGGTCACCTATTCGCCTGAAGCAAAGAATTCGGCCCGACGCCCTTTTCAAAGAATCTCGATTCGTCCCTCTTAACGCGTCGTCGCGCCCACCGCTACTCCTCCGCTTCGCCGGGGGTTTGCGGAAGGAACACCCCCCCCCCCCGGGGTGGGGACGAGTTGGGAATCTCACCCCACCGGCGTTCAGGCGCCCTCCGTCGTGCGTGCCAATAAACCCTCGCAACCTCTCGCGGACTCTGGTAGAATGCCGTGAAGGGCAAATGGTGATGTGGGTCGCCACGCCGTGGCGCCATGCCGGTGGTCTCAGATAAGTCCGAAGGGAGAAGCACTCATGGCTCTTTCGCGTCTGTCGCGCGCCAAAACCGCGTCCGTCGCCGCGCTGTTGCTGTTCGCCGCCGCGCCCGTCTTCGGGCACGTCCGGCTGATTGTTCCGAACGGCGGCGAGCAACTTCGCGTCGGCTCCGTCTTTACGGTCCAGTGGACCATTGCTATTCAGCACACCCTGCTGAATTGGGACCTGTGGTACTCAGTCACCGGTTCAAACGGCCCGTGGATTGTGATTGAGATGAATCTACCGCCCGGCAGTCAGGGCGTCGGCAGCCTGCACGAGTACGACTGGGTGATCCCGAACGCCGTCTCGGACCAGGTGCGGGTGCGCGTCCGCATGGACAACGCCGGCACCAACTATGAGGACATCAGCGATGCCGATATTTCGATTGTGCGCCCGCTCGCGGGCGACCTGAACTGCGACGGTACGTTCAACGGGGGCGATATCGACCCGTTCTTTCTCGCGCTCGGCGATCCGACAGCCTATCAGCTCGCCTTTCCAAAATGCGACGTGTTGCGCGGCGACATGAATTGCGACCAGACCCTCAATGGCGCCGACATCGATCCCTTTTTTAGTTGTCTGGCCGGCATTCGCTGCCCCGATATCGCCATCAATCAGCAGCCACAAGGGCAGGATCTGTGTGTAGGCAATACGCTCACTTTGAGCGTCGACTCCGACGGCATCAGCTTGACCTACCAGTGGCGCAAGGACGGGACACTAATCCCTGGTGCGACGCAAGCAACCTATCAGATCAGCGCGGTCACGCCCCAGGACGCCGGGATCTACGAGGTGCGGATCACGAACCCGTGCGGCACGGCCCTGAGCGACCCGGCTACGATAACCGTTGCGACCCTCATCTTCACGCATCCGTTCAGCCAGACGGTTTGCGAGAACGACCCGGTCCTGTTCAGCGTCACCGCCGTCGGGCAAGGTCTCACGTATCAGTGGCGTAAGGACGGTGTTGAAATCCCTGGCGCCACGGCCACCCTGTTCATTATCGCTGCCGCTCAACTGAGCGACGGTGGCGTATACGACGTGGTCGTGACATCGACGCAGTGCGCCCAGATCAGCGAGCCCGCGACGCTGACAGTTCAGCAGTGCCCGTAAGAAGGCGTGAAGTCGGCGTCCTACGCAGTGACATCAGCAACGACGGTCGACTCGACGGCGCCGACATCGATCCGTCCTTCGAGTGCCTCGGCAGCGGAACCGGCCGGTCGTCGAAATGGATGGTGACCTCTGCGGGCGTGGCCGATCGCGGCGGTCCCGCACTCTTCTGAGCCGCAGCCAAGATCTACGGACGACCGCGTCGGCGCGGCGTGGGAGCTGTGTGCCCGGGACTCACTCGCTCAGTTCGCCGACAAAGACCTCGGTCGCCGGCCCGGTCATGAACACATGGTCGCTGGCCTCGTCCCATTCGAGCTTGAGGATGCCGCCGGGCAGTTGTGCCGTGATCGCCCGTTCGGTCCGATGGGTCAAGAAACCGGCGACGCACACCGCGCAGGCGCCCGTGCCGCAGGCCTGCGTCTTTCCGGTCCCGCGCTCCCAGGTGATCATCTTCACGAAATCGGGTCGGACGACCTGAGCGAAATGAACGTTGATCCGCTGCGGAAACAGCGGATGCCGCTCCAGCTTCGGCCCCCAGTCGCTCAGCGGCACGCGCAAAATGCTGTCGCAGAAACTGACGGCGTGCGGGTTGCCCATCGACACACACGTGACCTCGAGCAGCTTGTCGAGCAGCGGAATCGTCGTCCCCACGACGCGCTCGCCGCCCAGTGCCACCGGGATGCGCTTCGGGTCGAGCACCGGCGCGCCCATGTCGACGCGGACCTCGCACACGCGGTCGTCTTCGTCGATCGTCAGATCGAGTGTCAGCAGGCCGGCGTCGGTCCGCACCCGCAACGGATTCTCGCGCGCCAGCCCGCGTTCGTACGCGAACTTCGCCACGCAGCGGATCCCGTTGCCGCACATCTCGGCCGGCGACCCGTCGGCGTTGAACATCTCCATGCGCACGTGCGCCCCGCCGCCGCCCGGGCCGATCAGGATCAGCCCGTCGCCCCCGACGCCGCGATGCCGATCGCTCACCCGCCGGGCGAGCTTGGCCGGGTCGTCCACGTTCTGTTCGAAGAGGCTGACGTAGACGTAGTCGTTGCCCAGCCCGTGCATCTTGGTGAATTTCACGCCCATCCGCACTCCTTTGCCGCAATGATTACGCCCACATCATCGCTTCACGAGGCGTTTGGATCAATCCCGCGCGAGAAGCGCGCCCAGGCGTCATTGCTGGGAGCACGAAACAGCAAGCGTCATGCTGAGCGAAGTGAAGCATCTGACCCAGGGCCCAGCAAGATTCTTCGCGGTGCTCGGAATGACAATGTCCGACATTCCGCGCTCCGACCAGCCTGTGCATTGGAATCGAAAAATCGTCTTGGATTCAACCGCGCCGCTCCCCCTGGGGCGCACACTTCAGGGAGTCATCCACGCCCTCACTCAGCGCCCCCGCCCGTGCGCCTTCAACCAGCCCTCCAACGCCGAACGGCGAATCGAATAAGTCCCCGGCCGCGCCAAGCCGCGCTGCACCAGCGGATTGTTCTGGTCGATGATCACCCGAATCAAATCGTCCCCGCGGCCCGTGCCGAAGAAACCCTCCGGCCGCACGATCGGCGGACGGGTGACCGGCGGCAACGGCGTCATTAACAGCGTCCGTTCAACCATCTCCGCAAACTGCGTCCGCGCCAGCGGTGTCGAGAGGTTGATCAACTGCGCCTGCCCGCCGCCCACATTGACTACCCCGAGCCCATCCTGCTTGATCCGGTTGAACGCGATCTCCATGTCTTCCTGACCGAGGATGTCGATGACCGACACGTTGCGGCGCGTCTGCACTTCGTCTAACCAGCGCCGCATGGCCTGCGTGACCGCCTGGCCCGGCTGCACGCGCCGCTGCTGGCCGGTGATCTTGTTCAGTGCGTCGACCAGCCCGCGGTCGAGCAGAAAGATCTCAAAACGGTCGGTCGCCCGCTCGTACGACATTCCGAAGTTCCACGTGCCGCGCTTCGAAAGCGTCGCGACCGGGCTGTCAACGGTGAAATCACTCTTCAGCCCGCCCTCGGCGACGCCGGCGCGGATCTTCCCGTAGCTGACGCCGATGCGGACTCGTTTCGTGTCCCGCGTCTTGTAGGTCTCGCTCAGGAACGTCAGCCCGACCGATTCAATCAACAGCGCGCTATAGGGCTCCTCGTCGCCGATCTGGAACTGGATCGACGACCGAATCCCCGTGCGAATCTTCGTACGGGCCGGGTACGCGTCGTCCAGCTTGCACGCCTGCCAGTCTTGCGAACCGAACGGCGCGTGCTGTACGTCGCCGTGCACTTCGATGACACGGGAATAAACCGGCGTCGTCCCGGCCGGGGCCGAGGTCGGCTGCCCGGCCGCGTCTTGCGCGGCCCCCGCGGCGTCCCGTTGGCCGCCGTGCTCGGCGTCGCCGCACTGGCCGCGGTGGCGGGAGCCGTGCAGCCGCCCGCACCGGGGCAGCCGATCCAGATCGATCTAGCACTCGCGCGCCTGGCTCCCGGCGAGTATCTCGTCGAGCTGGACACAGCGCGCCGAAGGGCATCGATGGCCGGAAGACCCGTGGACGTTGCCGAAACCTTGGACAACTGGGAATCCCTCGACATGGATGGGCGCCGCAGCTTCCTTGTGGGACACGTCAACCGGATTGTGGTGAAAGACGAGGCAGTAGAGGTGGCCGTATAGGACTGCCGCTTAT
>JACZRH010000277.1 GCA_022574815.1 Planctomycetota bacterium | reverse complement strand
GCTCGGCCTCGCGAAAGCACTTGAGCGCCCCGTCCAGATCGCCCTTGTCAAACAGCACGCCGCCGATGTTGTTGACGTCCGTTGCCACTTCCGGGTGCTCGTCGCCGAACGCCGCGCGGTCGATCCGCTCGGCGGTTCGCAGCGCGGCCAGGGCGTCGTCAAAACGCGCCCGGTTTTGAAGGTAGAGGCCAAGCTGGTTGCCAAGGAAGCCGGAGCGGGGGATGTCGGCGAGCGCTTCGGCGTGGGCGAGCGCCGCTTGTGGTTGGGGGCCGTAGCCGTCCTGCCCGGCCCAGTTGCGGTAGTCCTCCGCGTCATCGAAACGAGCCGCGAGTTGGCCGACGAGCGCGGTCAGCGCGGCGCGGCGCGCGGTCTCGTCGAGCTCGACGCGGACGACCTCCTGCATCAGCCGGTGGATCGAAACGGTCCCGGCGTAGCGGATGATCGAGACGTCGGCGAGTTGTGCGAGCTGGTTTTCCACCGTCTCCTGCGCCTCGTCGCTCGCGTCGAAGAACACATTGAGCGGGATTGCGTCGGGATGGCAGTGCGCCGCCAGCGCCAGCAGCTTCATCGCCGGCGTGTCGCGGAAATCGGGCAGGTGCAGACTGAGCGAAGCGTAGACGCTGCGCTCGTAGCCGGCAGTGTGGTCTTCAGGCGTCAGACTCTGGAAGGGATGTGCCTTGTCGCCCACGTCGGCGCGCTGAAGACGCTCGAGCAGTTCGGCCGCAGTGACGTTGGGGCGCTTGCGCAGATACGAGGCGGCCAGCGCCAGCGCCAGCGCGTGATCGCCCAGATGTTCGGCTACGCTCGAGAGGGCCTTGTCGTGCTCGGGGCCGGTCAAGTCATCGCGGTGCTTGCGGAGCAGGGCGAGCGACTCATCGCGCAGGAGTACGTCGAGCGGGAATTTGAGCACGCGGTCGGTGGGCAGGTCCGTGTGCCGCGTGGTGACCAGTACGCGCGACGGCTCGGGTAATGTGAAACCATCCAAATCGGCGAGCTGCTCGAGGTTGTCCAGGACCAGCAGGTGCTTGCCCAGCGAAAGCCGCTCACACACCGCCCCGCGGATCTGCTCCGGCTTGGCGTTGGGCGGGAGCGGAATCCCCAGCGTGCGGGCCAGCGCGGCGATTTGCCCGGCGAGCGCTTCTTTGGAAGCGTCCAACCACCAGCGGCCGTCGTAGTCGGCGGCGTGTTCGAAGGCGTAGCGGATCGCGACCTGCGTCTTGCCGATGCCGCCTTCACCCGAGACGGCGTGCGTGATTGCGACGTCGCCGGCCGTAAGCTGCGCGTGCAAGTCCCGCAGAACCTGCTCGCGGCCGACGAAGTCAAGATTCGGCTGAATGCCGGCTTCGGTGAAGTTGTTGTTCGGCGGCGGCGGCGCGGGGAGTCGGTCGCCGAGCGTGGCGTGCAGCGTTTGCAAACTCTCGCGGATCTCGCGCAGCAGCAGGTCGGCCGTGTTGTGGAAGATACGATCTTCCACGCGGGCCGCGCTCAATTCCTTGCGGAGACGCGCAACCTGCTCAGTTGTCGCCAAGCCGGCCGAGTGGAGGCCGGCGATGATCCGGTCGGCAAACTCCCGCTCGGAAATCCCGTCCAGTGTGACGCCGGTCTTGCCGTCGGCAATGTCGCGCAGCACTGCGAGGGCCGTGTCCTGGCGGTCGGCGAGTTTGTCCAGTCGCTCGGCCAGGCGGCGGGCCTTCTTTTTCTGTTCGCTGCTTCGCCAGGATTCGGTGACGCCGAAAAGACCGGCGACGGCGAGAACCGTCCAGGTCATTGGGCCGCTCAGTCCGGCGACCGCCGCCGTGCCGCCGACCAAGGCGACTTGCTTGAGGAAATCGGAGAGTTGGCTGCACAGCACCCCGGCCGACAGGCCCGCCAGCGGCGCGAGCGCCCGGGCGAGCAGACTGGATTGGTCCGGTTCACGGGACATGATTACAGAGGTCTAGCAGGTCGTTTCAGCGACGGCAAGCGCTGGCGGCATGGCCCCCCGGCGGGCGGGTGGCAAGAAAAAGCAAGGAAATTCTTGACCGGTTACTATGAACGTAGTAGTCTTCCGATGTACATAGTAGACGAGGTCGAAAACATGGCAACCGAACTGCCCCACATTACCGCCGCCGAACTGCGAATCATGAAGGTGCTCTGGCGAATCGGCCGGGCAACCGTGCGAGACGTCAAGGACCGTCTGACCGCCGAGGGCGACGAAGCCCCCGCCTACACGACCGTGATGACGCTGCTGAACCAGCTTGCCGTCAAGGACGCGCTCTCCGTCGATCGCGCCCGGCAGCCGTTCGTCTACAGCCCCGCCGTGCAACGTGAACAAGTGCTCGCGCAGCGGCTCAAGCAGTTTCTGAACACCGTCTTCGACGGCCAGGCCGGCGAGCTCGTCCTGCGGCTCGCCGAAGAAGCCGAGCTCACGCCTGATGATCTGCGAAGAATTGAGTCCAAAATCGAGGACCGCGAGCGGGAGCAAAAAGCCGGCGACCAGGGCTCGAGCGGTGGGGGGGCCGAAAAATGATCGTCGACGGGTTCCTGGTCGATCTCAACGACGCAGCCCGGGCCGTGCTGGCCTGGGTCGGTCAGGCGATTCTGCTTGGAACCGCACTGGCGCTGATTACCGGCTTGCTCGTGCGATATGCGTTTCGGCGAGTACACGCGGTTTGGCACGGCGTGCTTTGGCTGATCGTCTTGATCAAGTTCATCCTGCCGGTCGGACCCGCCTTGACCGTCTCGATGGCGACGTCGATCACGGCCTTGTCGGCTTTGATTCCCTTCGCCGCGATATCCGCTGCCGAGCCGGTAGACGCGAACGTCGCCGGTTTTCCCGCGACCTGGATTCCCGTGACCGGGGCGGCAGCACCGATTTCCGAGTCCGTGTTTGCGAAGAATCGTGAGCTGCCCGTCGCGCTGCTGTTTGGGTGCGCGTACGTCCTGGGTGTTGCGATCGTTGCCACGGTCCGCTGCCGCGCCCACTTGCGCCTGCGGGCCGAGTGCCGGCGGCTGCCGCTGGCCGACGAGTCGACCCGCGGCTTGGTCGCGGGGATCAGTCAGCGATTTGGGTTGCGGCGCGCCCCGACCGTGCGGATGAGCAACACGGCGCCGGCGCCTTTTATCCTGGGCGTGCTGCGGCCGACACTCGTCCTGTCCCACCGACAACTGAAACACCGCCGCGAGCTCGAGGCGGTCGTGCTGCATGAGATCGCGCACTTGCGGCGCGGCGACTTGCTGGTGCGCTATCTGCAGTGGTTCGCCGGCACGATCCTGTTCTTCTGGCCTGTCGTAGCCTGGGTCAATCGGCGTATCGACCTGGCGCGTGAGTCGGTCTGTGACGAATGGGCCCTTCGTCATGGGCCACTGACGCCCGGGCAATACGCGCGCTGTTTGCTCGGCGCCGTGCGGCCGGCCCGCTCGAGCTGGTCGGGCGTCGCACCCGCGTCTATGGCGGCCAATGTCTTCACTGTCGAAAGGAGAATCGAAATGATCTTGAATGTCCCCGCAGTTCGGCGAAACCGCCGATGGGTGAAGCTTCCTTTGTTCCTGCTCGTGGCCGGTTGGGCCGCTTTCGCGCTGAGCGGCGCACAGGCGACGGATGAAAAGGCCGCGCAAGACAAGCCCGCCCAGGGTGAGCACGCCATTATCGTATTGCAGCCGGCCGACGGCGACGAAACCGGCAACGCGCACTGGGTCGTGCGGAGGCTGGGCCGCGATAGCGTCCAAGAGGTAGCTGACATCGCCTGGCCGCAGGGCGTCGCCTACTTTGTCAGCGATGACGCCGAGGGCGCACATGCCGTTTTCCAATTGCACACAGAGGTCGGCGCACAGGCCCTTGCACGGCTCTTCGAGCAGCACCCGGCCGCCGACAGCAACGGCGACGGAAAGGTCGCGCGGGTCGAGCACGACGCCTTCCTCATCGCGGCGGCCATGACCGATCCGGCGGCCGTGCTGGCGCAGTTTCCGAAAGCCGACCGTGACGAAAACGGCGAGTTGAGTGCGAGCGAAGCGGCCCGGCTCATGATCGGCGGCGCGTCGCCGACACGCGTGCGCTTCCGCGTGCTGCACCGAGCGACGGGAGACGAAGGTGGTGAAGAAGCCGGCGAACTCCATCGCATCGAGCTCAACGAGCACCAAAAGGCTCTGCTGCACCGCGTGGAACGTCCGGCGGCCTGGGTCCTCCATAACATCCAGGCCGATCTGACATCCGAAGATGTCGCGAGCTACGTCACGCTGGCCCGCGAGACGCCGAACGCGGTGTTCCTCGAGATGAATCCGAAGGCCGACGCCAATGGTGACGGCAAGCTGACGGCTGACGAGCGCGAGGCGTTTTCGCGGCAGCTCATGTCGCGCAGATTGTCGCGCGTGCTCGAACGGCATCCCGAAGCGGACCTCGATGGCGACGGCACGCTGACGAAGCAGGAATTGCATGATTTCTGCAAGAACCAAGCCGTGAACGGCACTTGCCAACTACGCCAAGTCGAGGGCGGCTCCGCCGGCGTGTTCATTCTCAACGGCGGACAGGGCGGCGTCTTGGTCCAGTTGAAAGACGGCAGTTGGGTTTCGAAGGAGGACGAGCCCAAATAAGCGGGCCGTCTATCGTTGCGAGCCCCGCGCGCTATTGGCGCGCCCGACACAAGCGAACGCCCCGCCTCGGATGGGTCCGAGGCGGGGTGGTTGTACGCCATGCCGGCCCTCGCCTCGTCTCAACGCTCAACGCGAGATTCTGGGACGGTCGGCTCTGCGAGGTCTGCCGCTCGATTCAGAAACCAGAACGGCGAGTAGAGAATCAGGAGCGTTATGACACAGACGAGCATCAGCGTGATCAGCGACCATGGCCACGGTCCAAAGTAGTCGTAGATCGACGCGTGTTTCGGTTTGCCGCAGAGATACATGTAGTTGGCGCCGATCAGCCAGTTCACCAGCCCCACGGGCATCGCAACCAAGCCGGTGACGACGCCGGCCCGGATTACGAAGCCGCGCCGCGGGCGCAGGCCCAGCCCGACGGTCATGACCAACACGGCCGCCAGAATGCCGCCATGGCTGGCGAAGAATGAGAGGTATGCGGGATGTGGAAAGCGAAAGGCCAGGTCCGGAGTCAAAATGGCCTGGAGCGTGCCGCCGATGGCCCAGAAGTAGGACAGTTCGAAGAGACGCTGCCGCGCGTCCAGGCGGTTTTCCAGAACCCCGCCCCTCGCCGCGCGAGCCGCGAGAAGCGCAGCGGACGTGACCACGACCGCAAAGTCGCACAGGTGCAGCGGCAACGATTCCTCGAGTGACCACCAACCGCGCGCGGCCTCATAGATTTGTTCGAAGACCGCGATCGCCGGCAGCAAGAGACCGAGCGACCAGCAGATCGCGAGGCGGATCGCGTCCTCGGACGGTCGGCCGCGGCTGCGGCGCAGCAGGGCGCACAACACGGTCGTGATCCCCGCGAGAACCAGCAGCGCGGCGACGTGGTCCGGCCCGTATTGTTCGAAGTCGGCGCACTCCGTTGGCACGCTTGTGACCATTTCGATCATCGTAACCGGCTTGACGACGAATCGCTTGCATCCTGTGGTCGCCCGAGGGTAGGCTGCGCGGATTCCGACGGAGGTACACGCAGCATGAAACTGCCGGCTTGCCCCTCGTACCCAATGATCTGCCGTTCTATTCTCATCTGCCCGGTGCTCGCGTTCGGCGGTTGCCGGTCGCTGGGGCCGGCGGTGCCACCGATCGCGGCCCGCGTCCCGCAGGAATCAACCATGCACGAGCATACGCGCATTGACGATTACGCCTGGCTGCGCGAGCGCGACAGCGCGAAGGTTATTGAGTATCTGGAGGACGAGAACGCGCACACCGAAGCCGTGATGAAGCACACGGGCAAGCTTCAGCGGCGTCTTTTTGAGGAAATGAAAGGCCGGATCAAAGAGGATGACTCGTCGGTCCCCGTCCGGGACGGCGCGTATTTCTACTACACGCGCACGCTCGAGGGCCTGCAATATCGCCTGCGCTGCCGTCGGAAAGCCGGTCCCGGCGCGGCCGAGGAGATCTTGCTGGATGAAAACGAACTCGCCCGGGGCAAAGAGTATTTCCGGGTCGGCGCGTTCGAGATCAGCCCGAACCACAAACTACTGGCGTACTCCACCGACACGAACGGTTCGGAAACCTACACCCTTCGCGTCAAGGACCTCGCGACCGGCAAATTGTTGGCGGACGAGATTCCCAATACGTACTACGGCCTCGAATGGGGCAACGACAACAAGACGCTCTTTTACACCGTGCTGGACGCGGCGCGGCGGCCGTTCAAGGTCCTGAGACACACGCTCGGGACGGACGTGAGCTGCGACGAACTCGTACACCACGAGACGGACGAGCGTTTCTTCGCC
>JACZRH010000276.1 GCA_022574815.1 Planctomycetota bacterium | reverse complement strand
ACGAAGGCCACCTTGTTTCTGACGCCCATCAGCGCATATTCGCGCCCCGCTGGCGATACGTAGCCCCAACAGTCGTTGCCGGAAGTGGCGCCGAACGTACTCAGGTCGATCCAGCTATAGAGCGAGACATTGTGTGCGGAAAACTGGGCTGCCGCCGGCGGTAGCCCCACGAAGTGCAGCACGCACAGGATCATCAAGCCGGTCGTCGTCTTCGCCGTGTCGCCTGTTCGCATGGTGGCTCCTTTCCCGCAATACGGTCGATTGCGCGAATAGCCGGTCGTCGAGGCGACGCCTCACGCGTCGGAAACCCAAGCCGAGGCGAACGGCTTTGTTTTTCATGATTCACCGTCGTCGACCGAACGCCGGCGTGAACGGACTGAGTTCACGCCACCTTGGCCTGCGGCGAACCAGCATGGAGTTTGGCGAGCGCCAGCGCAGCGCTTAACGCCGGACGGAGCACGGAACTTAACTCCAGAGGCTCTATCAAGTTGGCGTTTCGTCACTCAGCCTACGGAAGTCCGTTGCGAGAGTCAACCGGCAGCTCGGCCTCGCGTGCGCGACGCGGGCCAATCGAGATGGATGTTCAAAGGGGGCACCCGCGCGTCTTGAGTCAGGCCCCGAGCGTAAGGAGCGGGTAGCGAAGAGTCGCGGCTTCCCACAGCGCAACCCGCTTGCTGACGCTCGCGACTCCACACGCAGCGCGCCGGCGGCTCTACCGCTCCCGCCGTGACTTGCAACACCTACCGGTCTGCGAAGTTCGTCGTCTGGAAGCTCGAGTCCCTCGCCGGCTCGCACAAGCCGCTTTTATCGGATGATTGCGCCACGGGCCGCGGTCGAGTATAGTGTGAGCTGGGCAGGAAGGCGACGCGGCGGGCTTCAGGCGACGCCGATTCGCTAGCGCGGCATCGCAAAGCTTCGCGTCGGAAGGAGGCGACATGCAGCAGGCCGACCTGGATTGGGCCAACCTGACCTTTGGATACCACCGGACCGACCTCAACATCCGCTACACCTGGCGCGACGGGGCCTGGGACGACGGCGTTCTCACAGCCGACGAGACGCTGCCCCTGCACATGGCCTCAACCTGCCTGCACTACGGACAGGAGTGCTTCGAGGGGCTCAAGGCGTTTCAGACCAAGGGCGGCCACGTGGTGGTGTTCCGGATCGATGAGAATGCCCGCCGCATGATGGGCTCGTGCCAGAAGCTGCTCATGCCCCCGGTGCCGGAAGAGACCTTCATCGACGCCGTCTTCCGCGTGGTCAACGCCAACCGTGCGTTCGTACCGCCCCACGGAACCGGCGCCAGCCTCTACATCCGCCCGCTGGTACTGGGGACCGGCCCGCAAGTGGGTGTCAAGCCGGCCGAGGAGTACATGTTCATCGTGTTCCTCTCGCCGGTCGGGCCGTACTTCAAGAGCGGCTTCAAGCCGGTCGACCTGGTGGTCGAGGAGACCGTCGACCGCGCGGCGCCGCTCGGCGTGGGGGACATCAAGGCCGGCGGGAACTACGCTGCGGGCATGCGAGCCAGCGTCGCCGCCAAACAGCGCGGGTATACCGAGGTGCTCTACCTGGACGCGAAGGAAAAGCGCTACATCGACGAGTCCGGCCCGGCGAATTTCTTTGCCATCACAAAGGAGGACCGCTACGTCACGCCGGACAGCAAGTCCATCCTGCCGTCCATCACGAACAAGTCGCTCATCACACTGGCCGAGGCTGCGGGCCTGCGGCCGCAGCGGCGGCCGATCGAGGTCGAGGAGATCTTCGCGTTTCGCGAGGCGGGCTGCTGCGGGACGGCGGCGGTGATCACACCCATTGGCTCGATCACGTATCGTGACCGGAAAGTGGTCTATTCTGAGAATGGCGAACCGGGTCCGCGCTGCACCGAGCTGTATCACAAGCTGACGGCGATCCAACTCGGTGACGCGGACGACGAATACGGCTGGGTTCAGCGAATTCCGCAAGACTAGAGCACTTCAGAAAAATCCATGCGGATTTTTGCAGTTTCACACTCGGATACCGAAAGGCGCGAGCGCGGTGATCAAACGGGTGCCCGGCCGCTCTTGGTCCGGGGAACTGACGCGATCGCCGGATCTTTCTTGTGCGGGTCCGATCCGAGCCTTGATCGGATGGGGCACCTCGCGCAGAATCATCAAATCGGGTCGAAGACAAGGGCGCTCACATATGAAATGCACGCTCGTAGCAGCGCACATCGGCATGATCGCCATGGGAGTACGACGAATGTTTATCAACGTTCAGCGGACGCGCGGGCCTTTGACCTTGTTGGCGGCGCTAGCACTCCTGCTGCCGTCGCAAGCAGCATCGGCCGACGGCGCCGGGGATTGGCCGGGTTTTCGAGGAATCAACGTTGACGGTGTCTCAGCCGAAACCCACGTTTTCGAGCACGCCGACGGCTTCTCGCTCAGAATCGCCTGGAAGCGCCCGTTGGGCAAGGGCTACTCCGGCGTGTCGATCGTCGACGGCCGCGCGGTGACCATGTTCTCAGACGGCGTGAACGATTTTGCGATCGCGCTGGATCCCGGCGACGGCCGGGAACTGTGGCGCTACACGATCGACAAGACCTACAAGGGCCGCGACGGATCGCATGACGGGCCGATCTCGACGCCGCTCATCGCCGACGGACGAGTCTTCGGGCTGCACCCGAGCGGCAAGCTGTTCGCACTGGATGCGAAGACCGGAAAGGAGCTATGGGCCGCGGACCTCGTGAGCGAGCACGGCGCGGTCAAGCCGCACTACGGCTTCGCGACCTCGCCGCTCTTGGTCGACGGCGTTTTGATCGTTCAGGGTGGGGCCAAGGACGCCGCCGTCAGTGGATTCGATCCCGCCAGCGGCAAGCGGCTGTGGAATGCCGGCACTGACAAAGTGTCCTACCAGGCGCCCATCTTGATCAACCTGAACGGCAAGCGACAGGTGGTCGCCGCCGGCGACAAGAACCTACTCGCCATCGACGCCGCCAACGGGGTCGTACTCTGGGAACACGCCCACGGCGGGGCGGGCGAGCGTGGGGCGGCGGTCTTGGTTCCGGTGGCCGTAGGCGACGGCCGGCTGTTCCTGTCACACAAGGAAGACCGCGCGACTCTGCTGGAACTTTCGCGGGATGGTGCGTCAGGAGTATCGGTCAAACCACTTTGGGAAGAGCGCTGCATTCGGAACACCTACACGGTGCCAGTCTATCAGGACGGCTTCATCTACGGCTGCAACAACCGTATCTTCACATGCGTAGATGCGAGAACGGGCAAGCCGGCCTGGCGGTCGCGAGCGCCCGGCGACGGATTTCCGATCGTCGTCGACGGGCACATCGTCGTCGCCACCAAAAAGGGCAGCGTCCACGTCATCAAGGCGGATTCGAGCGGGTATCACGAGGTCGCGAGTTTGCAGGCGCTCGATGATCTCGTCTGGACGCCGCCGAGCTTCGCGCAGGGCAGCATTTTCGTTCGCGGGATGAAGGAGATCGCGCGAATCGACATCCGCGGCGGCGCGCGGCCGGGTATTGCCCGCGCGGAATCGGGGATCGACATCAGCGGGTCGCGGTTCGCCGGCTTTCTCGAGGAGCTGAGCGCGGCGGCGGACAAGAAGGCGGTGGTCGACCGATTCATGGCCGCCAACACGTCGTTCCCGATCGTCGAGCCGGACGGACTGATGCACTTCATCTATCGCGGCCCGGGTGAGGATCTGGCCGTCGCCGGCGACCTGGCGGGCGTGGGCGACGACCAGCCCATGAGACGCGCCGCGGGAACGGATCTGTTCTATCTTTCGGCCCGGCTCGAGTCGAACGCGCGGCTGAGCTACGCGTTCATGCGCGACTTCGAGAAGATCACCGATCCGCTCAATCCGCGCACGACAACGATTTCGTTCTTCAACGAAGACATGGAAATGGCGATGGGCAACATCAAAACGGAGGTGTCGTGGCTTGCCATGCCTGGGTGGAAGCGGCCGACGTTTCTGGATGAGCCGGATGCGTCGCGTCGCGGACGGGTCGAGTCGCAAAAGCTCACGAGCAAGACTCTCGGAGCCGAGGTGTCGATCGACGTCTACTTGCCCCACGGCTACGAGGACGGCAACGCGCGCTATCCGGTCGCGTACGTTCACATGGGCATGATGGCCCGCGAGGGCGGACAATACGAAACGGCGCTCGACAATCTGATCGGCGAGCGCGTGGCGCCGCTCATCGTCGTGTTCATCAATCACCCGCCGCCGTTCTTCGCATTCGACAAGTACGCCGCGATGGTCGCGGACGAGTTGGTTCCGTTCGTCGACCAAAAGTATCGAACGGTTCGCACGGCCGAGGGGCGGGCCAACGTCTCGTCCGGCTTCAGCGGGCTCGGGGCGATCTTTTGCACGTTCGGTCATCCGAGTACGTTCGGCAAGCTGGCGCTTCAGACGCCTTTCATGGTCGACTTCGTCGCGGTCGATCGCGTGCTCAAGAAAGCCGGAGATCATCCGTTGCGGATTTATCTCGATTGGGGCAAGTACGATCTTCGAAGCCCGCTCGAGTCATGGAGCATGGTCAAGGCGGGCCGCGAGCTGGACCAGCGGCTGCGAAAGCTCGGTTACAAACCGCTGGGCGGCGAGGCGCCGGATGGGACGGACTGGCCGAGCTGGCGGAATCGTACGGACGCGCTGTTTGAGGCGCTGTTTCCAATCAGGAAATAGCAAGGTGGCAAGGTAGCGTCGACGATTGGAAGCGGGGCGGTGGCGCAAGCAGACGGTTGGCCCACGTCTTTAGGGGTGGGGCACGTGCGTCGAATGCAGCCGCCGATCATTTCTTCCACGGACGGCCTCGGGGGCCGCCCGGTCGGCCGTTTGGACCGACCGGGCGCTTCGCTCCGTCCCGATGCAAGTTACGGTTTCAGATTGAAGCTCGTCGCGACGAATTTGCCGTCCTCAACCTTGCCGGACACGTTGGCGTATTTGGGGGCCGCACAGAGCCCCTCTTCGTGCGCGCTGATGTTCGTGCCCGTGACCAGATAGGGGGTCCCATCCATCTTGATCGCCAGCGTGCAGTCGTCGACGCCGTCCATCTTGTACGTACACATAGCGCAGCCGGCCTGCACGAGGTGAACGACCGGCTTGGCGGCGGCGGCAGTGCCGTTGTCGCGCTCGTAGACTATTTCCATGTGCTTGGCCAGGTCCGACCCGCTTTCGCCTTCGTACATGGTCATGACGTGCTTGTCGGCGCCGACGACTCTTATGACGGTCTTGATCTTCAAATCTTTGCCCAACGGGCTTTTGTAACCACCGGTGTAGGTAAAGGTCTTGGACGACTCGTCGTACGAGCCGAAATACGTCACCATGCCGGTGGACATCGAATCGAGCCACGTCGTGAAATAGCGCTTGTTGATGTTGTCGTATCCCGTGACGCTGGCGCCCGAGAAGGGCTCGCCCATGAACTCACCGGTGAACTCGGTGATCACGTAGCGCTTGTCGAAGATCCACTTGTTCGTACACGAACCGGTCGAGGCCATCGGCTCGCTGGTGCCCGGATGCCACATCTTCAGGCTGCACTGCCACTTCCCGATCATGTAATTCAGATGCTCATGGTTCGCGCCCGGCGATCCGGCCTTGATCCAGGCCTCCTGCTCGGCGGTCATCTGCGGCTGGTCTGCTTCCTGCCCTTTCTTTTCGCCGGAATCCTGCGAAAAAGCGGGGACGGCGAGCGCGAGCATCAGCCCGGCGCACGCCCACGACAGCGTTCGCGTTTTCATCGTTCGGCTCCTTTCATCAGTGCCTGCTGCGAAAGCGAGATATCAAACTTCGGCCGAACGCATGATAGCGATTGGGCGGCGGAATTCCACTGGGTCGCGGGGTCGCGGCGTCGGAATCGAGCCGGTGCAGCGCGTCGACGTCGTCGAGTTCGAGGATCGGTTCGGGGCCGGCTCCGAGTACGTCAGATAATATCGAGTGCGTGTGAGCGTGAGGGGAAGGGGCTCAAGGTGCGCAAGTTTTCGCGAAGTCTTTTTGCGCATGTTGATTTTGGTAGGCAGGGAGGCCGCGGGGAGGCGCGGGGAAAGCGGTTGGTGGCGGGGGCGAGGGAGCATGGGAGGGTCTCCAGAGTTCCTAGATAGTATAGGCGCACGGGTGTCAGGGATCAAATTCAGAATAGCGAATAGGAAATTGGAGGGATCGAGGGCTTGAGGGATTAAGGGCTCGAGGGGACGGGGAAGAGGGCCAAAAACGGGAAACCGGGCTCGGGACAGGGCGGCTCGGACTGGCGCTCGCTTGCAGTTCGGGTTTCGGCTCGACGACATTTGCACGACGGCTCCAGCTCGGAGGTCGGGTCAATGATCCGACGTACCGATCTCCATCGGCGGGAGGGCAAAGCTCCCGCTGAGCCCGCTCCGCAGGAGCCGCGCGGTCCCGCGTCGTCAG
>JACZRH010000275.1 GCA_022574815.1 Planctomycetota bacterium | reverse complement strand
CGCGATGGCGAGCGCCTCCGTGACAGGAATCGCGCCGCGGTCCAGTTTTTGCGCCAGCGTCTCGCCCTCGACGTATTCGAGGATCAGGTATTGCTTGCCGTCCGCTTCTTCGAGACCAAAGATCGTGGCGATGTGGGGGTGGTTCAGCGACGCCAGCAGTTTCGCCTCGCGCTCGAAACGGGCCAGGCGCTCTGCGTCATCCGCCAACTCATCCGGCAGGCACTTGATGGCGACCTCGCGGTCGAGCTTCGTGTCGCGGGCGAGATAGACCACGCCCATCCCGCCGCGGCCGATCTCGCGGGTGATCTCGTAGCGGACAATGTTGCCCGACAATTCACTCATCGATTCCGAAACTCCTCGAACCAGTTCTTGACCACGCCGATCGCCGGCGGCTCGGACTTGCCCTTGGGGCGGATCATCAAGAGCGATTGATCGTCGGGCGCGAACGAGAATCCGCTGTACGGGTTGATCCCGAGCGCTGGGCCGTCCATGACCGTCCGGGGCTGGCCGATCATGATCCGGCCCTCGCGGCTGAACTCGACCTCCAGGACGTTGGCCGCCTCCCCCGCGAAGTACAGCCGTTTCCCATCCCCTGACCAGACCGGGAGTGAGCCCGAGCCGGTCGAGATTTGCCATTTGCCCTCCCCGCTCGGGAAGCGCGTCACGTACACCTCCTGCCGGCCCGACTCGTCCGAGGTGTAGGCGAGAAATTCCCCGTCGGGAGAGAGCGCCGGATGCTCCTCGGTCGCGGAGCTGTTCAGGATCGGGGTCGGCTCGGACGAACCATCGAGGCTGAGTGAGTACAGATCGAGTCCTGTCTCCTCTCCGAGACGTGTCAACACGACGAATCTCCACTCGTTGTCGAAGGTCGGCCACCCGCCCTCGATCGGATCGCGGGTCTCGCCGCTGCCGTCGATGGCCAGGAAGTGAATCGAATCGTCGGGCCCGACGCGCTCAAAGGTTGATCCGGTCGTCCTGGCGCACGCAATCACCTTTCCGTCGGGTGACCAGCGGGGCAGCACCTCGTTGGTCGAGTCGTCGTAGGTCAGCCGCGTATGCTGGCCGCTCTCGAAGTCGATGAGCCAGATGTCCACGGCCCCGAGGTCGAATCCGGCCACGGCGAGCGTCGATCCGTCCGGGGAGAGGGCGGGGTCGTAGTACTGGCCGGCAGGTTCGACAAGGACGTTCATATCGCCGGACGCAGGCATGAACTTGATCAGGTCGCCACCTTCGATCCCGACGATGCGCCGCGTCATCACCAGCGTGCCGTTCCGGCTCACGTGCGGAATTGCCATCGTCCATCGAAACGATGAACGGAGGCCCGACGGTCTGCATGGTTTCTGTGGAAAAGGGAACCGCCCACACGCTGTGCTCCTCGCCGAAGCGGTGGAATAGGATGTGCCCCGTCGGCGAATATGCCGGCGTCATGATCCCGTGATGGTCGAAGGAAATCAGCTCCCGGCGGTTCGTGCCGTCGGAGACGGCCAGATACCAGGGTCTCGTCCGGGAGTGCACCGTGAACACGAGGGTTTTGCCGTCGGGCAGCAGCGCCAACTCATGGAAGTCGTCGTCGTCCGGGGGTTCCCGCGGCACGTACAGGCGGGGCTCGCCCCCGTTGGCCGCGACTTCATAGATCCCGGCGTTTCCCGTGGTGAAGAAGATGCGGTCGTCCTGCGACCATTGCGCGCCGCCGACAACTGAAAAATTGCTTTGCGCCCGGGTGATCATTGTCGGTCGCCCGCCCTTCGCCGGGACCTTGACGAGTTCCGCACCCCGCCCGAATCCCAGCCACGCGCTGTCCGGCGACCAGAACGGAATCTCACCATGCTCTGAGTCCGCCACTTCACGCGAATCGAACGAGTCCAGGTGGCGAATCCAGACGCGTCCCAGGTCGAGATAGGCGATCATGGTGCCGTCGGGGCTGATGGCGGGGCGCCCCACGTTGAAGGTCGGCGCTTGCCGGATCGGGATCTCGAAACGATCCCGTTCGAGTTCGGGCCGCGGCATGGCGCGCTTGCCGAGCATGAACCCGGCGACTCCTGTCCCGATCACGAGCAGCAGCACGCCGGCCGCGCCGATTGCGATGCGCGCCGGCCAGGCTCGGGACAACTTGCGATCGGTGGCTGCCATCGCCGCCGTCGACCATTCCCGGCCGGTTAGCGCTTGATCCAGCTCCAGCAGCGCGTCGCCGATGTCACGCAGCCGGTGATTGCTGTTCTTTTCGAGGCAGCGGCACAGCAACTCACGGATCCGCGGCGGGGTTCGGTCGGGCAGCGCGTCGTAGTCCGGATCGCGCTCCATGATTTTCGCGAAGACATCCGTCGTTGTCTCGCCGGTGAAGGGCCCAATGCCGGTAAGACATTCATAAAGCACGACCCCGAACGACCAGATGTCGGTGCGTTTGTCGAGCGGGCGGCCGCGGGCCTGTTCGGGTGACATGTAGGGCACGGTGCCGAGCACGATTCCGGGTAGCGTAAGGTCGGCTGTGATGGTGGGGGAGTTCGCGGTTGCGAATTCGCCGGCGAAGTCGTCCTGCATCGCGCGGGCGAGGCCGAAGTCGAGCACCTTGACGGTCCCGTCCGGCCGAAGCTGCACATTTGCCGGCTTCAGATCGCGATGGATGATCCCCTTCCCATGCGCCGCCTCGAGCGCCTCGGCAATCTGCTTGCCGACCTCGAGCGCATCGTCGATTTGCAGCGGGCCGGCTTTGATCCGCTTGGAAAGCGTCTCGCCTTCGACATATTCGAGCACGAGAAACCGCTTGCCGTCGGCTTCCTCAAATCCGTAGATCGCGGCGATGTTGGGATGATTTAGCGACGCCAGCAGCTTCGCCTCTCGCTGAAAGCGCGCCAGCCGGCCCGCATCGCCGGCGACCTCATTCGGCAAAGTCTTGATCGCCACATCGCGGTCGAGATTCGCATCGTAGGCGAGATGCACCACCCCCATCCCGCCGCGCCCGATCTCGCGGACGATCTCGTATGAACCGATCTGTGACCCTGCCTCCGGCATCGGCGGACAAGTATACTCACGCACGCCGTGTGTCGAAACGTCGAAAATGACCGTCAGCGGCCGGAAACTACTACCGTTGGACCCCGACTCCCCGGCGCGGACAACGCCCACATTTCTTCCCTTGCGGTCATCGTCGTCCCCGCCTGACGATCTGTCCGATCTGCCCAAGTATGCGAACATTAGTGATATGCCTGCGAATACGCATACATGATCCGCCGGTGGTCCATTCGAATCGCGCTGGGTGCGGGGTTGTTGCTTGCCGCCTGCGCATTGTATTCTGGCTTGACGTATTCTCCAGGGGCCGCACCCTACGCCAGCCAGAGTGCGGCGGTGATCGAGCTTTCGTCTCGCCTGCGAAGCTGGCCCGAGCACGATGCGCGCTACCCTCCTGGAACCGATCCGTACTTGCTCGAGATCGACCATGACCCCGGCGCCCTGCTCTACTACGGCGCCAAGCACTCGCGCGACCCGAACCACCCGCAACGAACCGACATTGAGAAAAAGTGGCGCGATTTCAGCCCGACGGTCGCGCTGTGCGAAGGGCGGAGCCGCGGCTACATGATTGGCGAGCTGTTCGAACCGTTCGCGGGGCTGCCCGAACCCGTGCTCGTCCATCGCCTAGCGCGTCGAGACGACATCCCGCTCTACAGTTTGGAGCCGCCTTATGAGACCGAGGTGGCCGAGTTGCTAGAGCGATGGCCGGCCGACTTGGTCGCACTGTTCTTCACAACCCGAGTGTATTGGTCGGAATCGCAAGGGCGTCCCGACGATCGTCTGGCGGCGAAGCTGCTCGCACGCCGGACGGACGTGGCGGGGTTGAGAGGCGCCATCGCGTCCGTAGAGCAGATGGACCAGGTTTGGAACAGGCACTTCCCCGAGCTGCCGAGTTGGCGATCGAGAACAACCGAGCCAGACCATCCGCTCTTCGCACAAATTGGGGACGCCTCGCGCGAAATCCGCGGCGAGCATATGGTCCGTACGCTGGTCGACCTGGTCCGCAAGGGAGAACGGGTCTTCGCGGTAGTGGGCTGTAGTCACGTGATCCGCCAGGAATGGATGCTTCGAGCTGCGCTGGGTGCGCCACCGGCGCCGGACCAACCGCCGTGATCTTGACCCTGGGCTGCGTGCCTTGCACACCCAGGGTCTACCCCCATAGCGTCCGTTCTTCGCCTGCCCGTCCACTACGAACGTCACGCCGAAAGCGTCGAAACGTCGGAAAGCGATCGCGCCAACGGCCGGGAACTCGGGCCGTTGGACGCCCGTGCGTCAGCGCGGACAATGCCAGCATGTCCTACATTGCGGTCATCCTCATCCTCGGCCCCGTCGTGTGCCTGATCTTCGGAATTCACCTGATCGCTACATCACGTCGCAGTATCGGCCCCGGCCCCGCTGCGGTTACTGCAACTACAACCTGACCGGTTCAACCGCGAACCGCTGTCCGGAATGCGGACGGCTGTTCATCGAGGCGGGCATCGTCACGAGCCCCGCACTTTCGCTGAGGAAACGACGCTTGATCGGAATCGTGCTGATCGTGACCCCGCTCCTCCTAGCGACTCTTGGGTTCGCCGCGACGATGTTCTACCGGGAACGGGCCGCGTGGCAGCGAGCGACTGCCGTCAGCGACTGCCGTCAGCGACTTCCTTCAGAGCATGCTGCAGTCCACATCGGCGCCGGCTCCCCGGCCGAAACCATGAGCGGGCCGCTACGGACTGAGCCGAAGCGGGCGTAAGGCCAGCGCCCAAAGGCGGACGCGTCAGGGATGCACGCGGAGGCCGAGTGACTCAGCTCGATCCGGTATAGATGCACTTTCTGATTCGGCACACTCTCATTCCCTACGAGACGCTCGACCGAATCGTCGACGACCAATTGCCGGGAACGAGGAAAAAGAAGCTGATTCAGGAGTGTTCGGTCGTGCTCGGTTTCCCTTTCGTGTTTGGCGGAAACCCAGTCTACTTTCGGTTCTTCAGCACTTGGAAGGGGCTGGACCCGGTGAATACGACGATCTACGTCATTCAGGTCGCCGTCATTCTCTCTGGCCCGCTCCTGGCTTGCGATCGGCTACGGGCCGCGCCGCCGGCGCTGCTCACGTTCAACTCGCCGGTTGCCGCGGTCGAGGCGTCTTAGGGCCGCTTCGAATTGTTCGATCTGCTCGGCGTCCAGCAATTTGGTGATTTCGGCTTTGACCTGCTCGGCCAGCTCAGTGTGCCCCTCTTTGTTTTTGCGGGAAATCCTGCGGTAGGCGCCGATCGTCCCGCGTTCGATCTCGCGGATCTCGTCCTTCTGATCGCGGTTGAGATCGACGCGCTTGGCCGCCCTCAGCACGGTGCGGGCGTCGCGTGAGCCGGACTTGGACTTGGCGGCGATCGAATTCTCGATGGCAATCAACTTGGCTTCGGCGTCCTCGGCGGACAGCTTGCCGGCCTTGACCATCGCGTCGAGCTCGGCCGCGACCTGTTCGAGATAGGCATCGGTTTTCGACTCGCCGTCGTTCTCCATCCTGGAAGCAATCTCCTTGACTGCGATCTCTTGCTCGAGGGCGATCATTTTGGCCTCGGCATCTTCGGCGGACAGCTCGCCGGCCAGCACCATCGCGCCGAGTTTTGCCGCGGTCAGTTCAAGATAGGCTTCGGACTTCGTCTTGCCTTCGTTCTCCATCTTGGAAGCCAGTACTTGCCCGAACACGATACGTTTCTCGATGGCGTTCAATCTGGCTTCGGCGTCCTCTGCCGTCAGCTCCCCCGTCATGACGATCTCGTCGAGTTTTTCCGCGGCCAGTTCGAGATAAGCTTCGGTCTTCGACATCCTGTCGTTCTGCATCCTGGAAGCAAGCTCCTCCCTGAAACCGGAAGCATGCTGCTCTTTGGAGGCGATCTGCTGCTCGAGCGCGATCATCTTGCCTTCGGCGTCCTCGGCTGACAGCATGCCGGCCATCACCATGGCGTCGAGCTTCGCGGCGACCTCTTCGAGATCGGGTACGGTCTTGCCGCTCTTGTTCGAGCCGGGGACGCCCTTCGCAAGAAACGAATAAATCTGTATCGCATGCTCTTCGGCCATCGAGCCGTTCCGCACGGCGGCCTTGAGCGCCAACGTGACTGGGTCGGGTGTGTCTTTGGCCTGGGCCGGCTGCGCAGTCTGGACAGCTTTGTCGTCATCGGAAAAGGCGGCGGCGTAGGTGATGCCGGCCGCGGACAAGGCCATCCCAGCCGTCAGAAGCGCCGTGGCCTTCCAGACGGGGCGCATGCGTTCGGCATGCCTTCCGATCGCGGCTATTCTTGCAATTCTGTGCATGAGTACTCCTCCAGTCGCCGCGACGGCGAGTTGGTTGTGACCGGCGCGAAGCGTTTCGAACCGAGCCAGTGCGTTCGCAAAGGTCAGGGCATTCCCGGTGGTCTGCACCGCCATGTCATCGC
>JACZRH010000023.1:24530-27526 GCA_022574815.1 Planctomycetota bacterium | reverse complement strand
CCCGGCTCTAGATGGCCCCCGAGCTTCTGGCCGGCAAGGCGGCCAGCATTCAGAGTGACGTCTACTCGCTCGGCGTGCTGTTGTATCAGATGGCGGTCGGAGACCTCGAGCGCCCGCTCGGCCACGGGTGGGAACAGGACATTGACGATGATCTCTTGCGCGAGGACATTGCCGCCAGCGTCGCCGGTTCCACCAGCAGGCGACTGCGGTCGGCCAACGAACTGTCGCGCCGGCTGCGCACCCTTGGATCGCGTCGCACCGAGCGAGAGATGGTTCGCCAACGCGCCGTCGCCGAACAGGAAGCAGAAAAAATACGCTTCGAGCGCGCCGTGCGCCGAGAACGTCAGTTGCGATGGGTGATCCCGACGACGGTCGCATTGGCCTTGGTGGTCGGCGTCGTCAGCGTCGCCTTTCTCATTTCCGAAGGAAACCGGCGGAAAGCTGTAGAGACGCAAAAGACGGATCTGATGACCGCGGAGCAAAAGCACGAAAAGGCGCTCCTGACGACCACGCGCTTGCAATTCGCTTTGGCCACATTGGGCGGACGCAAAGCGTTTGACGAAATCAGTGCGAGACTTCGAGCCGACGGCTACGCTGATGCGGCGCGGCAATCCGAGCAGCTCGCCCGGGATGTCGCACGTGCGTTGGACACGTTTCGGGCACAGTTGCGCCAAAAAACGGACCGCAAAGACATCCAATACGTGGACACCGGGTCGGACGTATCTACCGTTGTGAGAGCGGTGTTCGGCAGCACCGAAGCGACGCGTCCGCTAATTCCGTTTGACGGGTTGCGGTTGGACCCGACCAGGCCTTCTCCCGCGGTCGAACGTGTAGCGCGCCATTTCATAATGCAGGCCGAAGCACTCGACGGGATAATGGAACCGATGGGCCCAACAATCGAACTCGGCGAAGGACACCAGAAGTATAACGACCGCATTCGTTTGATCGACGTCGCGAGCACTGAGCTGATCGATGCCGACGTGGAAGCGAACACGGTGACGCTGCGAACGCCAGCGCGATTGCACAAAGACTCGCGGCCCGAAGCTGCTTTCACATTGCAGGGCGCCTATGTCGGCGCGACTCTTGTTGTCGACGAAGTCGGAGCCAGAGCGTTTTCGGATTACCTGAACAGGCTTCAGAAGGACATGTTGCCGCAAGCGCTGTGTTCCATCGGCGTCGTCGCGCTTCCCAAGGGCGTGACGCTGGAGAACGTGCAGTACCGGGAAGATTACGCCCTGGGGGAACTCCAAATCGGGGAAGGGCGGATTGTGAAACTTCGCTATTCATGGGACTCCGGCGCGTTGAGATACGTGTTGGACGAGAAAGAAGCGACCCGAAGAATTCGCTTCGTGGTCCGGAGCGAAGTCAGTGCCGAAGACTTGCGCGACGCGTGGTCGGTCAGCCGCGACACCGTTGCGCCGGATTCCGGTGCCGTCGGCTTCGAATACTTTCGGGCTTGTGAGCTGCTGTTCGTTTCGCCGGCTGAAGCGTCGGAAACGGGATCTCCGTTTATACGAAAGGTCAACATCGTGATAGGCCCTGTACCCGAGCGAATCAGAAGCTTAGGTTCCGAGAGAATCCGTTTCGAATGGCGCGTTGTGATGGGTGCGGCCGGGCTGACCTTCGATCCGTCGAGCGCCGCCGATGTCAAAACTGACATTCAACGCAAGCTGAACCGCTTGGCAAGTGATGAGGAATTCTTGAATGAACGCGCAACCAGAGCGCTTCGGGCGCTCCCTACCGAATTATCGGAGATTGTAGACTGGTCGGTCGAGAGCAATCGCACGCCAATGAAGCTTGTTGCCACCGTCAAGGTCGGCGGCCGCGAGCGGAAGTATCAGTGGAGATTTGACGCGCTCGCTCTCGCGTTTACGGACCGCGAAGAAATCACGAGCACACCTGCAGACCATAGCGATGACACGCCCAATCCGTAATAAACGAGCCCTGCTCCAGCGAGGCCCTGGCGGGCTACCGCCGCCGAGCCCGACAAAGGCTACGCCGCCAAGGCCGCCGAGTGGCGGGCGAAGCTGGAGACCCTGAGCGCAACAACCGAGCCGGCGACGAGCCAACCTGCTCCCTGAAGGATGCACGCGCAGGACTCGCAGATGACGGTATCCTCGAAACCGATTCGACGGGCTTAGCGTCGGCCGGTGCATTTGGAGCCGAAGTAACTGATGACTTCACCGCCCGCCTTCCGGCTCGCGCGGAAATTTCAGGTACGGCAGGCGCACGCCGCGGACGCTGATCTGGTCGGCGCGGATCGAGGCGTGGGCTTCGTAGCCGAGCAGGCCGCCGGCGGTGACGTAGTCGTCCTGATCCACGCCATCACCACTGACGCCCAAACCGCCGACCAGCAGGAAACCCAGCTTGTACAGCGGGGCGCTGCCGGGGAAGAAGACGATGCCGCTTTGGTTCGGCGCGGCGGGTTCTGAAAAGCCCTGCGTGCAAGGGTTGGCAAAGTTGTTCAGCAGCAGCGGCACGAACGGCCCCGGCAGACTGTCATCGATCCCGGCCGGAAAGAAGGGCTGGCTGCCGAAGCGCAGGGTGCGGTTGGTGACGGCCGTTCCGAACGGCACGCCGGGCAAATCGAGCACCCGGCGATCGAAGCCGCTGAAGTAGACGACGTTGCGGGCCTTGCTGACCGCGACGTCGATGCTGAAGACGGTCGCGTCGGGCATGCGGAACAGACCGAGGACTTCGCCATCGAGTGCGGTGACGGCGATGACCATCTTCGTGCGCTCCTCGAGCGGCAGGCGGATCGCGGCCCGCGTGCGGTTGGCCCGAGCGACGCAGTTCTGGATGATGGTGCGCACCTCCGCCTCGCTGAGCTCCGCGCCGCCCTTGGGCCCGACGAGCCAGCCCTCGGGCACATTCGACCGCAGGCTGGACTGCACGTCGGCGATCATCTGAGATGATGTCCAGGTGTATTTGTCGTTACCGGAAACAGACTGACTTGCGCTGGCCGTGGCGTTGAAATCTCCTCCGGCGGTTGTCCA
>JACZRH010000023.1:18543-24520 GCA_022574815.1 Planctomycetota bacterium | reverse complement strand
AGGTCGGGGATCGACACGAAGACGCCCACATCCGTCACGTTCTCGAACCGCACCGAGCCTGTGCCCACGGGCCGCGCCGTCTGCTCGACGAACGGCAGCCGCACGCCGTCGATGAAAATCACGCCCGGCGGCGCGACGTTGGGCCCGAAGCCGGCGGTACCGTTGATCGCCGCGAACTCGGCCGCGGCGGGGGCAACGCCGCAGACCCCTACGCCGCCGACGAGCCTTCCGAGTTTGAACAGCGGGATGCCGCCGGGCACGGTGGCGATGCCGAGTCCGGGACTCGTTCGATCGATGGAGCGCGCGGCGCTGATTTCCTGGCCGGGCAAAAAGTCGTTGCTGAGCGAGCAGCCGCGATTCGTGCCCTCGATGTTCCACAGCGCACCCGACGGTGTGTTGCGCACGCCGGTGACGCGCCCGTCGGGGCCGAAGGTCGGCGGAAAGTGCTCGCGGCTGATGAAGCGGACGGTGCGCGACGAGAGCGGGGCCTGATCGTTGCTGAAGAAGGCCCCGGTGCGGGCCAGTGAGACAGCGAACTCGACCGCGTCCACGTCGCGCAATTGCCCGGCGAGCAGAGCCTTAACCATCGCCGGCGCGTTCGTCTTGCGGAAAACGCCGAGAAGATTGCCTTCGCGATCGACGACGGCGATGACCATCGTGTCGTTCGAGAGTGCGGCGGCGGCCTGTGTGATGATCCCGCGCACCTCCTCAGCCGTGAGCGGCGCCGTAGGGCCGCCGGGGAACTGCGGGATGCCTTCGCCAAGCCCGCTTCCGCATCCAGGGCTGAAGAGAGCTATCGAGACCGCCGCGATGGCCATGGCGCTCGGTCCGAACGCGGTTGTTCGGTGGCTCGGATCCATGGTAGACCTCGACAGGCGACCAGACTTCGACGAGACGAAACCGGACTGCGATGAATTGAATCGGCGCTGGTGGACCTGTCAAGCCTGCTGATTGGGTTGGAACGCCCCATCGCGCCGCGCACACCGCCGATCTCTGAGGAACGCCGAGCATCGAGCAAGGCGAAACGTCACACGCGCACGGCGGTGTGCCGGGCAATGAATTGGTTCATCCGCGCATTCCGGGACGGGAATCACGACCTGGCCTTCTGGTCGGCGTCTATACAGCGTCTTGGACCGGCCATCACTCATTTGCGCATCGGGCGATTCAGTATCGAACGCCTCCGGGGACGGGCAGGATTCCTCGGAAAACGCGGATGAGCCAAAGAATTGAAGATTGACGCTCGATTCATCCTATTATATTCTGCGACCGGATGATGTGGCCGCGCGGTCATCGACTGAAACCATTCTGGACGGTCACGGAAGATTGCCTCGGTGTCCCACGAGAGTGTTCCAGTACGTCGTGCAGTTCCTCGGAAAGGGGGCCATTCGGCAGTCGGTTCGCAGGAGTAACTGGAATGAATCGGAAAATCAAGCTGATGTTGCTCACCCTGAGCACAGGCGGCTTTATGCTGCTGGCGTGTCCGGGAGGAACGGGACAGTTTCTGGCGTCTGCCGCTCAACCGGTCATCACACAAATCTTGGCTGATATCGGGAATTCGGTAACCCAAAGCCTACTGAACATGGGGCCCTAGCCGGCGTTGGAGCCTGAGGGCGGAGCCGTGAGCGGACGAAAGTGTACCGGCGCGATTTGCCGCGCGCTCGCCGCGTTCGCGCTCAGCCTCGAAGCCGCCCCGGCTCAGGAAACCCGGCCCACTGGCGGCAGGGTTGGAATTCCTGAATCACCCAACCAGCCGTCTCCACAGCGCAACAACCAGCTTTCGCGGCCAACCTCCCAGCCGTCGCGCTCGTTACGGCAACCGGCAGATCCTCATCATGCGCTCGGCTTTGCGGGTGATTCAAGCGTACGCTACCGGGCCTTCGTCGATCCGTCGGATGGGTACCTGCCAATCGCGGACCGCTGGCGAATCGCGTTCCCCGACTACGACCGTTTGGGTCGTCGCGTGCCGGCCGACGCGCTGACGATGGGAGCGATCAGCGGCGACTACCCCTACGTCAAGGGGCATTGGTTCGACCCCTACAACCAGAACGTGCTGAAGGGCGACTATCCGATTTTCGGCCAACACACCTTTTTCAACCTCACGCTGACCAGCGACACTCTCTGGGAATATCGTCGGCTGCCGACGCCGAGCGGAGAGAGCTCGTCGGAGCCGGGCCGCCGCGACTTCTTCGGCGACGGCGACCAGAACTTCATCACGCAGAACTTCATCGCCCAGCTCGAGTTGTTTCACGGCTCGGCCGCTTTCAAGCCCTTCGACTGGAAGATTCGCATCACGCCGGTGCTGAACCTGAACTATCTGGACACGAACGAGCGCGGCGTCGTGGGCATTGACGTACGCAGAGGGCGCTTTCGCTTCCGGCGCGACTTTGCGCTGCAGGAGGCGTTCCTCGAGACGAAACTGAGCGACGTAAGCCCGCACTACGACTTCGTCAGCTTGCGGCTGGGCCGCCAGCCGTTCGTCAGCGACTTCCGCGGCTTCATCTTCAACGACGTGAACCAGGGAGTGCGGCTGTTCGGCAGCAGCGAATCGAACCGCAACCAATGGAATTTCATATACCTGTTTCCGGCCGAGAAGGACACGAACAGCGAGCTGAACACGTTCGACGCGCGGCAGCAGAACATTGTCATCTTCAACTTTTACCGCCAGGACTCGCTGGATTTCGACTTTCTGCCGCCGGCGTGGCGCAAGGGCTACACCAGCCAGGTCTCGTTTCACTTCAACCACGATGACCAGCGGGCCAGGAAGCTGCACTTTGACAAGAACGGTTTTCTGATCCGGCCCGATCCGATCGGCAGCTTCGAACCGCACAACGTGCGTGTGGCGTACTTCGGGTTCACGGGTGACGGGCACATCGGCCGACTGAACCTCAACCACGCCTTCTACTGGGCCGCTGGGCGCGACACGATGAACCCGCTCGCCGGCCGCGAAGTAACTGTCAACGCCCAGATGTTCGCGTTGGAGGCCTCGATCGACATCGATTGGATGCGCTTGCGAACCTCGTTCTTGTGGGCCTCCGGCGACCGCTCGCCGCAGGACGGCGAGGCGCGCGGCTTCGACGCGATCTTCGACAACCCCAACTTCGCCGGCGGACCGTACAGCTTCTGGAACCGGCAGGGCCTCCGCCTGATGGGAACGAATTTGGTGAACCGCAACAGCATCCTTCCGGACTTGACGTCGAGCAAGATCGAAGGGCAGGCCAACTTTGTGAATCCGGGTCTGTTCCTGGTCAATGCAGGTGCGGACTTCGAGATTACGCCGAAACTGAAACTGATTTTCAACGCGAATTATCTTTGGTTCGCGCACACGGAACCGCTGGAGCTGTTCCTTCAGCAGCGAAACATCGATCGCGAGATCGGAGCGGACATCAGCTTGGGCGTGCAGTATCGGCCGCTGCTGAACAACAACGTGATCTTCAACTACGGGATGGCGGCGCTAGTGCCCGGCGATGGCTTCGAGGACATTTTCGAGTCGGACAAGCCGCTGATGTCGGCGTTTGTTTCTTTGACGCTCAGGTTCTGAACGGATCAACGTGATGCGAAGTTTGTGTATTGGTGTCGGTGTCGCGGTCGTCGCCAGCGGAGTTGCGGCTGTCGGTGGCTGCCGCTTCGTGCGGACGAGTCCGTCCGGCGCGGCGGTCGCGCGCACGCTGACGCCGAAAGAGATGTCGGCCGGACAAGCGTACACCCCGCTCATGACGCAGGACGAGATGGCTGAGACCAACATCGGCTGTCTCTCTTGTCACGGCGACGCCTCGGACTCGTTGCACACGCAGAGCATGCACCCGGCCGAGCTGCCGGTTTTCGTTGCCTGCGTGGACTGCCACGGAGGGGATCCGGGCGTGCGCTGGGATCGCCCGGCCATCGCCGCGGGCGATCCGCGGGCGCGCTCTTCGGAGTACCTGGCCCGAAAGCGAGCGGCTCACGTCGCCCGGCCGCGCTTTCCGGCGGCATGGTCCGATCCGCAGACCGGCGAGATTTCGTCCGCCAATCCGGTCCGCAGTTATACGCTGCTGAATTTCGAGGATCCCGCCTACGTTCGCTTCGTCAATCCCGGCGACTTGCGCGTCGCCCACCTCACCTGCGGCCGCTGCCACATGGGCATCGTGCAGCGCGTGCGCAACTCGATGATGACCCACGGCGCGCAGCTCTGGCAGGCCGCGCTGTACAACAACGGCAGCTATCCGGAGAAAACGGCGCGCTTCGGCGAGAGCTACGCGGTCAACGGCCTGCCGCAGCGACTCTATTCGCTACGACAGCCGACGGAGGAAGAGAAGCGCAGCGACCACGCAAACTTCTACCGCCGTTACACGCCGACCGCAGAGGAGCGCGCCCGCGGCGTGCTCGACTTTCTCGACCCTCTGCCGCGCTGGGAAATCACGCAGATGGGAAACATCCTGCGGGCGTTCGAGCGCGGCGGGAAGGTGCAGCGGCTTGAGCTGGAGGTCGGTCTTCCGAGCATTTTCGAGGAACCGGGCAAGCCGGACATGAAGCTGTCCGACCGTGGGCTGGGCACCCAACTCGCGACCGACCCCGTGTTCCTGAGCCTCCAGAAGACGCGCCTGCTCGACCCAATCCTCTCGTTCTTGGGGACGAACGATTATCCCGGCGAGTTCCGCTCCAGCGGGTGCAGCGCGTGCCACGTTGTGTACGCCAATGACCGTGAGCCGGTGCATTCGGGGCCGTACGCCGGATTCGGCAACCGCGGTTTGGCTCGGACAACGGACCCGACCATCCCGGCCGACGAGCCGGGGCATCCCATTCGGCACGAGATGACGACGGCGATTCCTTCCAGCCAGTGCGTCGTCTGCCACGTGCATCCGGGCACCTCGTTCGCCAACAGCTACCTCGGCTACACCTGGTGGGACAACGAGACGCACGGCGAGCTGATGTATCCCAAGTCGCAGCGGTACCCGACCGCCGAGCAGTACTTTCAAGCATTGCTGCAAAATCCGGAAGGCGCCTCCGTGCGCGGGCTGTGGTCGAACCTCTGGACCGGCGAGCCCGACCATCAGGGCGACCCGGCCCCACCGGGTTTTCTGCAGTCGTTGTGGACGAAGGTCAACCCCAAGATGGACAAGACGCAGTTCGCCGACTTCCACGGGCACGGCTGGGTGTTCCGGGCCGTGTTCAAGCAGGATCGCAAGGGACGTATGCTTGATCGCGACGGCAACGTGGTCCACTCGGTCACGCCGGAAAAGCTGCGGACCGCGACCGCGTTTACGGCCAAGCAGCGTGGCGAGGCGCCGCCGCCCGACACACCCGTGCACCTGAAGGACATCCACCTCGAGCGCGGGATGCACTGCGTCGATTGCCACTTCGAGCAGGACGTGCATGGCGACGGCAAGCTGTATGGCGAGGTGCGCAATGCGATCGAAATCGATTGTATTGACTGTCACGGAACGGTCAATGACGTGGCGAAGCTGGTAACTTCCGGACCGGCGGGCGGTAACGAGCTGCGCGATCCGAGATATCGCACGGCATTCGGGGAGCGTTTCTGGTGGGAGGGCAAGGCGCTCTGGCAGCAATCGGCGGTCGACCGGGACACCAAGTGGAAGGTTCCGCAGATCAGATACGCGGTCGATCGAAGAGATCCGGAGCACTACAACCCGAAGGCAGCCCGCGCCAAGCTGATGCAGCGCGATGGGAAGACCTGGGACGATCCGGCGTGTCCGCAATCGAAGCTCGCGCACGCCAATGACAACATGACCTGTTACGCCTGCCACACGTCCTGGATGACAAGCTGCTTCGGTTGCCATCTGCCGATGCGGGCCAACATGCGCATGCCCATGCTGCACAACGAGGGGCTGCTGCTGCGCAACTTCACGCAGTACAACTTCCAGGTCGTCCGCGACGACGTGTTTATGCTGGGCAGAGACTCGACCGTCAAGGGCGGGCGGATCGCACCGGTTCGCTCGTCCAGCGCCCTGATCGTCGGCTCGGCGAACGCCAACCGCGAGTG
>JACZRH010000023.1:0-18533 GCA_022574815.1 Planctomycetota bacterium | reverse complement strand
GACCCCGGGGTTCCCTGCGTCCTTGCACTTGGTGTCCTGGGATGCGATGTCGTCGGCCTGAGTGGTCCCCGACTCGGCCGAAACGGTGTGGCCGCAGAGCTGGTCCAGCGCGGTGATCGTCGGCTCGCAAAACGCCAATCGGGAGTGGTCTTATTCGCAGGCACAGACGGTCTCGACGGAAGGCTACAGCGGACAGGCGTTCAACCCGCACTTTCCGCACGCGGTCCGCAAGACTGAGACGAAGCGATGCACGGATTGCCACATCTCTGAAGCAAATGACAACAATGCCTGGCTGGCGCAGGTGCTGCTTCAGGGCACGAATTTCGTGAACTTCCTCGGCCGCTACGTTTGGGTCGCGCGCGGCGATCACGGGCTTGAGGCGGTTGTTGTGACCGAACGCGAGGAACCGCAAGCCGTCATCGGGAGCTACCTGCATGAGGTGGCCTATCCGGACAACTTCGCCGAACACGTCAAGCGCGGCCTCATTCTCAATGAGGCGCACGAGCACGGCCTGAACGATGCGCTTGTGCCGCGCTTCGGCATGGAGATTCTCGATGTCCAGGTTCGGGGCGAGTATCTCTACACCGCCCGCGGCGCAGCACGTCAACCAAGAGCAGGCCGTTCATCCGCTCTACGCCTTTCTTTACGTGACGGATCTATACGAGGGTCTCGTGGTGATCGGCGATCCAAAGCAGGGCGTCGCGACGCTGCTCGACGGCGATCCAACCAATAACTTCCTGAGACGAGCGACAACGTTCAACCCCGAGGGCGCCCTCGATGGTGCGGTGAATCTCGTGATCGCCGGCCATTATGCGTACATCTGCTGCCAGCGCGGTCTGGTGGTGGTGGACCTGTCAAACCCGCTGGCGCCGTCGATCGTAGCGGAAGTCGGCGCTCCGCACGTCAACAAGCCGACGGCGGTCGCGATTCAGTTCCGCTACGCGTTCGTTTGTGACCTCGACGGCCTGAAGGTACTGGACGTAACTCAGTTGGCGCACCCGGAGCCGGTCGAGAACGCGGTGGTTCCGATCGCCGACGCCCGGCGGCTGTATGTCGCGCGGACGTATGCGTACGTGGCGGCGGGTAAGCAGGGGCTGGTGATCGTGGACGTGCAGCGACCGGAAAACCCGCGCATCGACCGCATCTTCAACGCCAACGGAAGTATCAACGACGCCTGCGACGTGAAGGTCGGCATGACCAACGCCAGCGCGTTCGCCTACGTCGCCGACGGGCGCAACGGCTTGCGGGTCATTCAGCTCACTTCGCCGCGCGACACGCCTGGCTACGCCGGCTTCGGTCCGCGCCCGACGCCGCGGCTGATCGCGACCTATCCCATCAAGCGCGGCCGGGCTCTGGCGATCTCCAAGGGGCTGGATCGCGATCGGGCTGTGGACGAGAGCGGCCACCAGATCGCCGTCTTCGGGCGGCTGGGCGCGCGGCCCTTGAACTACCAGGAGCAGCGCCGTCTGTACGTGCGCGACGGAGCGCTGTACAGTGTCAGTGACGAGGTGCCGAAGAATCGGGCGGCCGGAGAATGACCCGGAATCTCTCAACTTGTTGCGTGCTGGCGGTGTTCGTCGTGGCGTTGCCGCTGATTCACTGCGGTTGCGCGGCGAGCGGGTTGTCGCCGCTCGCGCTGCGCGAAGAGTACGAGAACTTTGCCGGTCGGCACATTGGCGGGGGTCAGGCCTTTGGGCACGCGCGATGGCGGCATGAGGGCACTTGGGCGCGCGACTTTGCCGGGTGGGACTTCCTGCGATGGATAGAGCTGCGCTGGTCTCACTCGCTGCGGGTTCGGCAAGGTGGGATCGGCAGCTACTGAGTTTGCGAGACAGCGATGCCTATTGACACGACGATCATGGAACCCCGGCCTGGCAGCGGCGATCGGTCTATCCCGAAGTCCGTCTCGTACGAACAGATCGTTCAGCTTGCGCCGTTTGCCGGCATCACGGCGCGCATCTTCGAGAACGCGCGGATGTTCAAGCCCGGCATGATGGTTTTACGCGTGTATCAGCGCGGCGAGACGATCATCCGCCAGCTCGATGCCGGCAACTCCGCCTTCTACATCCTCACGGAAGCGGAGCAGGAGCGGCTCGGATTCGCCGTTGAGGGCGCGCCGCGCGACCCCGATTGTGACCTGGCCGACGTTTTCGTCCTCGACGTTGAAGTTCGACCGGTGCAACGCCGCCCCAAGTTGTTCGGCCTGCTGGCCACGATCCAACAGCGGCCGCGGCGCGCGCCGGACCGGGAAAGTGCGCCCCAAAAAAGGGTCGCCACGTTGCAGGCCGGCGAAATCGTCGGCGAGATGAGCTGCCTGCGTCACACGCCGCGCTCTGCAACGATCTGCGCGACGGCGCCGCTTGTTGCGCTCGAGATGCTCCGAAACGTGTTCGAGAAAGTTAACAACAATCGAAAGAACGATGAGTTTCGACAGCGGCTCGAGCGCGTCTATGCCAAGCGGGCGATCTACTCGCACCTGGAGAACTCGCCGATGCTCCAAGGCGTCGGTGCAGAAATGCTGCGCGACCTGCAAAACAAGGTGAAGCTCGTCGTGAAGAAGCCCGGCGACATCATCATCAAAGTGGGAGAACCCATCACGGAAGAATTGGACTCCGGGGAAATTGCACGCGGCGCGTATCTAATCAGTCTGGGCCAAGTCAGGATTATTCAGGAGCGCCCCGGCGGAGACCAGATCGTCGCAATCCGGCGCCGGGGTGACATTATCGGAGAAATCAGTCTGGTACTGGGCACACCCCCGAACGCCACGTGTATTGCGTACGAACATCCGACGCTCAAGCAGCGACAGTTTCCGGGACGGAACGAGACGGAATTGATCTTTGTTCCGAAGGCGTCGTTTGACGCGCTGATGGAATCCGTACCTGCCTTCAAAAAGCGTATTGACGATCTCATCGAAGAACGAATAAAACCGCCCGCCTTGCCCGACTTGCTCGAGGACACCTTCTCCTATGGCGGTGCCCGTGAGTTTCACGAGCTCGGGTTACCGCAGGGTCAGAAGCTGATGGTCATCGACCTCGAGCGTTGCACGCGCTGCGACGAGTGTGTTCGAGCGTGCGCGGCGACGCACGCGGACGGGCGAACCCGCCTGATCCGCGAAGGTCCGCGTTTCGGACACTACCTGATTCCTGCCACGTGCCGCCAGTGTCGTGACCCGGTGTGCGTGATCGGCTGTCCGGTAGCCTCGATCCACACAGGCGCCGGCGGCGAGATCGTAATCGAGGACTGGTGCATCGGTTGCAAGAAGTGCGCGCAGACCTGCCCGTACGACGCGATCAATATGTATGAGCGGCCCGAATCCGAAACCGCCGGCGAAACCGAGAAGGTTGCCGAGCTGGCCGTCGCCTGCGATCAGTGCCAGTCGCTGACCGACGGCGAGCCGAGCTGCGTCTACTCCTGCCCGCACGAGGCCGCCATCCGAAAGGACGTCAACGAGTTGTTTCCGATTCACGGCGGCGGGGCAGCGTCTTCAATGGCGGGTACCTGATCGTGAAGGTCGACCGTTCCCACAAGGGTTGGTTGATTTTCCTGGGCGTCGCGACGGCAGTCGGCGGCGCGGTCTACGCGCTATCGCCGCCGCCCAACGGGCCGTGGGGCAACACCTGGACGGGGCTGACGTTCGGCGTGCTCGCGCTGCTGATGATACTCTTTGCCGGGGCGCTCGGAGTCCGCAAAAAGGTTCTGCTGCTGCGTGTCGGGCGGGTGCAGACATGGACGAAGGGGCATTTATGGGTCGGGGCGCTGAGCCTGCCATTCATGCTGTATCATGGCGCATTCCAGTGGGGCGGGCCGCTGACGACGGTGCTGTTTATTCTACTGATTCTTGTCGTTCTCAGCGGAATACTGGGAGCCGCGCTGCAACACACCTTGCCGACCGTGATGATGTCCGACCTGCCGAATGAGGCTACCTACGAGCATATCGAACGCTCGCTGGTCGACTTGCGCTGCGAGGCGTACGAGCACGTGTGGGCCGCCTGTGGCGAGCCTCCGAACCCGGAAGAGGCTCGGAAAATTGCCGATTGGCGCCGCCGGGATGCGAATCAGCGGCCCCCGGCACACAGAGCAACGACGGCGCCCATGTCGGCCGAGACCGTAGCGGCAGGTAACGAAGCCGCGCCGGCACAAATGCTCACCGTTGAGCTCGCTCCGAAGGAACCGAAGCTGAGCGAGTTCATAAAGGCCGGCGAGGTCCCGCGGACAGTCCTGAAACGCTTCTACAACAGCGTCTTGCGCGACTATTTGCGAACTCCCTGGCGACGAGGCGGGTTGCTAACGCGACGAGAGCCGGAGGCGCGTGTGTTCGAGGCCGTGCGCACTGAGCTAGAGCCGTCTCTGCACGAAACGCTGGACGACCTCGCGGCGGTATGCAGCGATGCTCGCCAGATCGGGCGCCAGGCGCGCCTGCACCGCTGGCTGCACGGCTGGCAGATTGTGCACGTACCGCTGGCGATGGCGTTGCTCGTGTTGGCGCTGGTGCATGCGGTTATGGCGCTGGAGAAATAGGAAGGAGCTATGGCCCGACCTTACCGGCCCAACTGGGAGCGACTGCGGCTCGACTACTTCCAGCGTCGGTCGCCGTACCGTGTATGGAAGTTCGCGCTGTCATTCGCGCTGCCGGGGCTCGCGGGCGGTTGGATCGCACTGGAGGCAAGCCGTGGCAGCCAACAGATTTACACGAGCGGAGCAATGTCCAAAGTGCATGTGCAGTGGACCCACCAGTGCAGTCGCTGCCATGAGGGCTCCTTCACGCGGCTGAAGTTCTTGAACGACGGCCTGAAGGACCGGATGGCCATGAATGAGGCGTGCCTGCATTGCCATGGTGCGACGATCGGGCACGATAAGGATTCGATCGCGCGGCATCAGGGGACGGGCTCAGACGATGCGAGACGCGATCCGCCCGCCGCATGCAGCAATTGCCACTCGGAGCACCAAGGAAACTTTGACCTGAAAGACGTGCCGGACCGGAGGTGTACGGATTGTCATCAGAGCTTGACGAGCAAGGAGCAAGCGGGGGAGCTCGGTTTCAAGCTTAAATTCGAGCTGGGCTTCGCGTCGGTTGCCAAGCATCCGGAGTTTCAATTCCTTCGAATCGCAGAGAAGGATTCCGCCCGCATCAAGTTCAATCACAAACGTCATTTGGATGCGAGCACGGATTTGCCGAGTCCCGACGGACCCGTGAAATTAAAGTGCAGCGATTGCCACCGTGCCGGGCAGGCCGGCGCCGTTTGGCGGTTTGCTGGAAAACGCGGGGTCCACGAGCCGAAGAGGTTGGCCGCAACGGAATCGGAGCCGGAATTGCAGCAGGCCTACATGGATACGATTCGCTATTCGTTGCATTGCGCCAAATGCCATCCGCTGAGGCTGCTCGACTGGACCTCCGAGCTTCCGGGCGTCAAAGGTTCGTTGGAGCCTGGTTACGTCCCCCACGACACGATTGCCGCGATTCGGAACTATCTGCGCGGTCAGTTTACGGTTTACGTGTCCGACCCGGGACGGGCCGCTCCACCCGCAGGACGCAAGCCGTTAACGCTGAAGAACATCACCGATCCGGAAAAGGTCAAGTCACACCAGCTTGCTTGGATCTTTGACGAGATTAAATACGTAGAGCGAGCGCTCTACCTCGAACCGGACGTCATGTGCCGCAAGTGTCATGAACTGAATGCCAACGATGACGTTTCGCCACCGTCGATCGCGCCTCCTCAAATACCGATGCGGTGGCTCTTTAACGCTTCTTTTGATCACGCACGACACAAATCAATTGTTGTCGAGCGGATTGCCGGCGACAACGTCCCAAAGCTCGCCGCCGCGGACTTCGCCTGCCTCAAATGTCATGGGGACAAAATCGCCAGCCGGGACGCACTCTCCAGTGTGAATACCAGCGATATTCTCCTTCCGGGAATCGCGCAATGCCGTGAGTGTCACGGCGGATCCGCAGGTGTCTCCGACACTTGCACAACCTGTCACACATATCACCGAGCGCCGCGCCGTCAAGTACCGTCGACGAGCCTCGCTAGAAAGGCTGGAGAATGATGAAGCAGTTCTTCGCTCTCACTCTTGCTGGTGCGGCGCTGTTCGCGCCGAGCGCGTTTTCCCAGCAGAGTGGTTCGCTATCATCGGATTCATATCAGGAGTTGTTTCGAGCCGATCGGGCGGCGCGCGGCGTCGACGGAGGTGCAAGTTGTGCTGGCTGCCACGCCGGTATGGCTAAAGGGCAGGACGGCCACCTTCATCTCGAGTACCCGATGTGGCAGGGAAAGCGGTTTGAGGGCGCACACTACAACTCGTTCAACATCCTGAACGGCCCGCAATCTGAATTGATCGCAAAAGCGTTGGTTCAGAGCGATGAGGAATTCGTGGAGGCCTTCAAACGCGCGGACTGCCTTCAATGCCACGGCTTGGGTCACGCGACGCCGAAGAAACTACGATCGAAGATGTGGCACGAGCGCGAGCCGGTCAGTTGCGAGGCCTGCCATGGACACGCCGGCACCGGATCGGGAGACGCCGACGGGTGGCTAGGTCGGCACACCCTACGCGATTGGGCCTCTAAGGACCGCAGGGAGTGGCGTAAATACGGCATGTACGACACGCGTGACGTCCTGCTCTGGGCGGAGAACTGCCTGGAATGCCACCACGGTACGGCGACGGTCGGCTTCAGCCACCACCTTCTCGGTGCGGGACACCCCGACATCTCCTTCGAGCTTTTGGGCGACCTGAGCGGCGTTCCGGTACATTGGCGCTGGGAGAGATCGTATCTCAAGGACGTTCCAAACGAGGGGGTTTGGCAGTGTGCGAGGATATGGGCCGTCGGGCAGGCCATTACGCTTCGGGAGACAATGCGCGCCCTCTTGCGTTGGTCCGAGCGGCCGTCGGAACCCCGCCCGGACCTCGCGTTATTCAGCTGCTTCTCCTGTCACCGTCCGTTCTACCGTAACGAGGCCAACAGTACGCCGCCGTCACGGAGCCCCGAGCGTCTGCCACACGTGTCAGGCGAACCGGCTTGGAATGGCGTGTCGTGGGCAGTCTGCAAGCAACTCGCGTACGAACTCATGCCCGAGAGCCAGGCGAAGTTCGATGCGAAGATTCTACAGCTGTTCAACGCAATGAGCCTGAGACCGGATCGCAAGGCCGTCCGGGCTGCAGCCGGAGAGCTAGCGACGCTGGCCGATGAATTGGCCCGCAAGGCGAACACGACGCTCATGGACTTCGACAAGACGCGAAATCTTCTGATCGGCATCGCCGAAGACTATGAGTTCATCGGCGCGATAGGACCGTACGGCGCGGACCAGGCCATTCGGGCCTTCGAAGTGCTCTACCTAGACGTCTGGAACCAATCGGCGCAGAAATTGCCGGAAAACACGCATACAGCAGTCGAGGATAGTCTCAACACGCTGCGGAAGGCAGTCTACGACAAAGAAAATGTACGCAAGCCAAGCCTTTCTCGGTTCGATTACAAAAAGTTCGAGGCCCCTATGAAGGATCTGGCTCGCCTATGGAAAGCTTCCGATCCAGGTTCGTGACGCCGCTACCAGTAGCGCTCGAAATGAATGTTGCCCGGGTCGTTGAGCTTGTGCGCCTTGAAGCCGCGCGCCTCCAGCATCGCCTGCACGCCGTCGATCATCGCCGGATTACCGCACATGAAGACGTGGCTCTGCTCCGGCGTCAGCGGCGTGCCGACCAGCTTCTCGTAGAACTTCGGCTCGAGCGCCTGCTGCACGCGGCCGCGCATGCCCCTCCAGTCCGAGTCTTCCGGTTCGCGCGTCACCATCGGCACGTAGAAGAAGTTGTCGTCCTCGCGGGCCACCTGCTCCAACTCCGCCCCATAGCCGATGTCTCGAGCCAAGCGATAACCGACCAGCGCGACGGCCCGCCGCCAGCGCCCGGTTCCCCGATATCGGCGGATCATGGACACGAACGGTGCGATGCCCGTTCCGGTCGCCACGAAGACCAGATCTTTCCCGTCCGGCACGCTCGTGAGCGTGAACTCGCCGGTGACTTTCGGACTCAGCCAGATGGGGTCGCCCTGCTTGCGCTTCCACAGCCGGGTGGTCATCCGACCGCCCCCAACGAACGACATGAAGAACTCCATGTGGTCGCGCGCCTGGTTGGAGGACGCCATCGAGTATGCCCGGCGGATCAGCTTGACGCGCGGCTTTCCGTCCGGCCCGCTTTTCGGCGGCTCCTCGTCCAGCGGCAGCCCGAGCGTGGTGAACTGCCCGGGCTCGAAATTCGGGACCTCGCCGCTGTCCGGGCGCACCTTGATGATGCGCGCCAGCGGGTTCAACTCGTATTGCTCGACGATCGTTGCGTTGTATACCGCTTGCATGTCGCGCCCCGTGCAAAACGTGCCTCTTGGCGCTTAAATCATACCCAAAGAGCCGCCCGCTGTGAAATCACTACCGGTGGCATTGCCCGGACGGCCCTTGTACAATACCCCTTACTTGGTTGCAGGGCCAGTCGCCGAGCTTTGCGGCCGGCGGTGTTCAACGGGAAGCGAGAAGAACCATGGCGCACGTCGTTACAAGCCGGTGCATCGATTGCCGCTACACGGAGTGCTGCTCGGTCTGCCCCGTGGATTGCTTCTACGAGCTGCACGATCCCAAGATGCTCGTGATCGACCCGGACACGTGCATCGATTGTCGCGAGTGCGTGCCGAAATGTCCGGTGCACGCGATCTACGAAGCGGATGAGCTGCCGGACCCGTATCGCGAGTGGATCGAGAAGAACGCCGACTTGTGGGAGAGCGGCGAGAACATCACCGAGACCAAGGAGGCGCTCCCGGAGGCCAAGACGCTCGATGAGGTGCAGCGGAACGAGAAGGATCAGAGCTGGGACATCGCCGAGCCGCGCTATGCGTAAGGGGGTCCATAACGATTTCTTGTGCCCGGCCGTTTTTTTTCTCGGCGGCCCGCTGGTCCTGTTGGGGAATGCTGGTCTCGACCGATAGCGTTATGGCGTCGCCGACGGGCGCTGTCAATAGTGCGGCACCCGGACACGGAACGGCAACAATGGAAACCGGCGATTCGGCGAAAGGCGACAGTTCGAGTGACGCCAAGCGCAAACGGATCGAGGATGCGCGGCGCCGGGCCGAGCGCGATCACTCCCCGCAGTTGCCTTCGTCTACGACCCAATCCGACAGCCATGATTCGCGGGAGCCGGCATTCGACACAGTCAAATCCGACTCCTTCGCCGGATACCATGTCGTTCGCGAAATTCATCGGGGCGGTCAGGGCGTCGTCTATCAGGCCATTCAAAAATCGACCCGGCGCAAAGTCGCAATCAAGGTCCTCAAAGAGGGTTCTTTCTCCAGTGCCGCGGAGCGTATGCGATTCGAGCGCGAGATACAGATTCTGGGGCAATTGCAACATCCGAACATCGTGGCAATCCACGACAGCGGCGAGGCGGACGGGCATTTCTATTTTGTGATGGACTACATTTCGGGCCGGGCGCTCGACGACTACCTGACCTCCGCCGAACTGACCCTCGAACGATCGTTGGAGCTGTTCGCGAAGATTTGCGAGGCCGTAAACTCCGCTCACTTGCGCGGCATCATTCATCGTGATCTCAAGCCCGGCAATATTCGCATCGACCCCAATGGCGAGCCGCACCTCCTGGACTTCGGGCTCGCGAAAATGGCCGGCGCTGCGTCCGGGGCGGAGACTGGCGAGCCCGGCCTGATGACGATGACGGGACAATTCCTCGGCTCACTGCCGTGGGCGTCGCCCGAGCAGGCCGAAGGCGTGCCCTCCAAGATCGACGTGCGCACGGACGTCTACTCGCTCGGCGTGATCCTGTACCGGATACTTACCGGCCAATTCCCGTACGACGTGTCCGGCAACATACGCGAAGTGGTGGAGAACATTCTGAGGACCGCGCCCACGCGCCCGAGCACGATTCGGCGACAGATCAATGACGAGTCGAGACGATCGTCCTGAAGTGCATGGCCAAGGAGCGCGAGCGCCGCTACCAGAGCGCCGGCGAACTGGCGCGCGACCTCCGTCATTACCTGGCGGATGAGCCGATCGAGGCCAAGCGCGACAGCGCCTGGTACGTCCTCAGCAAAACACTGCGGCGCTATCGGGTGCCGGCGGCCGTCGGACTGCTTTTCTTCATCGTTGCAATTGCCTTTGGCGTATTCATGACCGTCATGTACCGGCGTGCCGTCTCGGCCGAAGTGTTGGCGGATGCTCGTTTGGAGCGGGCCGAGCTGTCCGAAGGCGAAGTGCGCGCACTGCTGGCGGATTCTTACTTGCAAACGGCCCGGCTAGCCGTTCAGCACAGGGAATGGCAAACGGCACTCGAAAACTACACTCGGGCGCTGCAATCCGGGCACGCCGACCAGATCGCCATTCGCCTGGAGCGCGTCGAGCCTCTGTTGACACTGGGGCAGATTGACCGCGCCGTCGACGAGCTCGACTCCCTTTCCGACCGATCGGACCTGGGTCGGCTGCGAGGGCCGATGCTGCTGTGGCAGGCCGATCTGGCGATGATGTAAGTGTCCGATTGGCTGCTCGCATTGGATTTGCTCGAGGAGGCTGTTGAAGCGGGACTGGCACCGGATGACGAAACCTATGCGCGGGCCTTGCTCGCGCAACGGACCCCTCGAGCGGTGGACCTCCTGAAACAGGTGCAGGTTCTGAATCCAAATCACCATCGGGCGCGGGACATGTTGGCGAAGATGCTCCTGGCGCTGGGGCGGCTGAATGAAGCAAGAGTGCGACTCGAGGTCGTTGCGGAATTCTATCCCCGCGATGTGAATACAAAGGCGTTATTGGCCGTCGTCCATGCGTGCCGGCACGAAGTTGCCGCCGGACTGGCGATCATAGACGCATTGGAACCGGATGTGGGCCCCGAGTTGGCTGATGTCTCTCGAAAGGTGCTTGAATTCATCGACCAGATCAATCGCGCCGGCGCGCGAGGGCTGGAAGCCAACGACGCCACGGCATTGATGGACACCGCCACGCGGCTTCTTGAACAACTGTTGCCGCTCCGCGAAGCGATCGCTTCCACCGAGTCGGACGCCGCCGGACGCGCAAACCAATTTGCATTCGGAGCCCGCATACCCCCGGTCCTGGCCAGAGTGTTTGCGAGTGTCACAAAGGGCGCGTTCATGTTGGCGTTCGGACGCGTCGAAGCCGCGGCGACACAAGTCGGCAGCGCTGTCGAAGTCCATCCCGAAGGTGCGCTCTATTTGTTTCATGGGATGCTGTTGCGTGAGCTCGGGCAGTTAGACGAAGCGGAAAAGACCCTGCGTCTCGCCGCGAAAACGCCCTCCGTCCTTGACTGGCGACGAATCGCGTTGTGGCAGGCGGCGCACGTGCAGTGGGAGCTTGCCGGCATGGAGAGTGCAGCTCCCGACCCGGTGATGAAGGACCGGGCCGTTCAGAGCGTGCGAACACTCGCGGCGCTGGGCCGCCTCGCTCCTCAAATGGCTAATTCGGCGGCCCGCATTGCGATCGGCGCCGAAGAGTTCGATCTGGCCCGGTCGATCATTGCGGATTGGCAACGCTGGGACACCGCCGACCCGCGCGCCCTGCGACTGCGGATGCTGGTCGAGTACGCAGCCGGCGCGTATGGGCCGGCAATTCAGGCCGCGGACGCACTTCTGGCCCTGCAACCCGACGATGCGGAAGCATTGCGCGTCAAGAAACAATCGCGCCAACAGCTCCGCTCCATTGGTAGCGGCCACGGGGATCCGCCGTAGCGGGCGTGCGGGCCCGTCGATCGTGTCGACGGTATCCGTCGCGTCAACACGTCTCCCAACGCACTCAGCGCCGCCGTTGACGCTGCGTCAGAAACTCGACCAAGGCCTTGTCAAAAGGCGTGGACGTGTCCAGCGGCAGATAGTCGCCACGGGCCGCTTCGATCGCCCGACGGAGCTTTTCGCGCCACTCGTGCAGACCGTCGAGGTAGCGCTGCCGAACCGCGTCGGCATCCGCGACCAGCGACTCGCCGCTTTCGGGATCCTCGAGCCGCACGCTGCCCTGAAACGGAAAATGGGCCTCGCCCGCGTCGAGCACGTGCATGACGATCAGGTCGTGACCCCGGAAGCGAATGTGGTGCAGCGCTTCGATCAATTCCTCGGCATCCGTCAGCAGGTCGCTGAGCACGACGACGATGCCGCGGTGCGAAATCCGCGCCAGCGCCTCGTGAATGCCGCGGGCCAGGCCCGTCCGACCGCGCGGGACGATGGAGGACAAGGTCGACACCATTTGCACGAGGTCCGCCCGGCGGGAGCGCGGCGGGAGCATCTGCTCCAGGCCGTCGCCCACCACATAGAGCCCCACCGCGTCCTGCTGCCGCGTGATCAGATAGCCCAGCGCCGCCGCCAGATGAACGACGTACATTAACTTGCCGGCCGGCTGGGGCGAAGGCGGTTCGCGCCGCGCGCGCCCGAGCCGGCTTCGTCGTTCGGGCTCGCCGCCGCCGAGCGCACCGACGTACCCCATGCTCGCCGATGCATCGACGATCAGGTGACAGGCCAAGTGTGTCTCGGCCTGGTATTTGCGCACGTAGAGCCGATCGGTCCGCGCGAACACGCTCCAGTCGATCGTGCGCGGGTCGTCCCCCTTGACGTACTTGCGGTGTTCGCTGAACTCGACCGAGAAACCGTGAAACGGCGAGCTGTGCAGCCCCGCCAGGAATCCCTCGACGATGAAGCGCGCCCGCAGATCGAGCCGGCTGACCTGCTGGATCACCTCTGGATCGAGATAGCGCGCCAGGGAGCTCACGGCGTTTCACCGGCGGCCCGCGCGGGTGCGGACCCTCACTTTCCGCTGTTGTCCACCGACTGGTCTTGAAGCACTTCCTTGATCGCGCTGCGATTGAAACGTATCTTGACGTTGCTCGTCTCGTCGACCTTCAAGACCACCTCCTGCTCACGCACGTCCACGATCGTCCCGATGATACCGCCGATCGTCTGCACGCGGTCGTTGCGCTTCATGGACTTCAGCATGTCTTCCGTTTGCTTGCGCTGCTTGCGCCCGCCACGCATCATGATCCACCAGAACACGCCGATCATCAGGATCAGCGGCAGAAACGTCGTCAGCGGGTTGCTCGTCGGCGGCGCTCCGCTGGGTTGCGAGGCTTGCGCGAGCAGCGAAAGGACTACGTTCATGGCTCTTCCTCGATCACACGACACACGCGGCTGTTTTCCATCTCTCCACGCCAGGTGCCGAACGTCCCACGTTCGATTCGCTCGCGCATTTGCCGCATCAGCGATTGATAGAAGCGGACATTATGCAGCGAAACCAGCGTGGCACCAAGCGCCTCGCCGCAGACCAACAGGTGCCGCAGATAGCCGCGGGAGAAGTTCCGGCAGGTTTCGCAGTCGCACCGCGCGTCGAGCGGCTCGGTTGACGCCCGATGACGCGCGTTGCGCATCCGCAGCACACCTCCGCTCGTGAAGGCGTACCCCTTGCGCCCGTTGCGCGTCGGCAAGACGCAGTCGAACTGGTCCACCCCCGCCGCGACCGCGGCGATCAGATCGGCGGGCGTCCCGACGCCCATCAGGTAGCGCGGCCGGCGCTCGGGCATGTGCGAAACGAATTCGCGCAGCAGCGCCAGCATCTCGTCCACCGGCTCCCCCACCGACAGCCCCCCGAGCGCGTACCCGTCAAAGCCAATCTCCACCAGCTCGTCGAGACATCGGCGACGAAGCCCGACGTCCAAGCCGCCCTGCACGATGCCGTACAACGCCTGATCCTCGCGGCGATGGGTCGCGCGGCTGAGGCGGGCCCAGGCGACGGTGCGTTCGACGGCCTTCTCCAGGGCGCGCGGCTCGGCCGGCAGCGGCGGGCACTCGTCGAACGCCATGATGATGTCGGCGCCGAGCTGGTTCTGAATGCGGATCGAGGACTCGGGCGTGAGCCGTACGGCGGCGCCGTCGATGTGCGACCGAAACGACACGCCGTCGTCGTCCACCTCACGCCGGTCGGCGAGCGAGAAGACCTGGTACCCGCCGCTGTCGGTCAGGATCGGCCCGTCCCAGGCCATGAAGCGGTGCAAGCCGCCCAGTTCCGCGACGTTGTCAGCCCCCGGGCGTAGCATCAGGTGATAGGTATTGGCTAGGACGGCCTGCGTGCCGGTCTGCTTGACCTGCTCGGGCGTCAGCCCTTTCACCGTCGCCCGCGTGCCGACCGGCATGAACGCCGGCGTGTCGATCGGCCCGTGCGGCGTGGAGAGCACGCCGCGCCGCGCCGCTCCCTCCCTGCTCTGAATCTCGAACGAAAAAGCACCCGGCACGGAACCATCCAACGATGGGTGTCTCGATTGGCGACAGCGAAAGCGGAAACGCCAAGAGGCCTCGTCGCGCTCGTAGGCCGCGCCATACGCGGTCGTTCGGCGGGTCCGCCAAGCGCGACTCGTCACGCCGGACGATTGCGGCCGCGCGAAACGCGGGATCAGCCGCTCTTGGGCGCCAGTTGCAAGCCGTGGTCCCCCAGGCGCGCCTTGATTTCATTGAGCGAGGTGACGCCGAAGTTACGGATGGAGAGCAATTCGGGCTCGGAGTGCTGGATGAGCTCGCCCAGCGTGGCCACGTCGAGGCGTTGCAGGCAGCGCCGGGCGCGGACCGACAGCTCGAGTTCGCCGACGCCTTTGGCGAGCATGGCCTCGCTGCCCGGCGGGACGGTGATCGTTGGCGCGGGGGCCGGCACGTCGGCGGCGACGCCACCGAGTTCGTCGGGCCGCTGACCAATCCGCAAGCCCTTTTGCGAGAGCATCGCCTTGATCTCGTTGAGCGAAGTCTCACCGAAATTCTTGTAAGCCAGCAGCTCGGCCTCGCTCAGCCGCAGCAGGTCGCCGAGCGTGTGGATCTTCATCTTCTTCAGGCAGTTGCGCGCTCGGACCGAGAGTTCGAACTCGCTGATCGGCGTTTCGAGCAGGCGCACGCTCGTGTCGCCCGTGACCTCGACGCCCTCGTCGATCACCATCTGCGCGGAGCTTTCGACGTCGCGGTAGAACAGCCGCGCCCGGGCATGGTTCGGATAGGCCTTGAGCACGCGGCGCAGGCACTCGAGCGCGTCCTCGTACTTGCCGACGTCCTCGTACGACACCGCAAGGTTGATCAGGGCGTTGACCCGCGCCCGCGGCCGGCGCGCCAGCCGCTCGTATAGTTCGATCGCCTGCTCGTCGTCGCCGCGAATGTCGTACAGCCACGCGCAGCGGAACATGCCCGGCGCGTACTCGGGGAAGAGCGTCAGGGACTTCTCGTACTCGACCAGCGCCTCACCGCGGCGCTTGTCGTACTCGGCCAGCAGCCCGCGCACGTAGTACCACTCGTGTCGGTCCGCACCGGCCTTGGCTTGCTTGTCGACCAGTTTGTCGGCCGCCTTGCTGTTCCCGCTGCCGATCTGTACGGCCGCGACCGCCATGTCGATCGCCAGCGCGTCCCAGCCCCCGGCACCGGCCGCTCGCAGCTCTTCCATCGCCTCGTCGGACCGCCCCAACGCCAGGGCCGCCTCGGCGGCGTAGTAATGGCGCAGCTTGTCGTCGGGCGCTTTGGCGAACCACTCCAAAGCGTCGCCGTGCTTTCCGACAATCAGCAGACCCAGCGCCAGACGCAAGGGGTCGCCCTCGCCGGCTTCGACGCGCCGCCGGTATTCGGACACGGCATCGGCGAATTTTTCTCGGGCGCGCCACGATTCGTGCGTTTGATCGGCGTACTGATCGAAGACCTCGCTCGAGAGTTCTTCGACCTCAAAAAACGGCTGCAACTCGGTTTCGGTCATTCCCGACGGACTCCACTCTTCGAACTGGATTCGCGTTCAACAGTCGATAATCCTAGTATACTATCGCCGGGCGCGGGACCGGACAACCCCTCTGGGCCGATCCCGCTGCGCCGCTCCCCCGATTGACCCGCCCGTGCGGGAGAAGGCGGCGACGGCCGAAAATCGACCCGATAGAGGAAGTATGACGACGACGGACACAACCCGCCGGTTTCGAGAGTTCCTCACGCGTCGCGTGCTGGTCTTCGACGGTGCGATGGGAACCAGCCTGCTCGCGCTCGACCTGTCGCTCGACGACTACCAGGGCCTCGAGAACTGCTCCGAGATCCTGAACGTCTCGCGGCCCGACGCTGTGGAGCAGATCCACCGCGGCTTTCTCGAGGTCGGCTGCGACATAGTCGAAACGAACACCTTCGGCGCCAACCGCATCGTGCTCGCCGAGTTCGACCTCGCCGAACGCACCCACGAGCTCAATGTCGCGGCCGCTCGGATCGCCAGGAAGGCCGCGTCGGACCATTCAACGCCGAACCGCCCCCGCTTCGTGGCCGGCTCGATGGGGCCCGGTACCAAGCTGATCTCCCTGCGCCAGACGCACTACGACGAGATGCTCGAGAGCTACTTCGAGCAAGCCAGGGGATTGCTCGACGGCGGCGTCGATCTGCTCGTGATCGAGACCTGCCAGGACATTCTCCAGACCAAGACCGCGATTCAGGCCGTCCGCCAGGCGTTCGAAGCATGCGATCGCCGCGTGCCGCTGGTCTGCCAGGTCACGATGGAAACCACCGGCACGATGCTGATGGGCACCGACATCGCCGCCGCTTTGGCTGTGATCGAGGTCTATCCCGAAGTGGACGTGATCGGGCTGAACTGCGCGACCGGACCGCAGGAGATGAGCGAGCACGTGCGCTACCTCGCCGCCAACTGCGCCCGGCCCATCAGCGTCATGCCCAACGCCGGGCTCCCGCAAGTCGTCGACGGCCGCGCCCACTTTCCGCTCACGCCCGACGAACTCGCCCGCTGGTTGCGCGAGTTCGTCATCGAGGACGGCGTCAACATCGTCGGCGGGTGCTGCGGGACGACGCCGGACCACCTCGCGGCCGTCGTCGATGCCGTTGCCGGCCTTTCACCCAAGAAACGCGAGCCCCGCCGCGAGGCCTGCGCCACGAGCCTTTACGGCCTCACGCCGTTGCGCCAGGACACCAGCTTCCTGATCGTCGGCGAACGCTGCAACACAAACGGGTCGCGCAAGTTCAAACGGCTGCTGGTCGAGGGCGACATCGAGGGCCTGGTCGCGGTGGGCACCGAGCAGGTTGAGGAAGGCGCCCACGTGCTCGATGTCTGCGTCGATTACGTCGGCCGCGACGGCGTGCCCGACATGCACAAGGTCATCAGCCGATTCGCCAGCGATCTGACCGTCCCGCTCATGCTTGACAGCACCCAGACCGACGTGCTCGAAGCCGGTTTGAAACTCGCCGGCGGAAAGTGCATCGTCAACTCGGTCAACCTCGAGGACGGCGAGACGCGCATGAAGGTGATCTGCCGCCTGCTGCGCCAATACGGCGCCGCCGTCGTCGCGTTGACCATCGACGAAGACCCCGAGGAAGCGATGGCCAAGACCGCCGAGCGCAAGCTCGCCATCGCGACCCGCATTCACGATCTGCTGACGAACAAGTACGGCATCGCCGAAGAGGACATCTTTTTCGACTGTCTGACGTTTCCAGTCACGACCGGCAGCGAGGCCGACCGCCGGCTCGCGCTCGAAACGCTGGACGGCATCGCGGCCTTGATGGAGCGCTTCCCGAACTGCCAGTCGATCCTGGGCTTGAGCAACGTCAGTTTCGGCTTGCAGCCGGCGGCGCGGCTCGTGCTCAATTCCGCGTTTCTCTTCGAAGCCTGCCGGCGCGGGCTGACCGCGGCGATCGTCCACGCCGGCAAGGTCCTGCCGCGAAACCGCATCAGCGACGAGCGCTGGGAGACCGCGCTCGATTTGATCTACGACCGCCGCGAAAAAGGCGACCCGCTCGAACGCTACCTCGGGCTCTTCGAGGACGGCGAAAAAATCGGCGAGAAAACCCCCATCGCCGACCTGCCGATCGAGCAGCGCCTCGAACAGCGCATCATCAGCGGCCAGCGCCCCGGCCTGCCGGAGGATCTCGACCAGGCGCTCGAAAAATACAACGCCCTCTACATCATCAACGAATTCCTGCTCAACGGCATGAAGGTCGTCGGCGAACTGTTCGGCTCCGGGCAGATGCAGCTCCCCTTCGTGCTCAAGTCCGCCGAGACGATGAAGGCCGCCGTCGCGCACCTCGAACCGCACATGGAACGCACCGACGAAGCGGCCCGCGGCCGGATCGTGCTCGCCACCGTCCGCGGCGACGTGCACGACATCGGCAAGAACCTGGTCGACATCATCCTGACCAACAACGGCTACAAGGTGTACAACCTCGGCATCAAGCAGCCGATCGGCAACATCATCAACGCCTGGCGCGAGCACGCCGCCGACGTGATCGGCCTCAGCGGCCTGCTGGTCAAGTCCACCATCGTCATGCGCGAGAACCTGAAGGTGCTCAACGACCAGGGCCTCGACCCGGTGGTGATCCTCGGCGGCGCCGCGCTGACGCGCAAGTACGTCGAGCAGGACCTGCAAAGTGTCTACAAGGGCCGCGTCCTGTACGCGATCGACGCCTTCGCCGGGCTCGAGCTGATGGGCAAGATCATGGCGGACAAGAAATCCGCCGCGGTCAAGACACCCGCCGAAGTCAGCGCCGAGGAGGAAACCACGCTGCAGGA
>JACZRH010000274.1 GCA_022574815.1 Planctomycetota bacterium | reverse complement strand
TCGTTCTGCGGAAAGAGTCAGCATGAGGTGCGCAAGCTGATCGCCGGCCCTACCGTGTTCATCTGCGACGAATGTGTCGAGCTCTGCATGGATATCATCCGTGAAGAGCATAAGAACACGCTGATCAAGACCCGCGACGGGGTAGCCACGCCGGCCGACATCTGCCAGGTGCTGGACGACTATGTCATCGGTCAGACCCACGCCAAGCGAGTGCTTTCGGTCGCCGTGCACAATCACTACAAACGGCTGCACCACGCCGCCAAATCCAACGAGGTCGAGCTCTCGAAGTCGAATATCGTGCTCATCGGCCCGACCGGCTGCGGCAAGACACTGCTTGCCCAGACCCTGGCGCGCATCATCGACGTGCCCTTCACCATGGCCGACGCGACCACCCTGACCGAGGCCGGTTATGTCGGCGAGGACGTCGAGAACATCATCCTCAAGCTGCTCCAGGCCGCCGACTATAATGTGGAGCGCGCCCAGCGCGGCATCGTCTACATCGACGAGGTCGACAAGATATCGCGCAAGTCGGACAACCCGTCGATCACCCGCGATGTCTCGGGCGAGGGCGTCCAGCAGGCGCTTTTGAAGATCATGGAAGGCACCATCGCCTCGGTTCCGCCGCAAGGCGGCCGCAAGCATCCGCAGCAGGAATTCCTGCAGATCGACACCACCAACATCCTGTTCATCTGCGGCGGAACGTTCGTCGGCCTCGACAAGATCATCCGCAAGCGGCTCGGGCGAAAGGCGATCGGGTTCACCGAGGAGCGGGGCGACATCGATGAGCTCCGCGAACTGGGCAAGGTCCTGCACGAAGTGACGCCGGACGATATGATCGAGTTTGGCATGATCCCGGAGTTTGTCGGGCGTTTGCCGGTGGTTTGCACGTTGGCGCCGCTGGACGCGGAGTCGCTGGTGCGGATCCTGACCGAGCCGCGCAACGCGATCGTCAAACAGTACCAGAAGATGTTCGAGTTCGAGGGGGCGACGCTGGAGTTCACCAGGAAGGCGCTCGACCTGGTCGCGGCGAAAGCGCTGGAACTCGAGACGGGCGCCCGCGCGCTGCGGTCGGTTGTGGAGGAATTGATGCTCGACTATATGTACGATCTGCCCGAGCGCAAACATCCCAACCGCTACGTCGTCACGCCCGCCGTCGTCCGCGGCGAAGAGGATCTGCTCAAGCCCGCCAAGAGCCGCAAGGAGTCGGCCTAACCGAGCTCGCGTCACTTGGGACATGCGAGATCAGGTCGCTCGAAGCGCCGCCCACACGCCGTCGAGCAACAGAACCTTCGCACCGGCCACAAGCAAGGCGATGCGGTAAAGGCTCACGAAGCCGCGCGCGGAAAGCCGCCGCAGGAATCTCTTGCCGATCAGCGTTCCGGGCACGACGACGATGGCCATGATCATCGTAACCAGACCCAAAGCGGCCAGATCGTCGAACGTGAGAAGCGCCAGAAAGACGGGAATCTTCGCGAGGTGCAGCAGCGCTTGGCAGACGGCCTTCGTCGCGATCAGCCGTTCCTTGACGAAATCGCGGCGGGCAAAGAGCGGTGCGATCAGCGGCCCGATCGCGCCGACCGTAAACGCCGCGGTGCCGGCCGCCAGCCCCAGCAGCGGAAAGTCCCACCAAGTGAACGGCCGCACGCGCGCGTCCCGCCGGGTCGGCAGCGCGGCCATCGTCAGAATGTAGACGCCGATGATGATCTTCAGGATCGGCTGGGATCCCTCCGGCCTGCCCAACACGACCATCACCAGGACCCCCAGCAGGCCGCCGGGAAGAACACCGAGCAGGAAACGACGAACGGTACGCCAATCCACCTGCCGCCAGAAAGCCAACGTGCGCGTCGAATTGCTGACGAGCTGCACGGCGGCGTGGGCGGGGATCACTTCCGCGTGCGGCATTCCGCACGAGAACAGCGCGGCCAAAAGCAGCATCCCGCCGCCCATGCCGAGCATGCCCGAGAGAATGGAGGTCAACAGTGCGGCAATGGGCAGGAAGATGTAAATCAACGCGGCCGGCGCCTCTCGGTTGCGGGTGTGCTCGCGGCGCGAGGGACAAGGCGAGGTCGAGACGTCGCGAGCCCCGGTTCGCCGGAAGCTCCGCGGCCTATGATCCCGATCGACGAAACAGATCCAACACGGGCAGGTTGGCGGAAAAACGGGATTCAGTCAAAGTTGCCGGGCTTGAATCGGCTCAGTGAGCTGGTGGCGGCGTGTGGCGCGATGTCGCACTCCACGATCGGCGGGGCCGCTCGGTTGCCCGCCGGCAGCGACGCGCCCAACGGCGCGAAGCCGGCGGGCAATTCAAGGCAGCTGCGACCCATCCACGACACCGGCGACGGCTCGCGTGTCAGCGGTGCCTTCGTCAGAAGGGGGGGCCGCGACCGACGGGTGCCGGCCGCGTCCCCGGGTCCCTCTCCTCCCCAGCTCGTGCCGACGGCTTGGCCTCCATCGCACGACCTGTGCGCCCAGCGCGGCGCTTCAGCTTCGACCAGCCGCATGTGTCGCCGCGGCCGGATCAGTCTCACGAACACCGGCGTCGCCGCGGAAAGCAGGCGCGGTCGGGCGAACCGCAACGGTCGGGGTCGCGGGCGGTGAGGGGCAGGCTGAACCGCCGGCTCGCTCACGTCCGCACCCGCTCATCCTCGGCATTGACTCGAGCGTCTCATGCCGCTGTTCACGAGAGACAAGGGCAAGATGCGTGCCAGAAAGGTGAACCGCCTCCGGAGCTCAAACTCGGGGATGGGGAAGCGATTGTGGGAACTGTGTACCCGGTTCCTCCGAATCAGTTCCCAGGATTTGCCCAGTTGCCGCGCCAGCGGTGGACGCTGTGCCGGCGGAGAAATGCAGCACGATTCATGCTCGATCTGCGGCACGGTGCATCGGAGGAAACGTCGTGGCCGTTGGGCGCCGTGCGGTCCGATCAGCCAGGCTTGCGAAACTGGATGATGTAGTTTTCGCTCAGAAAGTCGGTTTTCGATCCATCGTCGGTCAGCTCGAAGCCCTGTGCGATGATCTCAGACACTACCGCGTCCTTGCCGGTCCGAACGTGACCGAGGATCCAATCGCGGCTCGTGCCTTCGACGCGCTCGAAGTCGATCACCACGAGCCGGCCGCCCGGCTTCAGGGCGCGATGGATCGAGCTGGTCGAACTCTTCGGGTACTCGAAGTGGTGATACACGTCGCAGATGAACGCCACATCGACCGAGTTGGGCGGCAGCTCGACCGAGTCCTCCTTGCACAGCACGGTTTGCACGTTTGCAAGGCCGAACTTGCGGGCCCGCTCGTTGATGTGTTGGATGAATTTCGGTGTGATGTCCACCGCGAAGACGCGGCCACGCGGCCCGACGGCCTCGGAGAAGAGCTTCTCGAACAGACCCGTTCCGGCGCCGATGTCGGCGATCGTGTCGCCGGGCTCGAGTCCGAGCGTCTCGACGATGCGCCGGCGCTCCCGGTAAATCTCGCGGCTTTCGCCTTCGAAGCGCTGCACCCAGGTTTCGACGTCCTTCATATTTTTGTACGAGTCGTTGATCCCGGGATTGACGCTCTTTTCACGCGGCGCGGTCGTGGCGGCGGTCGCGGATGTCTCGCGGCCTTCGCCGGGTGCGTCGTTGCGATTCGCGCAGCCGACGCCCCAAGCGATGAGAACGGCGGCCGGCAAAAACCAGTTTCTTCGCCAAAGCACGGTCATCCTCCTTCGGTCGTGGTTGGACGCGGGGAGCTTACCGCCGCCACGAATGATTGGCGAGCCGAGCGGTACAGCTCGGCGCGATATCATTCGGCGCCGTGCCGCATTTGTGTCCGCCCCCGGGCAGTGGAGGGGTGGGACGCTTCCTGTTCGGGTCCGCCTCCCAGCTCTGGAAGGGCCGCGTATCGTGGGCGCCGATTTGAGAATTGAGAACGGAGATTTGAGATCGGAGATTTGAGAATTCAGATTTGAGGTTTCAGAGAACCACCCCGCATGGTCCCCTCGTCACAGCTTTCGCTCAACGCTGCGGACCTTGTCGCCCATCGTCTGCTTGCGGTCGATGCGCGTGCCGAATCGCAGCGTCGACGACACGCGCGGCGCGCCCATCTCGTGTACGACCTCGTGGCAGCGCTTCACGGCCGCGAAGACCACGTCCCATTCGCCCTGCACGTTGGTGCCGTAAGCGTGCAGGTGCGTCTCCAGCCCCGCGTCCTTCAGAACCTTCTCGCAGGCCGCGACGTACTTCGATACGGAAACCCCGACGCCGATCGGAACGACGCATAAGTCGGCAATCACGTGCATGTTCGAACCTCCTGGCAAATCCCGCTCTCCCAAGCACTCGGCGCGGCGGCGGTGCGGTCCCTGAAAGACCGTGCCCGCTTGCGTGAGGCGCCTCGGCCGAAACGACCGCGCGACGGGCGGACCCGGGGGGACTATTGCGCGAACGGATCGAAACGGCGAACCGCTTGCGTGTCGACGTCGAACACGACGAAATCGAACACCTGCGGGTCGTGGTACACCACGTAATTGTCAATCAGCCGCGGGTCCGGCGGGAGCGACGGGCCAAAGCCCAGCAAGTCGGTTGTGATACTCTCGGCGACCACGATCGTCGCACCCGCCAATGTTCGAATCTCCAACCGGTCCGAAACGCGGAATGAAGGCGGCAGCGCGAATTCCGATACCTGTACCAACACGCCCCATTCGTTGAACCCGACGATGAAGCTCGAAGTTGTCAGGGTCTGGTCGCGGCTGAATTCGAGCAGCGTTTCGGTGGTCTGCCCGTCAATCGAAATGCCGCGCACCGTGGTCGTGACTCGAACTGCGTCAAACTCGTTCGGCGTGGACATGAGCAGCACGCGCCCCGCCGTGAGCAAGATCGAGTCATTCCCGCCGTCGCCTGCGTCGGCCAGCAGCGTCGTGCGCTGCCCCGTGCCCAGGTCCACGAGATCGATCGTCGTAGCGAGCGCCGCTTCGTCGCTCAGGTCGGTCTCGAGCGTCAGCGGCGGCCAGGAATGGACGGCGAGCGTGTCTGCGTCGATCGCGACCGAGCCGGGCAAGCCTCCGAAGCCGCCGAACGAATTGACGAGCAGGGCCGGCGCGATGACGGACTGCTCGTTCGTTTCGAGGTTGACGACGATCAGAGCGGTACCGAAGGCGCCCGACGGGCCGGCCTGCACGACGACGTAGGGCCCCTCGATCACGAGGACACGGCTGACGCGATTGCGGAGGAACCCGGGGAACAGGCGTGTTTCGGCGCCGCTGTCCAGGTCGACGATCTTGACAACCTCGTCCAAATGATCGAACCAGGCGACGCGCTGTCCGTCGGTGATCAGTGAGAACGCGTCCACCGCCAGGCCCGTCAGCACGACCCGGCTTTCGAGCGTGTTGAGATTGACCACGATGACGTCGGTTTGGGGAGGGTCCGGCTCGAAGGCCTCGATCGACGCCGGGTCGAAGGGATCGAAAGGCGGGAAGCCGTTCGCGAACGGATCGTCAAACGCGGTTCGGGCGATGATGGTCCGCTCGGCACTCCCGCCGAGCACGATACGCTGCTCCAACGCCTCGGCCGGCAGGTCACTGGTGGGCAAGAATCCGGATTGAGGGCAACCCCCGCCTGCGAGCAAAACGAGCGGTGAAACCGTTAGGACAATCCTTCGTGCAAGCTGTTTGGTGTGCATGTTGTTTCTCCTAAGTCCCGCCGCGCACTCGCCGAGGTCCGTCGGGTTTGTGCGACGGCGTAGTTCCCATGCGATCAGCAACGCCATTTCGCTCCCGGGCACCCGCAAGGAATCGCAGCATCGCTTGCGAGAATCCCGCCGAGCACACTCGCGCCGCGCCGCCCGAACGGCCGCTGGGACGCACGCCGCGCGGCACGCAGCCGGCCTCGCCAATCGAATGGTAACTCATCCCGCGCAAAAACGCAGGCCGGTGGCGAATTCCACCGGCCTGCGCGCGGACAGAGAATGCAGCACGCCGCGACCCGTTTCGCGGTGCCGCCGCCGCGGCGCGGGTGCCTAGTTCAACTCGTTGATCGGCGTCGTGCGCGGGACGGAACCGTTGCGCAGCGGCGCCGGCCGCTGGGCCGGGGGCGGGATCGGTGACGGCGGGCACACGCCCAGACCGAGTCCCTCGAAGAACGGGTCGATGTCGGCACCATCGACGCGGCCGTCGAGGTTGATGTCTGCAACGCAAAGGATGTCGCAGTTGGGATAGGTTACGATCCATATTGCCGGCGTGCCGAGCGCGACGAAGAACGGGTCGATATCGCCACCGTTGTACGAGCCGTCGCAGTTCGCGTCGCCGCAAACCTGGGCGCCGCAACCGCCGCCCGCAGGCGACGTGTCGAGGTTGTCCCAGGCGGTGACGTTGCCTTCCGGCCCGGTCCCGCCGCCGCCCGTGAAGAGGCGAAAACCGCTGGGATACGGTATGCCGAGCGCGGCGGGGTCGTCGCCGCCGTCGAGGTAGTAGAATTCGTTGTTAAAGAAG
>JACZRH010000273.1 GCA_022574815.1 Planctomycetota bacterium | reverse complement strand
CATTAGCGTGCCGAACCCCACGAAGCCGTACAGCAAGAACATGATCGCCAGCCCGTAGGCAAGCACCGCACTGGCACCCACGCCCCCGCTTCGGCGTCGCCGAGAATAGCAGGCCCCAAAAACGAGCCAAATGAATGTACAGCCGCTCCAAAACGCGAGCGTGCTGTGAGAGCAGAACGCATAAACGGGCACCATTACGGGAGGTAACTGGTCGGCCGAAAAGTTCGTTTCGACAACGATCTTCGCAGCGTTGGTTCCTACGACGAGTGTCGCCCAGATCCCGGTTAGTAAGAGCGCGGCAAGTCCGAATGCAACGATATCCCAATCGAAGCCCGGTCGTCGTCGTTTGGATAGTCGTGCATACGGAAGATCCTTCCCGGTCTCGCGCATGGTCACACCTCAACCGAGCCAGCGATTCAGCCAATCAATCACCTCCTCATGCCATTGAATACTATTGTGCGGCTTGAGGACCCAGTGGTTCTCGTCGGGAAAGTAGAGCAGGCGACTGGGGACGCCGCGGCGTTGCAGCGCGGTGAAGGTGGCAAGGCCCTGGGTGTCTACGACGCGGTAGTCGTTCGCGCCGTGGATGATTAGCGTTGGCGTGCTCCATTTGTCCACGTGGTCGATGGGGTTGTGCTTCGTGTACGCCTCGGGCGATTCCCACGGCGGGCCCTTGCGCTCCCACTCGGGAAACCACAGCTCCTCGGTGTCGTAGTACGCCATACGCTCGTCGAGGTTGCCATCGTGACAGACGAAGCACTTGAACGGCTCGGACCAGACGCCGTGCATCCAGTTGAGCATGTAGCCGCCGTAAGAAGCGCCGAGGGCGCCGATGCGGTCGCGGTCGAGCCAGGGGTAACGCTCGAGGGCGGCGGCGAGGCCCTTTTGCAAGTCCTCGAGCGGGCGGTCGCCCCAATGGTTGTTGATCGCGTCGCTGAAGGCCTGCCCGTAGCCGGTGGAGCCATGGAAGTCGACCATTACGACGCCGTACCCGGCGGCGGCGTAGACCTGCGGGTTCCAGCGGTAATGAAAGTCGTTACTGAAGGAGCCCTGCGGGCCGCCGTGGACCAGGAAGGCGACGGGGTATTGCTTCCGGGCGTCGAAGTCGGCGGGTTTGACGACGTAGGCGTGCACCGTTTCGTCATTCCAACCCTTGAAGCTGAATTGCTCGGACGCGCCCATGCGCGTGGCCGCGAGCTTGTCGGTGTTGATGCCCGTGAGGGTCTCCGTCACCGGCGAGACGCCGGTGCCCCACTCATCGGGGTTTCTTAGACCGTAGAGCTCGACCGGGCCGCGGTGATGGCAGAGGCCGTAGACGAGGCGCTCGTTCGCGACGACGATCTCGGTGACTTTTCCGTCGGCGATCAGCTTGCGCACTTCGCCGCTCGCGACGTCGATCGCGAACAATGGCGTCTGGCCGACGTCGTGGGCGCACGTGTAGATCGTCACGCCGTCGCGCGACCAGACAATTTTGAACGCCGAATGGTCCCACGATTCGGTCAAGACGCGCGGCTCGGCGGCGTCTGCGGGCAAGAGGCCCGCGCTCCCCACAGTGGCAGGCGACGTTCTCTCGCCTTCGGGCCAAGGCAGCAGCGTGATGCGAAAGCGGTCGGCCTCGTATCCGGCGCGGGCCATCGCGAGATACGCGAGCGTCCGGCCGTCCGGCGAGAAGACCGGGTTCGTCGCGACGGCGCCCCGGTTATCGACGATGACGCGCGACTCGCTCGAACCGTCGATCGGTGCCGCGTGCAGGTCGAACCTCGTCGTCCAGGCCTCGTCCGCACCGCCGGCCTTCGCCGCGAAGACGACCGAGCGGCCGTCCGGCGTGAAGGTGAACTCCTCGGCGCCGCCGAACGGCTTGGAGGGCACGTCGGCGTCCATGCCCCGCATGATGTCGATCGGTTCGCCGCCGGCAGTCGGGACGATGAACAAGTGCGCGCGGCGGCCGTCCTTCCAGGCGTCCCAATGGCGAATGAACAGCCGGTCAAACGTGCGCCCGCTCGATTTTCTTTCTTCGTTCGCGTCGAGTCGCTTTCTCGTGTCCTCGATCGAGCCGGCCTCGGGAAAAACCTCCATGCTGACCGCGAGGTGTTCGCCATTCGGTGAGACGGCGAACGCGTCGACATCGAGCGGCAGGTCGGTGACTTGCTCGGCCTCGCCCCCGTCGGGCGCGATCCGCCAGACCTGCGGCGAGTCCGATCGCGATGACAGGAAGTAAATGGTATCGCCGTCGGGCGCCCAGCGCGGCTGGCTGCTGCCGGCCGGGTGGTTGGTCAGTCGCCGCGGACTGCCGCCGTCGCAGTTGACGAGCCACAAGTCGTTGCGGCCCTTGTTCGCGTCGAGGTCGGTCACACGCACGACGAACACGACGCGCTCGCCGTCGGGCGATGCTTGCGGATCGCTGATGCGGTCCATCGCGAGCAGGTCGTGGACGGTGAAGGGATGCGACGGGTCGCCGGCCGCATCTGCGAAACTGAGTACAGAGACGAGCAGAATAGCGAACAGTATCAAAAGCGAGACGCTCAACATCGGATTGCTCCCGTGATAACCACCGATCCTGGAGCACGGCGGTCCCGTATCGCGCGGCTACCGTGGCATAGCGACTTGGAGCGCGATATGCCGAAACCGTCATTCCGAGCGTAGCGAGGAATTTGGCTGAATCTCAGGCAAGATGCTTCGCTCCGCGCAGCATGACGTTCAACAATTCACGCTCCCCGAAGTAAGTTACCATCTGCGCTCCGTGGTGACGAATCCGATGCGTGGCGGTCGCAGCCCCGTTGCGAAGTCGACCTCCAGGATTGGGCTGAATCTCGGCTCGGTTTGGAACCCATATGACAGGAACACCGGCATGAACCTCTTGATTTTTTACCTTCTGCTCGCGCTCGGCGTCTCGTTCCTCTGCTCGCTGGTCGAAGCCGGCATCCTGTCGCTGCGCCGGACCGACGTGGCCCGGCTGGTAAAGGAGGGCCGCTCCACCGGCAAGCTGCTCGAAGCGATGAAGAAGAACGTCGACCGCCCGCTCTCGGCGATCCTGACGCTGAACACCGTCGCGCACACGGTCGGCGCGGCCGGCGTCGGGGCCCAGTCGCTGACTCTGTTCGGCAGTCAGTGGGTCGCCGCCACCAGCGCGGTGCTGACCGTGCTCGTGCTGATCTTCTCGGAGATTATCCCGAAGACGATCGGAGCTTTTTACGCCGCCCGGTTGGCCGGGTTCACGGCCTACACCATTCGGGGGATGATCGTGTTGACCTATCCGCTCGTGCTCGTCTTTCAAGCCTTGTCGCGCGTGATCGCCCACCGCGGCGGCAAGGACGGCCTGACGCGCGAAGAGTTCACACTGCTCGCCGAGATCGGCCACGCCGAGGGCGCCATCCTCGAAAAAGAGCACCGCGTGATCCGCAATCTCCTGCGGCTGCGCCAGGTTCGCATCAAGGAGGTCATGACGCCGCGCACTGTGGCGTTCATGCTGTCGAAGGACTTGACGGTCAAGGAGGTCGTCGAGCAGCACGTCACGCTGCGATTCTCACGAATTCCGGTGTTCGGCAACGGGCCGGACGACCTGGTCGGCCTCGTACACCGCCGGGAGATTTACGAGAGCCTCGACAAGGCTCCCGGGCGCAAGCTCGGCGATCTCGCCCGGCCGATCCACGCCGTCCCGGAAGACGCGACCATCGACATCGCGCTCGACGAGTTCGTCGAGCGCCGCGAGCACCTGTTCATCGCGGTGGACGAATACGGCGGCACGGCGGGTGTGATCACGCTGGAGGACGCGCTCGAGACGCTTTTGGGCGCGGAGATCGTGGACGAGACCGACGCCGTGGCCGACATGCGCGAGCTGGCGGGTCAATTGTTTCAGGACAAGCTCTACGGGCGGCGTTTTTGACGATCGGGAACACCTTCCCGCTTCTTCGGCTTAGGCGAATCTCGCACGTCCCGCAGGCGAGGATTCCTGCACGCATGGGGACGAGATGGGAATCTCGTCCCAGCATCCGCAACACCGGTTACATGTGGTCCGCGCTTTGCATCGACCACAAGGTGAATGCGCCCTTGAAACCCTTCATGGCGGCGTCCTCGTGCCGTTTCCATCCCAGTTGCTTGTGGCGAGCGGCGCCGAGGTGATCGATGTCTTCTTTCGCGCGATCGCTCAGCCAGATCTCCGCGCCCTTGATGGCTCCGATCACGCGGGCGGCAAAGTTGACGGCGCCGCCGAACACATCGCTCTCCTCCACGTGGATCGGCCCGATATGAATGCCGGCTCGGATTGTCACCTGCGGATGGCCGGTGTCTTTCTTCAACGCGCGGGCATAGTCCAACGCCGAGTCCACGGACTTGAACGCCGCCATTAAGCTGTCGCCGATGGTTTTGATTTCCCGGCCTTTGAAGCGCTCAATCAGCTTGCGGCTCTGGACGAAGTGCGCGCGGCGGACTTCGTTCATGGCCTCATCGCGGATTTCCTCACCCAGCGGCGTCGAGCCGACGACGTCGGTGAACACGATTGCCAGCGTGACCCGCTCGCCTCCGGCCCATTCGTGGAAGTCGGCCGTGCTGGTTTCGCCCTTGGCCGACAATACGAACCGCTGGAAGTCCCGCTGCCGGTCGGCGGATCCTTCCATCGCCTCGACTTGCGATTTGAAGTGAATCCGCTCCTTCGGCTCGGCCAGTGAGACCCTGCCCCCGCAGGGACAGTTGAAGGCCATTTCTTCTTTGGCGCGCAGCATCTTTACGTAAGCGTCCGGCACAGGCTCACCACAATCGGCGCACACGAAGAAGCGCACGAGTTCCACCGTGTCGTCCAGCGCGCGGCGATCGGCGTGGGCGAGGATGAATTCCTCGAAATGGAAGCGCGTCTCGGCACTGGCGTGTTCGTCGGGGAAGAAGAGGATCAAGCGGCCGCGAGCCTCGGCGAACTCGTGCAGAAAGAGCCCGCACTTGCCGCCGGCGGTGGCGGTGAACACGGCCGCGTTGCGCCACATTTCCACCCGCGTTGCGCTGAACAATCCGCTGTGGCCCAGCCGCACCGCCAGCGGCTCCAACTCGCCCAGCCCGCCCGCGATCGCCGAGCGGCGGTCCACGCGGTCACGCAGGGCGCGTTCGAGCTGAACGTGCGCGTGCCGGTGATCGCGGCCCCCGGCAATCACGATTACTACGAGAGTCCGAAAGCAGGTAAGTACAACCAGCCCGGCTCCGAGAGGGCGATCCGGCGTTACCTCACCTATTTCGAATACCCCTCCAACGGCTCCGGTTCCGGGCAGGAGGGGAGGTACTACAGTCTCGACTACGGGCCCGTTACCATTGTCGCCCTGGACGTGGCCAACGACAGCCCGCACCAGTCCGAGAGGGACACCAACTTCTTCCTCCTCGGCGAGGGCGACCCGAACGGCGGTCGCGCTCCGGCTTTCGGACCCGGGTCACGGCAGTACGAATGGTTGCGGAATGCACTCGAGCGCGCGCAGTCTCGCAGCGAGTTCACCTTCGTGATCTTCCACCACGTTCCCTATTCCGTCGGCCCCCACGGCTGGCCTCCCGGAGAAGGTGACGGCGCCGACACCCAGTCGGGCGTGCCCGTGCGCAGCCTCACACCCCTCTTCCTGCGCTATGGCGTCGACGCCATCATAGCCGGCCACGACGAGCTCTGGGAGCGCTCGGAGATCGACGGGGTGGAGATATTGCCGGGTGGCGAGGAAAGAGCTCACACCCTGCACGTGTACGACGTGGGCATCGCCGGGGACGGACTCAGGGGGCCCGAGGGCGGCCTCACCAACCCCCAGCAGAAATTCCTCGTCCACACGGACGCCCCCGAGCAGTGGCGAAACGGAGTGCTGGTAGAAGGCGGCAAGCACTACGGCCACCTGGAGGTGGACGTGTACCCTCTGGAAGACGGCGGATGGCAGGCCGAGCTCAGGCCCGTTCACGTCTTTCCGCTGTTCGAGAGCCCCTCGCGCTATGTGAGATCGGAGCGTCGACTGTACGACGACGTCCAGATCCTGACCCGCCGTCAGTAGACCAGGCCCACGACCCGCACGGCATCCGACGCGTTGGCGTCGCTGTCAACGGCGGCCTTGAGCAGGTAGGTTCCGGGGGGGACCAGGGCGCCGGATTCGTCCGTCCCGTCCCACTGCATGGCGTACGACCCGTTGCCTCTGGTGCGAGTTTCCGTCAGCTGCCTGACCCGGCGGCCGGCCAGGTCGAAGACCTCCAGCGTCACCTCGCGCTCGACGTTGATGTTGAGCACGGCGAATTCGAAGACCACGACCTCGTTGAAGCCGTCGCCGTTGGGGGTGAAGACCTCCGGGCTGACGCCAAAGACCTTGAGGTTTCCGCCTTGCAGCGGCGTCAGGACCGTCAGACCCCTTCCCTCCGCGAGGTCATCTCCCACCGCCTCACCGGGATCGACGCGCTGCCACTGGTCCGGGCGACTCGAGTTTCCTATCTGCACCTCGAAGGTGGCGCCGCTCTGAAACACGATCGAACGGAAGGACACCTGCACCTGCT
>JACZRH010000272.1 GCA_022574815.1 Planctomycetota bacterium | reverse complement strand
CGGTTGCACTTGCCCGTAGAAGCACCGTGGATAGCGCCGCGACCCGAATCCCGTAGCCGCACGATGAGCCGCACGGGATTCCGTGTTCCACTCCGATACGAGCCCGAAGCGCGAGCGAGGGTTTGAGGGGCCGGTGTTGGCAACCTTGCTGCGGTGGGCGACGGTGTGACTGATAAAACACGCACCGGGCGGCGGCAAACGGAACATGGCCAAGGTTGTCATTTCGCGCGACCCTTATTTGGACACCTTGGTCGAGCGGACGCGGCGCGGTTCGATCCTGCAAGATCTCCTAGTCATCCTAGCCATTCCGGCAGCCGGTTTCCAGGGCTCGACCAAGGGCTCGGAGAGCAAAAGGTCTCAGGAGGAATATTGAGGTCCAAGTAATTCTTCCTGACACCTTTTCTCGGCTTCGCTACGGGCACGGCCCGCCGGCGAGGCAGTCGAAGAACGGGTCGATGTCGGCCCCGTTGACGCGGCCGTCGCCGTTCATGTCGCCGAGCAGGATGTTGCAGCTCGGGAACGCCAGCGCGTACGCCGCCGGATCTCCGAGCGCGAGGAAGAACGGGTCGATGTCGCCCCCGTTGAAGGCTCCGTCGCAGTTGAGGTCGCCGGGAATGGCTTCTCTGACGGTCCGCGCCCGCAGGCCGGCGCCCGTCGCGCACAAGACCTGGTCGGAGGCCCCGTCTGCGAAGGCCAATTCGAACAGGAAAACCGGCGGAGCGGGAATGGCTCCCTCACTGAACGATCGGTAGCTGGCACCAGCGTCATCCGAGATCCACGCAGCCGTCCCCGGAGGGGGAAAGGGCGGAATGTTGGCCAGTTTGATGGCATAGATCACATTGGGATCGACGGGATCGCAAAGCACATCGATCGCTCCGCCGTCCGACCCCGGCGCCGCCGCGCCAAACCCGGTGTCGAACCATGATTGTCCGGCGTCGACGGATTTGTAGATCGAGCCCTCGGGGCCGAATCCATCGGAGCCCAGATCGGCCAGATAAAAGATCTGCGGGTCAGCGGTGGAGGCCGACAGACCGAAGGCCTGCATATTCAGCGGCAAGCCGGTTCGCGACTCCGCCCAAGTCCGGCCCCCATCGACGGATCGAAGCATTGCGCCGAGCGCCCCGGGCTGGAGCGACCCCGCGGTTGCCAGCACGACATTGTCGGTGCCGTCTTCGACGAATTCGATTCGCGTGATCGTCTCCCGGAAACGCGACTCCTCGAACTCGCGGGTCCATGTCGCACCGCCGTTCGTGGAGCGCCAGATCGTGACGGCGTCCGTCTCGTTCACCCCCAGGGCGAGTTCGAACCCCCCGCCCGCGAGAATGAGGTTCGGGTCGTTGTTACTGAAACGAATGGCGGTCAACCCACCGGGGACGCCCTCGAGGCCCACGTGCGTCCACGTGCCGTTCTGTTCGCGGCGGTATATCCCGTCGGTCCCGACCGATAGGGGTCCGACCGAGAGAGCATACAGCAATCCGTCGGGCGCGAACGCAACCTTGCTGAAGGAAGTGTTCGCGATCGGCTCGATTGCCCAATCGAGGCCGGAATTCACCGAGCTGGCAATCACGCCGCCGGTCTGGTACGAAATCGCGGCGGCGATTTGCGTGGAGTCGAGCGGATTCACCGCCACGGATCGGACGAGGACGATGTCCATTCCTTGCGCGGCGATGTCAAAGCTGAGTCCGGCGTCCTCGCTGAGCAGCGCTCCCGGGCCGACGGCGCCGGCCAGGATCCGATTGCCGTTGCCCGCCGCGACGTGAAGCGCACTGATCGAACTTCCGACGGTTCCATCAACGGACGTTTGCCAGGTTGCCCCGCCGTCGATCGAGCGATGGACGCCGTGGCCGCGCGTGCCGACGAGGATGCGATCCGGGTCCGCCGGATCGACGTCGATTTCCAGGACACGCAACGTCGGCCAGGACGCGTCGTGCAGCGCGGTCCAGGTCTGTCCGTCGTCGGTGGACTCGTACAGTCCGATGGCCTCGAGCAGGGGTCCGATGTGATCATCGAGGCCGTCGCCGGCGACGAGAATGCGGTTGCCGTCGTAGTGCAGGTCACGTTTCGGCCCATCCGGGAGGTTCGACGTTCGATCAAACCATGTCGTACCGCCGTCGGGCGAGAACCAGACCTCACCCAATCCGAGATGGACGAAGTTGTCCGCTGTGAAGCACGCGAACACACGGCTGGTGTTTGTTGGATCCAGCACAATCTCGTGGCACGAGATTGTTCCCGAAAGCGGCGGCGTACGATCAACCCAGGAAATCCCGCCGTCGTCCGAACGCCAGAGTGTTCGGCTGTTTAGGCCGAACTGGTCCCACAGACCGATCCAAATAGTGGCCGGATTGGTCGGGTCGATGGCAACATCCCACACTACGACACCCGCCCCAATCTGTGGAACCGCCGGCGGGATCAACCTATCCCACGACAGGCCGGCATCGGTGCTCTCGAGTATTCCGTCGGGTGTTGCCGCGTAAGCCGTTCCGTTCGGCGCGAATTCGATATCAAAAACCTGCAGGACAGCGCCAACGGCAGAGCCTGGAACGTTTCCGCTCAGGACGGGGGACCAGGTAAGGCCGCTGTCGGCGGATCGATACACGGCTCCGGTCGTGCCAAAGAACGCGGCCGTCCCGGCCAAAGCGATATTGGCGTTTGTCGGCGATACCGCGACTGCGCGCACGTCGCCGCCGAATAGACCAACCGGCCGCCATCCCGTTGACTCACGCGGTGGATCGTCTGGCGAATCGGTGTAAAGGCCCGGCCCGATGGGGAGCCAGACGCCGTGGCTCAGAATAACAGCTTCATTCCACGTCGGCAGATTCTGTGAAGTCGGTCCAGGGAAGGCCCGATCGTCCGCCGAAACCGTGTGACCTACGCAAAGCCCAAGAGACGCGGAGCAGCCCGCCACAATGACACTGACGAATCTCACGGTAGCCTCCTTCTTGGAGTGACGCGATGTCGCTTCGCGCACCCCGTTGCACGGAACCCGGCCCGTCAGTCTCAGACTAATCTGGGACCATGTGTTTGTCAAGATCAATTCCACCCGTCATGGCTATTTGGGGGGCTGGTCATCCCGTGCGGCCTTTGCTAAAAAGGCTCGGCGACCCGTGGCTCGGCCTCAGAGAACCCCGAGCGACCGGCCACGAACATCATCATGCGGAGGGGCGCCTGATCCAAGTCGTCAGGTGGAAGAATGGCACCGGGTAGACAATCCTGGACCGAAAGACGTGGAATAGCTCCGAATCCCAACCGGCCCGCGACATCGCAGCCGCAATGATATCCGGTTGGCTCCGTACTTCCACGCAGGCTGCATGGTCGAGTCCTTGGCCCAGGTACTCGATCGAAGCGGTGATGTCGACGTCGTCGAGCTTGACCAGCGCGTCGTCGCGCGAAGGCAATGGGCCGGGCATGCCGTACAGGCGCGTGGTGACCGTCGGGGGTGATTCGAGCGGGATATCCTCGTGCAGCAGCACATCTACCACAAGTACCTTGGCCGGCAGACGGACCACCGAAGCAATCGCGTAGTCGGGGTTCTGCTCCGTCTGGTGGGCGGCCGAGGCGTCGCGGATCAGATGGGCGATCGTGACGTCGACCGGCACGTTGACCGGCGGGTCTTTGTCCGCCAGAGCGTAACGAATCGTTCGGCCCCGCACAACGACGGCGAACTTCGGCAGCGGCTCAGAGCAGAATTCCTTCAGCAGTACCTGATTCGGGTCGCCGGTAAGACGGCTTCCGTCAATGCTCGTGTGATACGGATCCGGCCCCGGGCAATCGTCGTCGGCCATGTGGACGCCGAACACCGCCACGCGCGCCGCGGGCCGCAGCCGCCTCAGGCCGTGTCGACTCGATATGAGGATCTGATCCCAGGTGGCGTGAGATCCCGAGGACGGCCGAAGGATATGCGTCATGGTCACCGCATCGGCCCGACAACCCTGAAGGTAGGACAGTGCTTTGTAGATGGCCTGTTTGCCGGCACGCTCCCGCCGTTCTTTCACCTCCGGCACCCAGCCGGAGATCGCGGCGTCGAGCGCGGAGCGCCCTTCGGGGAATCGCGCCAGGAGCGACTCGAATCGCGTGATCGTGTCGGACAGCGCGTCACACACGTCCGTGTCGACGCCGGCCGCGCGGGCTTTGCCGAGGAAAATCCGCAACCCCCCGGGCGCGGGGCTTTCGAGCAGCCCGACCAGCGGATCGGGCGCCCGAATGGCGCGCACAATCCTCGCGGCCAACGTGTCGTCCACGGACAGCGACCGAACTAGCGACGCCGGACGGACCTGCTCGTCGGCCAGACGCGCGCAGGCGCTGCGCAGGTCGGCTTGAAGACGGCGTGCGACGCGGCGCACATCTGATTCCAGATTGGACTCCTCGATGTGCTTCGACATTGGCGCCGCAACCTCCGAGCCGGGAATGGTAGGCGAGCCGGCCGCCCGATCGCAAGCCGCCTCAAATAGCAGTGCCCTAACTGCGACATTCTGCTCGGCGACATGAACTGTGAAGGGCGCGTCGAGGACGGCGACATTGACGAGTTCTTCCGCTGCATCGGCGGGCGCCAGCATTCAGGGTGGGACGGGCATCCTGCCCGCCGATGGGCATTGCGGATGCGGCGCTGGCGTTGTGAATCGAGACACACAACCTTGATGCAGTGGAGTTTCTTCGGGACGTCGTCCGTCCGATTGCGCGTCGCTCGCGTCCATGCTTGGTGTATCTGGATCCACCCTACTACGCCAAGGGCCGCGATCTCTACCTAAACGCCTACAAACACGAGGATCACTCCGCGCTCGGCCGATTCCTTGGACGAACGCGGTTTTTTCGATGGGTCTTGACGTACGACAATGTTCCCGAGATTCACTCCATTTATGCGACCTGGCCAAAACGAGAGTTCGAGCTCAGCTACTCGGCGTACGAACGCCGATCCGCACGGGAGCTTCTCATCCATGACCTGCGTATGAGCATTCCTAGCGCGCTGCCATAGGCGTACCCGAGTGCCTTGCCGCCTCTTGCGTCGCCATGCATTGCGCGACGAGATGGGTATTTCGCACAAGCGGGAAACAGACCAGCGGACTACGTTGGCCACGGGGGGCCAACGCTACCGCTGACGTGCTCAGCGCGTGCGGCGGCGCTTTTTTTTGCGCGGCGGGCGCTCGGCCTCGAACAGCTCGGCGGGCGCTTCGGCAACCTCGTTCTCCGTCACGATCACCGTCGAGTCGTCCTGAGCCAGGTCGTCCACTTCGTCCTTGGGCTTTTTGATCGGCCGGCCGTCCTCGTCGAGTTCGACGTCAGCCTCGGCCGTGCGCGTCAGGGCGATGGCGCGCAAGTTTCGCAGCAGACGTTCCTCACTCCCGCCGGACAGGTTCGCCAGCGCTTCGGCCACGTCGGGAATGTAGCGTTCGAAGATGCCGCGTTTGTCGGCTTCGAGCCGCTGGCGCTTGCGGCGGCGGACGTAGGCCGCCAGCTTGCGCCCGCACTCGCGCAGCGCGAGCTTCATCTCGTTGCGGATTTCGTCGTAGTCGGCGATCGCCTCCTTGCTCTCCGACGTGAACGGGACCCAAACACTAGCCATGTGAATCATGATGACCAGAGGCCCGACCGGCAGCCCGCCGCCGGGCTGCGAAAGGCCATAGTTTCGCCAGTCCACTCCGAGGACGCTCTTGAATGCACAGCAAGCGCTTTGTTGATACATGAGCGGGACGCGGTTGGCGAAGCGGATCACGCGGGCCGACTGCTCGGCGCCGAGCGAGCCGCCGTAGCCCAGCGCGACCTCGATCTGAAACGGATTGCCGCGATAGACGGCTGGATTGCGCGTGGTGGCGGTGAAGAACTCGGCCCGCACCTCCTTGAGCATGCCGGACAAGAGATCGCGCACGCCGATCGGCGCCAGGCAGTCGGTCGGCGGGGCGAGGATGCGAACCGATTGCATGGCCTCGTACAGCTTTTCCACGTCGTGGGTGCCGATCTGGGCCGGCCGCGCTTTGGGGCTCAGCTTCGCTTTCGCGCAGATCGCGTGCGCGACGCGCGTCGTCACGCGCGAAAACTCGTTCTGCAAAAACCCGCTCAGACTCGGCGTGCGCTCGCCTTTGCGGCGCGGCTTGGCCTCCTTGAGCATTTTCATCAACACGCCGAGCTCGATGCCGTAGGGGTGCGGCTTGATCTCTTTCGTCTCGGCGGGCAGTTCCTCGCTGACGCGCGGAAACTCGCGCCGCTCGCCGGTAGGCGATTTGTAGTGGATCAGCGCGTGCGGGTTGGCGATGGCGGTCTGCTCGATGTACTCGTCGATCGACTGGCGGCCCTTGGCGTAGCTGGCGACCAGGTCGATCGAAACATCGGTGCCGCTCTCCCATTCCACCTCGACCGTTTCGTCGCGGATGACGTCGGGTCGGTTCTTGCGCGTGTCGATCTGGATCTGAAAATGGTGCGCATCCTTGCGCGGCCCCGTGCGCGAGGTGATGTGTACGCTCTTGCCGGTGGTCAACATACCGTACATGCCGGCGGCGGAGATGCCGATGCCCTGCTGTCCGCGCGACATTTTCAGCCGGTGAAACTTCGATCCGTAGAGCA
>JACZRH010000271.1:5703-6571 GCA_022574815.1 Planctomycetota bacterium | reverse complement strand
CGAAGCGCTGGTCACATTCCCAACAGCGTTGCTGACCACGACATCGTAACGGCCAGAATCTTTAGCCTGAGCGGAGGCAATCGTATAAGAATCGCCGTTTGCCCCTGAAAGAGGCGCTCCCTCTTTGCGCCACTGGTAGCGCAACGTCCCACCGCCCGCGGCCGTGACACTCAGCGTAAGCGGCGAACCCACGCAGATGGTCTGATCTCGGGGCTGGGTCACGACGGTCACCGAATCGACGACGGTCAGATTGGCCGGGTCGCTGATCTGCGGTCCGCAGGGGCTGGACACCTCGACGTCATAAACACCCGCGTCGGAATTCGACACCGGGTCGATCGTGAAACTTTCGGCGTTCGCTCCGGGGATGGGCACGCCGTCCTTGCGCCACTGATAGTCAACGGGCGGCGGCGCGACGGCACCCACGTTGAATGTAACCGACCCGCCAGTGCAGCCGGTCTGGCTAACCGGTTGCGAAGTGATGGTCGTTCCGACGGTCAGGACGGCCGGATCGCTAACGACGGCCCCACAGGCGTTGCTGACTTCGACGGTGTAGATGCCGGCGTCGCTCGCCCCCGCCGCCGGAATGGTATACGTGGCCTCTGTGGCCCCGAGGATCAGGACCCCGTCCTTGTACCACTGGTAGTCCGGCGGGGGCGGTCCGACGGCCTGTACCGTGAACGCGGCCGCCCAGCCCGGGCAGACGTTTTGATCCACTGGCTGAGCCAGAATCACCGGGCCGGCACACGCGCGCGTCACATGGACGAATGCATCGCGCACGCCGTTGGTATCACCCGACACCAGGTTGTCCGCGTCGCTGGTCATCAGGTCGTCGAGCACCGTGCCCCGCAGTGCGCGCATCCGCGCCTCG
>JACZRH010000271.1:0-5693 GCA_022574815.1 Planctomycetota bacterium | reverse complement strand
AGACGATCGCGGAGCCGTCGGCGGACATCGGCGCCGCTTGGTTCTGACCACTCGCTCCGTTGCCCTGAGCCAAGTTGGAGGAAACACTGACTCGAATCGTGGTTCCCAGGTTCAGATCATGTTGAAACACGTCTTCGGCGCCGTTCGTGTCGTCCAAGACCAGGTTCGCGGCACGGCTCAGGAAGGTCACGTAACGACCGTCCGGTGTGATCGCGGCGTAATCGCTCTCGCCAATGCCTTGATTGCCGTTCGAATCCACGCTCACCATGACGGTCTCGCCGATGAGTGTGTCGTGAACGAACACGTCGGGCCAACTGTTCACATCGCCGGCGACCAGATTCGTCGCGTCGCTGTCAAAGGCGGCAAGCCGCCCGTCGCCCGAGATGACCGGGCTGCGACTATGACCATTGCCTTGTTGGCCGGCGGTCGACACGCTGACGCGCGTCGTCGTGCCGGCGACGCGGTCGCGAACGAAAATATCCGCAAAACGGTTCGTGTCGCCCGAGACCAAATTGCTCGCTTCACTGGAAAACACCACAAAACGACCGTCGTCCGACATCCAGGCGTCGGCGCTGTTGCCGTTGGCCTGTTCGCCGGCCGAGGTGACGCTGACACGTTCGGTCTGCCCCGCGACAAGATCGCGGATGAAAATGTCGTCGAACCCCGTGTCCCCCGGAACGAGATTGCTGGACTTGCTGGTGAACGCGACGAATCTGCCGCTCGCGCTGATCGTCGCCCGAAAGCTATGGCCGTTGCCTTCCTCGCCTGTCGAGGAAACGCTCACGCGTTGCGTCAGCCCGCTCGTCCGATCGTGGATGAACACGTCGGTCCGCCCGTTGGTGTCATTGGGCACGAGATTTGTGGCGGCGCTGTCGAACGCGACCACCTGGCCGTCGCCGGTGAGCTCCGGCGCGGCGCTGGGTGCGTTGCTTTCCATGCCGTTGGAATCGACACTGACGCGCGTCGTCTGTCCCGATAAGCCGTCATAGACGAAAATGTCCGCGACACCGTTCGTGTCTCCAGCGACGAGGTTGTCCGCGTCGCCCATGAAGGCCACGTAGCGCCCGTCGCGGGAGATGGCCGGTACGGAGCTGCGTGCGTTGGCTTCCGCTCCGGAGGAGCTGATGCTGACGCGCGTCGTGGATTGGGCCAGGACCTCCGGTCCTGCAAGAGCGAGTGTCGCCAGCAACGCGGCATAGGATTGGGTGCGAATTCTCGGCGGGCGGGGCATGGCGGGCTCCTCCTTTCCGAGCGGCGCGTTTGGATGGCGGGCGCGCCGCGACCTTCCCCCTCGACTCCTCGGGGACCTGATCCGAGCGGTGCCGGCGTCGCCGGCCTATCGCGGTGAGCCGCCGCTACAGATTTCTCGAAGGTCATTCCCATTGTAGACCCCCGCCGCGGCACGGCGCTCTCAGAAAGTTGATTTCTCTCGACAAACCGGGGGATGGCTCGATGACGGTCGATTTCGGCCGGTCGTTGCGTCGCGGCGCTCGCCCGCCTAGGACCGGGCGAGGTCGGCCGCCATGGCTTGCCGCGTTTGAGACAGTATCATCCCCCGGGTGACTGCTGCTTGCGGCGCGTCCGGCGTGGTCGGCCGGTGTTCTCGTCGCTCACGGCCGCCAGCCGAAGGATCGCGAGTGGCGCGTGGGTCCGATCCATGTTCGTCGATCTCGTCCTCGGCCGTGGGGATGCTGTGCGCGGAAGGTCCTGAGGTATGGGAGCTTTTCGAGTCGGCCTGGGTGGCGATCGAGCGGTTCGTGCGCGTGCGTCTGATTATGGGCGGACTGCGCGAGAGATTCCTCGAAGATTGTGGGCAAGAGGTCATTGCGCGGGTCTGGAGATTTCGGACAAGCTATCGCGGTACGTCCGAAGCCGAGTTCTGGCGCTGGCTTCGCAAAATCTGTGACAACGAGCGCCGACGGATTCTCGGTCGGGAGGCGACCCGGGCGGCGGCGCTGAAACGGGAAGGCAATCCCGACGACGTTGAATGCGATCTGCCCGGCGGCGACGAAACGACCGCCGCTGCAGAACTGAACGAGGAGTTGACGGCTTTGGAAGAGTGTCTTCGTAAACTGGACGACTTGTGTCGGCGCGTGATCGAGTTGGCGTACTTCGATCCGGTCCTGACGGAGCGTTCGATTGCCGAGCTACTGGACTGTTCGCCGTCGAAGGTCCACACGCTCAAGGCGGAAGGGCTGCGCTTGTTGCAGGCTTGCCTGGCTCACAAAGGAATGAGTTGATCGCTTCACTACAGGGCCACGAGAACAGGGAACTGCGATGAACCACAAACGAGTCGAGCAATTGCTGCGCGATTACGCTCGACTGAACCCGCCGAAGCGGTTGCTTTCGCCGGAGACGGCGGCTCGGCTGCGGGCGGAGCTGGCTCCAGAGCGATCCGAAGGCGGAAAAGGTCGATTCGTCGCCGGAGGATTTCGAGCCGAGCGCCCCGGGCGGGCAACTCGGTCCATCACGCCGGCGGCAGGTGTTGACTTGGTTTGTGTCGGCGGCCGCGGCTGGGTGTCTTCTCGTGACACTGCTGGTCGTCGGCTACGATGACGCCGCTCGGGTGCCCGGGTTGTTTGTTGACGGCGGGTACGACGAGGCCGGCGTGTTTCTTCGAACGACGCGCGGTGAGCCCGCGTCGGCGACCTCAAAGCGTGGCTCGTTTTACGTCGGTGTCAAAGTGGATCGGCCCGCGTACGTTCGCATTCTCATTCTTGATAATCGCGGGAGAATCGAACACCGGGCCTTGGATCGTTCGGGGGCCGAGGAGCTGCGGGTCGCGGCCGACACCGCAACGGTTTTTGGGGGCTACGAGCTGACCGAAGCAGACGCCGGTGGTGTGACCTCTAGAATCGAGGCGTTCATCATTCTGGCCTCGCTGACGCCGCTGCAGCCGGGGCCGGCCGGTTGGGTCCATCAGAAGAACGAGTCGTCGACCGGCCCGTCCCGATTGGAGGCCGAGTTGCTGGCCCGCGAGGTGCGCGAGCGGTTCCGGTGCGCCGCGCGCGTCGTGGTACCTTAATCCTCTCGGCGCGAGTGCGTGAGGCGGGTGGTCGAAGCGCCTCGTTTGCGCCGGGCACTTGGGGCGGTGTTATCCCGGAGCGCCAATCAGGATGAATGCGTTCCAGTAGCGCGGGTGCGAGTAATCGAACGGGTCCGCCAGCGGTTGCGGGTCTTGGGATGGTTTGCGCCTGCCGCGCTCGGCCCGGTAGCGCGCGTCGAGCCCTGCCACGTCGAAGCCGAGGGCCAGCAGGTCGCGGTTCTGCTTCGGCGTGCGCGATTTGAGCCAGCGCTTGGCCTCGTGCAGCGCTTCGGCCTTGGGCATCTCGGTGCCGGCGGGGAATTTCCAGCGCGGTTCTTCGTACACGCCGAGCAGATTCTCGTAGAGTCTCGTCATCAGCAGCGTCGTGGCCGCGTCGTCGACCTTCCACAAGCTGGCGATGACGCTGTCGGCTCCGGCGAACAGGAAGCCCCAGGTCAGGCCGACGAAGCCGTCGTCGGCCTCGAGCCGGCCGGTCGCGGTCCGGCAGCCGCTGAGCACGACCAACTCGGTGCCTTCGAGCTTTCCGCCCATTTGTACAGCAGATCTTGCAGGCGTAAGAAGCCGAAGTCTTCGGGGGTCAGTTGTTCGGGGACGGTCAGCGCGACGGCGGATTCGTAAACCTTGCGCCCGCTGTCAACCAACCGGTGCGTGGCCAGGTGCAGGAAACGCGGGCGGTCCACCGCCTCGAACAGCCGAGTCAGGGTCGCGTCTTCCCCGGTGAGCAGCTTGATGGCAGTCGGATCAATCCCCGCCTTTCGAGTTCTGGCAGCGATGGCGTTGACTTCGATTCTCGTGCCGGGCAGTGGCCGGAGCGTTCCAAAGCCGTCGCGTGTGTTGGCGCTCGCCAAGGCGGCGTAACGCTCGTCCTCGCTTTGCTGCAACTCGCGGTGAACCCGTAGGGCTTCGGGCATCGTCAACTGCGACGGCCGAACACCCATGCGACCGGGCACAAGCGTGATTTCCATCGTTTTCCCGTCGCGCCACACCTTGACGACCACGGTCTGCTCGTTGGATTCCGATCCGCCACGCACCACGCCTGCCGGGTCCCGTCGTACGGTTCCGCCATTGTGAAGCCGGCTCGCCGCACCTTCGATGGCCGGCCCCAAGTCCGCCGGCGTCTCCAACCGCGTGCCGTCGTAGTCCAATAGCACGTCGCCGCCGCGCAGGCCGTTCTTGGCGGCGTTCAAGTTGGGTTGCACCATCGCGAGCAGGACACCGTATTGCGGCGCCTGCTCGTGGACACCGGGGGCTTTGTCCGGTTGTCCGCGCGAAAAGATAGGATCACCGATCGCGACCAACGCGGGCGGGCGCCGCTCCCGGTTGTTTCTTTGTTGCCGGGCGACCCGCTGTCGCTGGGCCATGAGCACCGTTGCCGACGGTCCGTACACAATGGGTGGGCCGTCGTCAACCCAGCGTCGGCTCTCGCGAGCGTCCATGATCAAAGTCTCAAACGGCAAGCGATGCAACGAACCGTCGGGAACGAGAAACACGCGCGCAGATGCGTGAATTCTGTTACGAATCTCCAAGGGAATCAGCGTATCGAACAACTCCGTCCTGCTATAGGCTTTCGCATCCCCGATTCGCCGATCTGGCTCGGGCCGTTGAGCAGAAACCTCGGCCAAGGTTCGCCAGATCGTAGAAGCCAGTGTTCCAGACGATACATCGAGTTGGTCCGGCCATTTGAGTGTGGATGTCAGCACTTCCCCGTCCGGCAAGAGAACCAACAGAACGGAATCTTCGCGACCCACATCATAAGCCAGCATCAATTCGTCGGGCCTCATCAAAGACGCGAGATGTCCGGGCTGCATTGGCTTCAGCCCGCGCGAGCGGAAGTGGGCGCGCGTCAGGTCAAACAACTCACGCGTTGCCAGGCGCTCATCGTTGCGGGCCTCGGCTTGTTTTTGCTTCAGATCGGCTAACCGCCCGGCCATTTCGCGGTCCGTCAAGCAGCGATCTTCGCGTGTTCGTTCGATCTTTCTTTCCGCTGAAAGGCGCGCCACACGGGCCGCCGTCTCGCGCTTTCGGAGAGCTTGCGCTCTTCGCTGCGGCGCGCCGTCGTTAGCGCTGTCGTGCTGCCCCAATGCGACGTCGTACAAGCTGTGGAGGTACACGCCCGCGACGCACAAAACGGCCCACCACGGCCATGAGCGTCGCGTCGTGTTCGGACCGAAGGCGATCGAGATGCTCCGGCCGTGGCTGCGAACGAAGGTGGACGAATACCTGTTCCAGCCGGCCGAGGCCGTCCAGGCATGGCGCGACGAGCGGACAGCCAGACGGAACATCCCCGCGTCGCACGGGAACCGGCCTGGCACGAATCGCCGCGCGGATCCACAGCGGACGCCGGGCGACCGCTACACGACCGATTCGTATCGGCGTGCGATCGAGCGAGCGTGCAAGGCGGCGGACGTTCCCCGCTGGCACCCGCATCAGCTCCGGCACAATTATGCGACGGCCGTTCGCAAGAAATTCGGCGTCGAGGCGGCGCGCGTGGTTCTCGGCCACCACTCGATCGACGTGACCGAGCTGTACGCCGAACGCGACGCCGCCGTCGCCGCCGACGTGGCGCGGGCGATGGGGTGATTCAGCGTTCGCGGTTACAATGCGCGGTATGACCCAGGACGAAGCACACTCGATGACGGGCGCCTCG
>JACZRH010000270.1:2724-6575 GCA_022574815.1 Planctomycetota bacterium | reverse complement strand
ACGATCTCGCCGGGCAGCTTAACGCGCACGACCCAGTCCTCGTCGCCGAGATCCTCGGTCACGGCCCGGCGGGCCTGTTCCTCGGCGTACGCCTCTTCGAAAGCGCCGATCTGTTTGCGCGAAACGCCCCGCGCCCGCAGCGTCGCGAGCATGCGCTCGCGCGCCTCGCCGACGAGCTGGCGACCGTAATCATCAATGGACGCGTCGCGCTCCGGGCTCTGCGGCCGGCGCATCAGTTCGAGAACCGAGTCGATCTCCGCCTGCTCGAAAACGCCGAGCACGTCCTTGCGCAGCAGCAATCCATAATGCTGCGGCCATTCGTCCGCGAGGGCTTCGACACCGGCGTTGACGTACTCGACCAGTTTGAACGCCTCGAGTGCCCGCAGGATAGTCACGACTTTGCGGGCCTGCTCGTCGGTCAGTTCCGCGAAGTCCTTCCCCTCGATTTCCTTGAGCGTGTCCTGCATTTTCAGAATCTTCTCGTAGTACTTATAGCGGGCCTGTTCGCGACGTTCGTACACGCGCCGAAAGTGATAATACGTCCCGTCTTTCCGCCGCTCGATCGTGACGTCCGTTGGAAACGCGAGGGCCGTGGCGCGGTTGGGGTCGTCCTCGGGCGCGAACGAATCGGGCAGCGGCCGGCCGGGCGCCGTGCGCAGTGTCGCGACGCGGTGCTGCGTCTCTTTGTCATTCTTGTCCGTCGTGGTCCAGTCGCGCGTCTTGAAGCCGGTGCGCTTGGTCGGCAGCGCGTCGCCCGAAGCGAAATCGCCCGGGTCGCCTTCGAGCTCGATCCTGAACTCCACCGCGCCGTCACGGTGGACCTTGATGGTCTCCTTGCGTTTCAGGCAGCCGGGCAGGATGAACATACCGGCGACCATCAGTCCGACTCCCATGTGGAATCTGCGATTTGCGATCATCGTTCGACCTCGATCGTGAAAGAGCACCTACATTTTTACGGTCGGAGGGGTAACGCGGCAACTTGTCATTGCGAGCGCAGCACGGAATTCTTCTGAATCCGGGGCAAGGCACTTCGCTGCGCTCAGGATGACGTTGCGCGACGCACGCTTCCCATAGTACTCACTTGAACGTCGCCGAACGCTCAATGGATGACAGCGCGAAGAGAATAGTCGAGCGCGGTTCCGATAGTTTCGGCTCCGTGTTCGAGGAATCCGGCATCTCGTGCGTCTGGGAATTGTCGGGACGCCGCGGATTATTCGCTGTGCGATGGTCGCAGGCAGGCCCAGCGGGCCTCGCCGAATCCCGGGAGCGCACCGGCTCCGACGGCGCGCTGCTGGGCCTCATCGTAATTGCCGATCATCAGGATGGGAACGTAGGCGGTTGTCGCGTCCGCCCGCACGGCCCGCACGAGTAGGCGAGGCCGAGAGCATCCAGCGGGTTGACAGTGAGGCCGGCTCGGCTGACAATTGAGAAGCTGATAGCATGGGCGTGCGGCCCGGCCGTCGCGGCCCTGTCGGTGGTTTTGCAGGCATTCGAAAGGAAGGTCGTGTCGCCGATGGAACAACCTTCGTCGCACTTGAAGATCAAGCGATCCAACGCGGTTTCGCTGGTTGAGTTCGCCGATCGAAAGATTCTCGAGGAGCTGTCGATTCAGGAGATCGGCGACGAGCTCGATCGGCTGGTCGAGTCGGAGCCCGGAATCCAACTGCTCCTCAATTTCCACAACGTCGACCATCTCTCCAGTGCGGCGCTCGGAATGTTGATCAGTCTCAACAAGAAGATCAAGGAACGCAGCGGTAAACTCAAGCTGTCGGACATCAACCGCCAGATCTTCGAGGTCTTCAAGATCACCCGGCTCAATCGTGTTTTCGAGATTCACGACACGGCTGATGAGGCACTCGCCGGTTTCGAGCGCAGCTAGCCGCGCTTGCAGCCCGGCGCGCGGTGCCGCCACGGATGCGATGAAGGTTCCCATGCACTTCGGCGTCGATCAGGGGGACTTGGCGGAAGTCATCGTCCCCAACGACCTCCGCAGCGCCAAACGAGCGGAAGACCGAATCATGGCCGAGTTGGCGCGCTACGGCTACGACTCGGACACCAGCTTCGCGATCAAGCTTTCGCTGGAAGAAGCCATCACCAATGCCGTCAAGCACGGCAACAAGAACGATCCGGCCAAGCGAATCGTCGTGCGCTTTCAAATCACCGTCCAGCGGACCGTCATCATGGTCGCGGATGACGGGACCGGCTTCTCGCCGGAAAAGGTGCCCGACCCGACGGCGGACAAGAACCTCGAGCGGCCCAACGGCCGCGGGATCATGCTGATGCACGCCTACATGACCAAGGTCTGGTTCAGCGAAACGGGCAACGAGGTCTGGATGCTGAAGGACCGGCGGGAAGCGACGCCGTGAATCCCTCTCCGCCTTTCGATTCGCCGTTCAGTCTCGACATCGAGCGGGCGGGCCGCGCGCACATCGTTCGTCTGCGTGGCTCGGCGAGCATGGACCAGGTCGAGGATCTACACCGACGGCTGGTCGAGCTGATTGAGCCGGGCGTTCCGCACCTCGTGCTGGAGCTTTCGGAGCTCGATTTCATCAGCTCGGCCGGCATCGGGGCCATTATGGCGGCGCACCTCAAGGCCCGTGCTCACGAGGGGACGCTGCGGATGGTCAACCCAACTCCCGCGATTCGAAACCTTCTTCGCCTGCTGCATATCGACCGGCAAATCGGGATTGACGACACGCTCGCTTCGGCGCGGGCGGCCCTCGACCTTGATTAAAATTGGGGTGTTTGCCCGGTTTCGTGCGCGGCGCAAGTCCTTTCTCATACGCTCGACCGAATCAGTCCGAAGAGGACTTTCATGGGCCGCGCACATGTAGCGATCATTGACGACAGCGCGGTCCGGCAGTTGCTCTCGGGCCGCAAGCGGATTGAGACGCGTTTTTATTGCAGCCGACGCCCGCCTTTCGACCGCATAGACGTCGGTGACCGGATTTATTTCAAGCGGGCCGGCGGCGCAATCATCGGAACAACCCACGCTCGAATCATTTGCCAGTTTCACGAACTGACCCCTGGTCGAATCGATCAACTGCGCCATGATCACAATCGCTGTGTCTGCGCACCGGCCCACTATTGGCGGGCCAGACGCCACTGTCGCTATGGCGTCCTGATCTGGATCGGCCCGCTCGAGCCGGCGCCGCGGCCGATCGTCGTTCCGCGGCAGTACGGCAGCGCCTGGATCAGCCTCGAAACCCGCGTGCGGGGGCGAACGCCGGCCTGACGTGAACTGACCCCATGATTAAAAGCTCCGCCGGGGTACTTGGCGTGAGGGGGAATCCGGTTATACTGATGGGCTCGGCGTTTGTCACACCGACGGGTGTGGATGCCGCCTGATGAGCCGTTTTGCAAGCGAGAGGCGTATGCCGACCGTTAATCAGCTGATTCGTCGCCCGCGACGAAGCGTTCAGGCCAAGTCGAAGGTCCGCGATCTGGAGCAATGCCCGCAGCGGCGCGGCGTCTGCCTGCAGGTCAAGACCCAGACGCCGAAGAAGCCCAACTCCGCCTTGCGGAAGGTCGCGCGCGTGCGGCTGACCAACGGGCGCGAGATTACGGCGTACATTCCCGGCATCGATCATAACTTGCAGGAACACTCGATCGTGTTGATTCGCGGCGGGCGGGTGAAAGATTTACCCAGCGTTCGCTATCACGTAGTTCGGGGAACTTTGGAAACCATGGGTGTTGATACCCGCAGGCGCGGGCGTTCCAAGTATGGGACAAAAAGACCTAAACCAGCGAAATGATGTATAGATAATCATTATTGATATTGTAGTAACATATAATATAGAGATTTTAGAATGAATTGAGAGAGAGTTATGTCGAGAAAAAATCGGGCAGAA
>JACZRH010000270.1:0-2714 GCA_022574815.1 Planctomycetota bacterium | reverse complement strand
CGTGCGCTACCACGTCGTGCGCGGGAAACTGGACTGTGCCGCGGTCACCGGCGACAAGGAAGGCCGGCCGCGCAACCGCGGTCGCAGCAAATACGGCGTCAAGCGGCCGAAGAAATAGCGGCGGACTGGGTGAGGCATGGCTGACAAACGTTGGACGGCATCGGCAAAACAACTTCGGCCCGATCCGAAGTTCAAGAGCATCCTGGCGGCGAAGTTCATCAACTGCCTGATGCACGACGGAAAGAAATCGGTTGCCGAGCGCGTCTTTTACGACGCTTTGGACCGCATCGGAAAGAAGAACAAGGACGTGCCGCCGATCGAAGTGTTCGAGACGGCAATCGACAACGTGCGGCCCAACATCGAGGTCCGTTCCAAGCGCGTCGGCGGGGCCAACTATCAGGTTCCCATGCAGGTCAACGCGAAGCGGCGTCAGTCGCTGGCGATCCGCTGGATCCTGCAAGGCGTACGCGGGAAACGCGGGCGGCCGATGGCCATGCGTCTGGCCGACGAACTGCTGGCCGCTCACAAGCGCGAAGGGACGGCGATGCAGACCCGCGAAAACATACACCGCATGGCGGACGCCAACAAAGCCTTTGCACACTTCGCTTGGTGAGAACCCGCCCAAGGTCCCGATCGTGACCACGCAGCCGGTCGTCGCACGCAAGTGCAAGCGGGCGCGGCGCGCGTAGCCGTGTGGCGGATGCGGCAGAACGAGTCGAAATACCGGCGCAATGAGGCGGAACCTGCTATCAACCTCCCGCTAAGATTTGGTTGAGCGACGCATTGTGGTTATAGTGCGGACCATGTTTTGGCGGGTCACTGCGGTCGGAGCCGTCGGTTTGGCGGGCCTGTGTGTCTATGCGGGCTGTCGGCCGAGCGCGAGCCGGCCGCCGCCCGACGCGCGGCGACCCGTCATCCGGACTGAGGCTGAGATGGCTTCGCAGCGCGCCGAGCGGATCGCATCCGGGCAGGTGGTGGCCAACTCGTCTCCGGCGGTGGGGCGGATCAGAGCTTCGACGCCGGTTCCCATCTCGCCGCCGATCGTCTCACAGCCCGGCGACATTCGGGCCGATATCCTAATGGTGAACGACTCGATCATCACCGTTGCGGAAGTACTCTACCCGTTGCGCGACGAACTGATCGAAGCCCGCCGGCGCCAGACCGAGGCCGGTTTCGCCGAATTCGCCCGTCGGAGCATCAACATCAACACGTGGCAGCAAGTGCGGTTGTTGTTGATCTATCAGAAAACGATGGGCAACCTGGAGGAGCGGCAGCGCGAACAGGTCGAGAAGATGGTGCAGCATGAGCTCGACGGAGTGGTGTCGCGGGAGTTCGGCGACAGCATCGCACGCTTCGGGGCCCACCTGGAATGGTTCGGCCTCACGATCGAGCAGTACCGCGAGGCGTTGCAGCGTGACTTGGTTTCGCGGCAATACCTGACCGAGCGCATGCGCCCGCGGATTCAGATACGCCGCGCAGAGTTGCTGGCACATTATCGCGAGCGCATCGAGGATTATTCGACGCCGGCGACGCGCGAGCTGATGATGATCGAGGCCCCCTTTGAGCGGTTTCTGCCGGCGGGTGTCGCGTGGGCGGACGCAGGGCAGTCGATTCGGGACCGCGCGAAGCTTGCGGCGGTCCGGCACATCCGGGCCGCGAGCGCGGCGCTGCAAGTGAGCTCGTTCGAGCAGGCGGCCCGCAAATTCTCGCGCGGCTTGCACGCCGAGCAGGGGGGCAACTGGGGTCCGATCGGCCGCCCGCTTCAACCGCCGTTCGACAAAACCAGCGGTCTGATTTTCGAGTACGAGGCGGGGCAGACGAGCGACCCGATCGAGACGGAGAGCGGCTGGTACATCGTGCGCTGCGGGAAGATCGTGGCGGCGAACGAGTCGTCGTTTGAGCAGGTGCAGGACGAGATTCGCACGGAGCTCGAAGCGCAGCGTTTCAATGCGCTCGCGGCCGAGTACATTTTGGAGCTCGCCTCCCAGGCGACGATTTCGTCGTTGGAGGCGTTCGTCAGCGTCGCGGTAGAGCGGGCCGCGGTGTTGCAGCCCGAAACGCCGCTCGCTGCCGAGGTTTCCTCTCGGTAGTGGTTGGTGGACTTGCGGTGTGGCTGTCCGGCACGGTCGGGTGGTCGAGGTTTCGCAGGGCCTTGGGCGCGCCTTGCGAATCGGATTACAATGGGCGCGTCGTGCAGATCATAGCGGACCGGTGATTGGGCCGACTGGGCGGTCCTGGCGATGCGAGGCTCGCTTGGGATTTCGGCGGGTGCGGAGAACGGACGATGGACATCGAGGAAGTGCTCCGCGAAGAGACCGTGAAGCGCATCGGGTACGATGAAACGCTCGAAGTCGCGCCGCAGACGCCGATCCGTGAAGTGATCGGAGAAATGCGGAGACAGCAGGCGGGTGCGGCGCTGGTTTGCGACTCCGGTCGGCTGGTGGGATTGTTCACCGAACGCGACCTGCTCCGATTTCTTACGACCGATCAAGCCGACCTGTCCGTCCCGGTCTCGGACCGGATGACCCGCGATCCGGTGTGCGTCGGGCAAGAGGAATCGGTTGCGTCGGCGATCTGCAGGATGCAGGAGGGCGGGTTCCGCCGGCTGCCGGTGGTCGATAAGGACCGGGTGGCGTGCGGGATGTTGTCCGTGAAGCAGATCGTGCGATTCATCGCGGACCACTTCCCGGCCGCGATCTTCAACATTCCGCCGC
>JACZRH010000022.1 GCA_022574815.1 Planctomycetota bacterium | reverse complement strand
GTAGGGCACGCCATCGTGCACGTAATCGATGGGCGTTGCACCCGCGCGCCCGGACAGCAGGTTGATAATTTCGCCCACCACGATTTGTTCCAGCTCCGGCAGCTGGTGAACCATGCCGGGCAGGTCGCTCACATTCAGATTGACCAGATGCTCGCTCAGATGGCTCGCCAGCTCCGAAAGCCGGCGCTGCGATAAGGCCTCATCGAACGAAAATATCTGCTGGCAGACCTCGCCGCCATCCAGCACCAGCACCAGCCGCAGGGTCGTGTGCGTGGCCGGGTGCTGCGGGCCGAAGTTGAGCGTCCAATGGCCCCCGCCGGCGTCGTCGGGGACGAACGAGGTCGGTCTTATTTGCGGCGCGCTCGGCATTCGCGCATGGTCCTTTCGTCACACGTTACGCACTGTCCCGGTGTACCACGTCGAACGCCTCGCGCTCGCCCTTACCGCGCAGCGGATAGTCCTTGCGCAGGGGATGGTCCTCGAAATCGTCGGGCGAGAGAATGCGCCGCAGGTCGGGGTGGTCGCTGAAGCGGATGCCGAACATGTCGAACACCTCGCGCTCCGGCCAGTTCGCGCCCTTGTAGATCGAGCAGACCGACGGGACTTGCGGGTCCGGGTCGTTGACGAACACCTTGATCCACAAGCGATGATGGTGCGTGTGGCTCAGCAGTGAGTAGATCACGCCGAAGCGGTCTTCGGCGTCGGGAAAGTTCAGGTAATCGATGCAGGTCAGGTCGGCCAATTGCTCGAAACGCGTGCGCGGGTCGTCGCGCAGAAAGAGCAGCACGTCGAGCAGCCGATCGGCGGGGATGCGCACCCAGAACTGGTCCGATTCGCGCCCGTCGAGATGAGTACAAAGGGGCCGCGCTTCGATTCTAAGATCGCCAAAGCGCTCCTGCAACGCCCTGACTGCATCGTCCGTCGCCATCAATCATCCTTGGGGAGCATCGGCATCTTGCCGGTGCGGTTGAGTTCGAGCCGGCCGGGATTCCAATGTTCCACGACGTATCTCGCGTCAGTCCCGAGCCGGGAATCCAGCGCCCAGTTCCACCGCCGGCGGCGACCCCGCCACGATGCCGAGCCCGCGGCCGCGCTCGCTGCTGGACTTGACGCCGTCCTCGGTCACGATGCGCTGAATGGCCATTATGCCTTCGAGCAGCGTTTCGGGCCGCGGCGGGCACCCGGGCACATAGACATCGACGGGCATGAACTGATCGATGCCCTGTACGACCGCGTAGGTGTCGAACACGCCGCCGGTCGACGCGCACGCCCCCATCGAGATCACCCACTTCGGCTCGGTCATCTGCATATAAATCGTCTGCAACACCGGCATCATCTTGATCACCACCCGCCCGGCGCAGATCAGTAAATCGCACTGGCGCGGCGTGAAACGCATCGCCTCGGCGCCGAAGCGGGCGATGTCGTAGCGGCTCGCTGCGGTCGCCATCAGCTCGATCGCGCAGCACGCAGTGCCGAAGGGCATCGGCCAGAGGCTGTTTTTGCGGGCCCAGTTGATCCCGTGGCGTTTGATCGCGTCGACCACGTAGTCGAGCCGCGTCGCGGAATAATCACCGCCGCCGGCGTCGGTCAGTCCCATTGAAACACACCCTTGCGCCAGGCGTAGACGTACCCCACGAACAGGATGCCGATGAAGATCAGCATTTCCACCAGGAAGAACCCCGATCCGAACCCGCCTTCAACCATGGCCGTCGCCCAGACGTGGTGGACGGCGCCCGTGTCGCCGGCGGCTTTGATGCGCGAAAACAAGCTCGCCCACGGAAAGAAGAACAGGATCTCCACGTCGAAGAGTAAGAAGAGCATCGCCACGAGATAGAAGCGAACGTTGAACCGCCGCCGCGCCGTGCCGATCGGCTGCACGCCCGATTCGTAGGTGCCGTGTTTGATCGGGCCGCGGCGGCGCTTCGGGCCGATCAGGTGGGACGCGATCAGGATCGCCAGCGCAAGCGCCGTGACGATGGTGATCAGAATGGCAATCGAACCGTAATCGCTGTTTGCCGGCGCGGCCGACGGGACGTTGTTCATGTTACCGGTCAGTCTATTTGCCCCCGACGCAATTCGCAACGGCGCCGAACCGCGAGCGGTCCGTTGCAATGCTTTTCCCGGTCCGGGTGTACGTCCGCGCTCAAGCGCGGTACAATCCCCCTTGTTGCATGCACGTGTGTCTTGCCGCTCAAGGATTGACCAATTTACGAGGAGAAAAGCATGACGGCGCGGACTGTGGGTCTCGCTTTGGGCGTCGCGGCGCTGGTGTCACTTTCGTCCATGGCGGGCTGTGGCGGGGGCGGAAGCAAATCCAGCCAAGGCGACACCGACATTATCGGAACATGGAACGAGGACCGAGCTGTCGCGGACAACGGACCCGGTCTTCGCGGCCGACCCGAGATCGAACACATCTCGCCAAACATCCGACAAATCTCGTTCACCGCCGATCACAATTTCAAGCTGATCGTATGTACCCCCGACGGCTCACCCATCCCGGCCGCAAAAGACATCACCGGTACGTGGGACCTGTCCGACGGTTTGCTCCGGCTGGAAATCAAGCAGAACAACCTCGCCAAGAAGTACGAAGACTGGGTGCCCGAAACGTCCGCCGATCTCGACGAAGGCCCCGACGGAACGCCCCGACTGAGTCTTTACGACGCCAGCGGTCAGGAAGTCCTGTACAAACGCACCGGCGGGTAAGCGCAAGCCCTTAAAAAAAAGCCTGCACCCGCTATGAGCGACGCGCGGCGCCTTGCGCCGCGATGCTCAGCGCGGCTTCCAGCTCGATCGCGCCCTCGTAAATCGCCCGGCCAATTACGGCCCCCGAAAGATTCAGTGCGCACAAACGCCGCACGTCCTCCAGATCGGTCACACCGCCCGACGCCGTCACCGGCACGGTCGACAGCGAGGCGAGCGAGCGGATCGCTTCGATGTTTGGACCCAGCAGCAGTCCGTCGCGCCCGATGTCGGTGTAGACGATCGTCGCCAGCGGCCAGTCGGCCACCGCTGCGGCGATGTCGGCCGCCGGTCGCTCGGTCTCGTGTGTCCAGCCGCGCGTCGCGAGCTTGCCCAACCGCGCGTCCAGACCGAGACAAATGCGGTCGGCGTTGGCGGGATCGTGTACGACGCGGCGAAACCAGTCGGGGTCTTCCAGCGCCCGCGTGCCGACGATGACACGCTCGGCGCCCGCGTCGAGCGCGGCACGGATCGCGCCTTGGTCGCGAATCCCGCCGCCGAATTGGACCTTCGCTCCGGTCTTTTCGATGATGCGGTGCAAGGCGTCGAAATTGGCGGCTACGCCGTCCCGCGCGCCGTCGAGGTCGATCACGTGCAGCCAAGTGGCGCCGGCCTCGCGGAACGACTCGGCCACCTCGACCGGATCACGCTCGTAGTCGATCACGCGATCGTAACGGCCCTGCACGAGCCGCACGCATTTCCCCTCGAGCAGATCGATTGCAGGAAGAATGTCCATGCCTGCACCGTTGAAATCGGCTGGTCGCGGAGTCCCGCGAAAAAACGGGGCCGCCGCGCAGCCGCATCGGCTGCGCCCGGCCCCGACGATTATATCGCGGCGATGCCGGTGCGGCATCCGCGCGCCACAACGAGTTCGCGGGTTAGCCGCCTTGGGCTTGCGGCTGAACCCCGAGCTCGTCGACTCCGGGTCGCCGCACGGCGATGATCTCCACGCGGCGGTTCTTAGCCTTATTTGCCTTCGAGTCATTGCTGACCAGCGGCCGATACTGACCTTGTCCGCCCGAAATCAGGCGCTCGTTCTCGATCCCGAGCTCGGCGAGCACCATCGTGACTTTGTAGCCGCGCATCTGGCTTAGTTGGCGGTTGTCGTCGTAGAGTTCTTTCGTCCGGATGATTGGATCGTTGTCTGTGTGCCCCACCACCCAGATATCGCGATCCGAGTATTTTGCCTGAATCTCTCGAACCAGGTCGCGCAGACGCTCTCGGCCCTGCGGCTTGATCTTGGCTTCGCCGGAATCGAAGAGGATGTTCTCGGCGATGTTGGCCCACGCGATTCCACCGGCTTCCGTGAAACTGCCGCTCTTCACGACGGTCGCGGGCGCATCGGCGAGTTGGCGGCGCGCGTCGGCCAACTGCGTTTCGAGATCGCGAAGCTGCTGCGCGCTCAACCGCCCGTCCCGTTCCCGGGCATCGTGCGCCGCGGCGAGCTGTTGGTACAGGTCGCGTTGCTCTCCCTTGAGCCGCGCCACACGCTCCTGCAACGCCGAGATCTGCATGTCCGCCGCCGGATCCGAACAGCCTACCGCCAAGATCAGGATTGCCGCCCCGCCTACCGTGCCCACCAACTTCTGCAACGCCCGCATTTGTGATCTCCTTCTCACACGTCCGGCTGTCGCGCCGGTCCTCCATGACTTGTCGCTCGAGCCCGCACCGCACCGCGAACCCGACGCAACGGAAGAATACTGCCGCGACCGGCACGATGCAAGGAAAACGGCCCGGCGTTGACGGATTTCTGCCGCCCCACTACGCTGAACACGATTCGTTGTAGCCGGCCCACGGGGCGAGTAGGCGTATTCCGCACCCCGGGTCAGCTTACCGTCGGGATGCTCTCCATGATTGTCAAACAAACTTCCGTGTGGACCCTGATCGCACTGACCGCCGCCGTGGCCGCAGCCGATGAGGATTACCTATCGAGTGCGGCTCTGCACGAAGCCGGGCTGGCCAAGTACTGGCAGCTCGGGCTGCCGCTCGAGAAGGACCAGCACCTGACCAATGCCTACCGGGTCGACGATCAGCTCTATCTCGCGACGCAGGACGGGTACGTCTTCGCCGTCCACGCCCGCACCGGCGTGGTCCGCTGGTTGAAGCAGATCACCCGCTCCGGGCACCGTCTGCGCCGGCCCGTCCACGCCGGCGGGCAGACCATCTTCGTCACGCCCACCAGTGCCTTGCAGCTCGACCGGCTCTACGGCGACGGCCTGGCGCGGACCGACCTGCGCTTTCCCACCGGCTCGGCGCCGGCCTCCGATGGCGTGCGCTTCTTCATCGGCGGGATCAACGGCCGCATCTATGCCTATGCCCTCTACGACCAGCTTCAGGAATGGAAGGCCGCCACCAGCGGCCCGATCCGCGCGCGGCCCGCGCTCTTCAACAACGTGCTCTATCTGGCCAGTGACGACGGCGGCGTCTATGCCTGCACCGCCGCCCGCAAGAAGTTCATCTGGTCCAGCGGGACACTCGGGGCCAATACCGCCGACCTGACGGTCGACGAGCGCGGCGTCTACGTTCCCAGCCAGGATCACTCGCTGTATCTCTTCTCGCACCAGACCGGGCAGATTCGATGGCGGGCGCGGTTCGCGGGGCCGCTGTACGAAGCCGCCATCGTCACGCCCGAGCTCGTGTATCAGTTCTGCGCCGACGACGGGCTGGTCGCGGTCGAAGCCCAGCCGCTCGCCGTCGAGCAGCGGATTCGCTGGAAGCTGCCTCGCGGGCGCGCGCTGCTGACCGTCCACGAGGGGCGGGCCTTCGTGCTCTCGCAGGACGAAACCCTGCTGGCGGTGGACGTCAAGGACGGCGGCGTGAAACACACCATTCCGGCGGCCGGTTTCTCGCTGCCCATGCCCTCCGCGGCCGACGCGACGGTCTATGTCGCGTCGCCGGACGGGCGAATCTTCTGCGCTCGGCCGAAAGGCGCGCCGCCCGTCAGTCAGGAAGAGATTCGCCGCGCTTTGCTGCCGCGGAGCGAGACGGCGGACACGCGCGACGCGACGGACCAGCCGGCCCGCGCAGCCGAGCGGCGGATTCCCGACTATCTCGAAACGCGCAACCTCGGCCGGCCGATCGGCGGGAAGAGCAAGGTCACGCGCCAGTTGCTCGAGCAGGAAAAGCCCGGCGGGACCCCGTAGCGCATCCGACCCGAACGGCGCGCCCAAGACCACGCAACCCGAGCCGCTGGTTTCAACCCGCGTGGTCTGACGCACGACGCCGTAATGCAACGAATGCCTGAGTCGAAACCCTCAATTCGTTGAGAGCCCATGTCCAAGCCCCCCGCCATTCGCCGGGCCCTGATCAGCGTCTTCGACAAAACCGGAATCGTCGATTTCGCGCGCACACTGCACGCCGAATTCGACATCGAGATCATCTCCACCGGCGGCACCGCCAAAACCCTCACCGACGCCGGCATTCCCGTGACGCTGGTCGAGGACATCACCGGCTTCCCGGAGATGCTGGACGGCCGCGTCAAAACGCTGCACCCCAAGATCCACGCGGCGATCCTGGCCGACCGCGACAATCCCGAGCACATGCGGCAGCTCGCTGAGCAAGGCATCGAGCCGATCGACATGGTGGTGGTGAATCTCTACCCATTCAAAAAGACGATCGCCAAGCCCGATTGCACCTTTGAAGAAGCGATTGAATTGATCGACATCGGCGGCCCCTGCCTACTCCGCGCCGCGGCGAAGAATCATAAGCATGTGCTGGTTTGCGGTCAGCCGGCGTTCTATTCGATTTATCTGGAGTACTTGCGCGCCTGGCAGAACGAGATAACACGGGATGACGCCTTACGTGCCGGCGCTTTCGGCGCGTTCTGGGACACGACTTCGTACGACGCAAACGTGGCCGAATGGTTGAGCCATAATCCGCATGACAATTTGGCGGACGTCCGCGTGTTACGACTTTGGAACTGGGGGCGCATTCGCTACGGCGAGAACTCGCACCAAACCGCACAGTTGTTCGACGTTTTCGACAAGAAGCTGTCGCTGAGTCTCACGGCCGCGGAAGCAGGCTCAACCCACCAGCAGCAGTTGTCCTTCAACAACTATGCCGATGCCGGTGCGGCGTTGGAGTTATGCGCCGAGCTGACAAGAGCCGGCGAACAACTGTGGCACCGGTTTGCAACCGGTGAGTCCCGAAAACCGGTAGACGCCCGGAAACAAACCGGTGCCACAACTCCTGCCGTCTGCTGCTTTGTCAAACACAACAATGCGTGCGGCTGCGCAGTCGGTGGTGACAGGCTCGAAGCCTACCGTTGGGCCTACCTCGGGGACCCCAACGCCGCGATGGGCGGCACCCTGGCGGTGAACTTCGAGGTCGATGTGCCGTTCGCCGAAGCGGTCATGGGGACCTATTCGCGCTGGGGAAAACAGGCCGGCGCCGGCGGGTTTTTCGTCGAGGTTTGGGTCGCGCCCGCTTTCGACGAGGCTGCGGTCGAGATCATCCGTTCCAAAAAGAAATGGGGCGAGCGCGTCCGCCTGCTCGAGGTCGGCGATATGAGCGTCGAACCCGACCGGGATGAGATGGACTACAAACGCATCGCCGGCGGCATGCTCGTGCAGACCCGCGACCTCGTCGGCCTCGATGAGGAGCAGTGGAAGGTAGTCACAAAACGGCAGCCGACCGAGAGCGAATGGGACGACCTGCGCCTCGCGTGGCTAGTCTGCAAGCACACTAAGAGCAATGCCATTTCGATCTGCAAGGACGGCCGGCTGATCGGCAACGGCGCGGGGCAGATGTCGCGCGTCATGAGCTGCCGCATCGCAACCTGGCTGGCCCGCGAAAACGGCCACAAAGATGAGCTGCCGGGAGCTGCGGCGGCGTCCGACGCATTCTTCCCGTTTCGCGACGGGCCACAAATCCTGATCGACGCCGGCGTCACCGCTCTCATTCAGCCGGGCGGCAGCAAGCGCGACAAAGAGACCATCGCCGCCTGCGACGAGCACGGCCTCGCGATGATCTTCACGGGCACGCGGCATTTCAAGCACTGAGCCACAGAGGACACAGAGAGCACAGAGGTTAGAGCTGGAGATCCGTAGCGCTGATTCGGTGCGCGTGGGCCGTCACTGTGCTTGTGGCAAAAGAGAGGCCGACTCTAGAAGCCTTCTCTGTACTCTCTGTGACCTCTGTGGCAAGAAAGTACCGCGAGCCCGTCGCCACGGAGAGAGCGCCGCTCCCAGTACGAGCAGGATGAGGGTCGCCGGCTCGGGGATGGCAGTGACCTTGAAGATGGTCTGGTCGAAATCGCTGATGAACAGTGAGCCGTCCGGCCCGAATGCGACGCCGTCCGGCCCGATGAAGCCGATGCGGTCATTCTTGCGGTACGTCGCGATCCGGCGGAGCCCAACGCCTTGCGGGCTGAAGATGTCGACGAAGCCGTCCACGCTGCCGCCGAAGCGGGCGATTACCAGGTTGCCGGCGAAGTTCGCCAACTCGCCGGCGGCGTTCGCGGGTATGACGGCGACGCCGTCGGGGCCGAGCCCGGGCAGAAAGGGATTGACGAGTTGCAGATTGGTCAGCGAGAGGTCGTCCCCATCGATCGAGAAATCGACCGTGTACAGCGCGTGTTCCCGCCAGCTCGTGACGTACAGCGTGTCCTCGTCGAGCAGCCCCATGCCGCCGCCGTTGGAAAACTGCTCGCCCGGCAACAACTCCGTGTCGAGCAGCCGGCCCGGCGCGTCGGGCTCAAACCGGCCGAGGTTGATGCCGACCGGGCCGAACTGAAAGCTCAGGTAGCGATCGTTATCGAACAGCAGCAGGCCCGCGTCCGGCCGGCCGTTCGCCGACGCGGGGCCGTAGTTGATCGACAAGTCGGGCAGCACTTCGCCCGTGTTCGGATCGATCGCGTAAATGCGGTTGCCCGCGCCGCCGTTGACCGTGCCGAAGGACGACAACAATGTGCCGGCCGGTAGGATCTGGTTGTTAAGCGTCAGAGATCGATCGAGAACGGTGACGCCGGTCGTGCCGGCGGGTGCCAGCGGTCCTTCGATGCGGAGCGGATTGACGCGGAGGCTCGGGAAATCGGGGTGAATGTCGAGCGTGGGCAGGTCGGCCGCCGCCTCGGCGCCGGTCAGCACCAACACGACCATGAGCCGACTCGCGGTCGGACACCGCATCCACATCCCAGCCCTCCTCGTCGCCGCTCGGAGCCCGGCAATCCCGCGGCACGTCAATGATCTTAGGATGGCTGCGGCGGCGAAATCAATCGGGGCCGGGCGGCTTTGCATCGGGACCAGCGGCTGCCGGCCGCAGTGCCATATTCAGTGGACCCGCGGCGCGATTGCGTCCGATACCCATAGGATCGGGTACAAGGATCCGCAGCGCCCGCCGAGTGCGAGTGCCGCGATTTACGCCGGCGAGCGGATCGACTAGGGTGCGAAACCGCGAGAACGAGCTTATGCACAAAAGGTGATTCTATGGCCAGTATGTTCGCAGAACGAGGCGTTTCGCGACGTGCATCTCAGGTGGTCCTGGCAGCCGTGCTGCTCGCCGTTTCAACCGTCGGCGCGAGGGCCCAGGTGCCGCGCGAGCCGACACCCGACGACCTTCGAAAAGCGAAGCAACTCCGCGAGGACATGCGGCGGATGATCTCGCTGGGCCGCGACCGCGTCTTCCCCGCGCTCGTCAACATCGAGGTCGTCACGGTCCACTACTGGGGCGGCAAGGAGCGCAAGGGCCGCGCGACGGGCAGCGGCACGATCATCTCGGCCGAAGGCCACGTGCTCACGAATCAACACGTCACGAGCAACGGCAAGAAATTCAAATGCACTCTCGCTGACAAACAGGAAATCTCCGCCAAGCTGGTCGGCGAAGACCCCCTGACCGACTTGGCGGTGCTGAAGCTTAATCTCTCCGAGCTGCGCGACCCGAGCGCCCCGCTCTCGGTGGCCCGCTTCGGCGATTCGAGCGAGCTGGAGATCGGCGACTACGTCATGGCGATGGGTTCGCCGTTTTCGCTCTCGCGCTCCGTAACACTGGGAATCGTCTCCAACACCGAGCGCGTCCTGACCGGCGGGCTGCGCGGCGACGACCGCGACATGGAGCTCCAAAGCGGCCAGCGCACCGGCCTGTTCACGCGCTGGATCCAGCACGACGCCCTGATCAACCCCGGAAACAGCGGCGGGCCCCTGGTCAACCTCAAAGGCGAGGTGGTCGGCATCAACGAGCTCGGCGGGTCGGCCATCGGCTTCGCGATCCCCAGCAACCTCGCCCGCGGCGTCGCCGACGCTTTGATCAAATACGGCGAGGTCCCCCGCAGCCGCATCGGCGTCAGCTTCAAGCCGATCGAAAAGACCGGCCTCGAAAAAGGCGTGCTGGTCAACTCCGTCGAAAAGGACGGACCGGCGTATCGCGCCGGCATCCGCGCCGGCGACGTGATCGTCAAGATCGACGGCGACCCCGTCACCATTCGTTTTCGTGAAGAAGTCCCGCCGCTGATGAAACGATTCGCCGATATGACCATCGGCAGCAAGACGACCATCACTTATGAACGCGACGGAGCAACCGCCGAGGCCACGATCACGACCACCAAGCTGCACAAGGACCGCGGCGACGAGGCCGCCTTTCGGGCCTGGGGCCTGAGCGCGATGGAAATCACCGAAAAGATGGCCCGCGACCGGCGGCTCGACTCCACCGCCGGCGTGCTGGTCAGCAGCATCCGCTCGGGCGGGCCGGCCCAGCTCGCCGAGCCCCCGCTCGATTACAGCGACGTAATTCGCACGATTGACGGCGAGCCCGTCGCGGACTTGGCCGCCTTCGTGGCCCGCTACCGCAAGATCATGGACGCCGACGACATTCCGGAATTCCTGCTGATCAGCTTCGACCGGCGCGGCCGGCAACACGTGACGCTGCTCAAGCCCAAACCCGAGGACGAGGACGATCCGCCGCGCGAGCTGCGCAAGGCCTGGGTCGGCATGGCGACGCAGCCGGTGCTCAAGAGGCTGGCCGAGAAGCTCGGGCACCCCGACACGAACGGCTTTCGCATCACGCGCGTCTACCCCGAAACCCAGGCCGCCGAGAGCGACCTGCGGGTCGGCGACGTGATCGTCGAGCTGAACGAAGAAGCCGTCGCGCCGCGCGGGATGCAGGACGCCGGCCTGCTGGCCCGGGCGATCCGCAAGCTGCGGATCGACGAGAGCGCAACCCTGACGGTCTTGCGAGACGGGCAGCGGCGGAAAATCCAAGTCATGCTCGAGCGCACGCGAATCACGCGCGCCGAGGCCCGCCGCGACGAGAACCGCGATTTCGAACTGACCGTCCGCGAGCTGACCTTCTTCGACCGCGACGAGAACCGCTGGGACCGCCACGTGCGCGGCGTCCTGGTGGAAAGCGCCGAGTCCGGCGGCTGGGCGGGCCTCGGCGGGATCATCATCGGCGACCTGATTCAGCGAATCGACCAGCACGAAATCCGTGGACTCAAGAGCTATCGCGAGACCATGAAGGCCGTCACCGAAGCGGAGCCGAAGCGCGTCGTCTTCGTCGTGTTGCGCGGCGTGCAGACCCGTTTTCAGTACGTCGAGCCCGAATGGAACCCGGTCTCTGACGACGAGGCGAAGGACGACGCGGCCACGGACGACAAGAAATGAGGAGCAGCTTCATGTTCGATACGCGACAGCGGCCGTGCCGCCTGGTGGTGCTTCTAGGCGCCTTTCTCATCGCAGCGAGTTTCGACGCCGCGCGGGCCGACGAACCCAATGAGTTCGAGCGGATCGTCTCGGAGAAGGGGCCGGCGCTGGTGACGATCAAGTTCGTGCTCAAGATTCGCGGCGGCGGGTTCGATCGCGAGCGCGAGAGCGAAATCACCGGGATCATGATCGATCCCAAAGGGATGGTGCTCTGCTCGAACACGCAGATCGGCGGATCGCCGGGGATGTTTCGGCGCATGCGCGGATCGGCCAAACCCAGCGACATCAAGATCCTGGTCGGCGACGACACCGAAGGCCTCAAGGCCAAGCTGATCGCCAAGGACAGCGAGCTCGACCTGGCGTGGCTTCAGGTCACGGAACCGCCCGAGACGGACTACACCTTCGTCGATCTCACCAAGATCGCCACCGTCGGCGTCGGGCAGCGCGTCCTGGCACTCGGGCGGCTCGGAAAGTACTTCGACCGCACCGCCGTCATCTCCGAGGGCCGCATCGGCGGCATGACGTCCAAACCTCGCGATCTCTACATACCCGCGACCAGCTTCGTCGGCGGCTTCGGCGTGCCGATCTTCACCCCCGCCGGCGAACTCGTCGGAGTCACCGTGATTCAAATGCCCGACACCGAGGACGCCGCCATGCAAAGCAGCGCCACGCGCGGCGGGCGCTCGGGTCTGATCCTGCCGGCCGCCGACGTCGCGCGGGCCACCAAGCTCGCCAAAGAGGCCGCCGCCGAAAACGACGACGAGCAGTAGTCCCCCGTTACGGCAGGCCCGTCAGCGGTCTCCGCGGACAACGCGACCCGGCCAAGAACAAACACGCCGGTCGCGAAGTCCTGAACCCTGAACCCCCAAACTCAACTCCGTGTTTCTACGGGCACACCCCTCCGCCCAAACACTGGAAGAACGGATCAATGTCGCCGCCGTTCACCAAACCGTCGCCGTTCATGTCGCCTTGGAGGATGTCGCAGTTGGGAAACGCGGCCATGTACGCGGCCGGATCGCCGAGTGCCAGGAAGAACGGGTCGATGTCGGCCCCGTTGAACGCCCCGTCGCAATTCATGTCGCCGAGGCTGCACGCCGCGACCGAATAGCTCGACGCCTCGGAGGCGACGAAGTCCTCCCCATACGACCGGCTCGTGACATCAGCAGCGAGGGGGAACGAGCCCGCGCCGCCGGCCGCTTCGACCAGCCAAGTCGCGCTGCCCGTCGCGCCGGGCGCCAGCGAACCGAGGTCGAACGGATTAGCACCGCTGATGATGGTGATGCCCGTGAGCCGCACGAATACCTGATGCGCGTCAAGATCGCCGCTGTTGGTCACATCGAGCTTCAAATTAAATTGCTCGCTCGGCGCGAGGCACCTCGGAATCGAGAAGCCCGCGGAGAAAGCCGGTCCGCTCGCCGTCGCGAAGTTCTCCTGCGTCGCGAGCGCGAACCGCTCACTGGTAACGTCGGGATCAAACGGCCCGGCCACGTCGACCTTCAAGACGACCCGTTCGTCCGAGTCCACGTCGAGCTGCTCGACGTTGTCGATCGGCGACACGGAGCTCGCGAGCAACGTGTTGTCCGCCGCCCGATAGGCGTACAGGTCCAAGTCGCTGAGATCCTCGATTTGGGTCGGGAACATCGCGCCGCCGTACGCCACGTGCCGCTGCCACACCAGCGTCGCCCGTTCGTTCGTGAACATCCGGCCCACGAAGAGCTGATAGGCCGCCTCTGGCGGATCGTCGCGGATCGAGAGGACGAAGGCGTCCAGCCCGTGCAGGTGCGCCGCGCCGAGATTGAGATAGCCCCAGCCGTAGCGGGCGTTCCAGTGCGAGCCCTCGACGTACACGTCGTCGGCGGTCGTGGCGGTGTTGTTGTTGTCGATGGGGTTGGTCGTGTTGAGCAGGATCGCCTTACCGGCCATGACCTCGGTCGTGCCCATGTCGTAGAGCAGGACGATGCCGCCGCCGGTGTGCGGCGACGCGGAGCTCGTTCCGCCGATGTTCGAGAATCCGCCGCCGGGGTGCGTAGACATGCTGTTGTGGCCCGGCGACGCGATATCGGGTTTCTTGCGCCCGCCGAGCGTCGGTCCGGTGCTGCTGGACGAGCGGATGCGGTCGTCGTCGCGCGTGACGGTGTTGAGGTCGTCGATGTTGGCGGTGGCCATCAGGTTGTAGGCCGGAGCGGGGTGGGTGATCGTGGTGACGCCCCAGCCGCCGTTGCCGGTCGACTTCGACACCATGAAACCGAAGGTATCGATGACGCCGTCGAAGAACTGGTCGGTGGGCGTGTAGTCGCCGTCGTTGGCCCGGCCGTTTCCAAAGCTGTAGTTGACGTTTTCGGGTTCGCCGGTGGAGGCGATGAAGTCCATTCCGGGCATGGAGGTGCTGATGCTGCCGGCCCGGGCGACGACGATCGTGTCGAGGCCGTAGGCCATCCCGCGGAAAGTCGCGTCGGTCGAGGCGAGGATGCCGGCCATTCCGGTGCCGTGCGTGCTGGTGTCGCGCGTGCCCATGTTGCTGAGAAAGCGGTGGGAGCGCAGGGCCGGGTGGCTTTGTTCGACACCCGTATCGAGCACCCCGACGTCGTGTACGCCGCCGTCGATGCCCGCGGCCCAAAAGCCGGTTTCGAGGCCGAGCGAGACCCGGTGATTGTCGAGCTCGGCGTGCCCGGCGTGGTCGAGGTCGATGCGCGCGACCAGCTCGTGCGTCGCGACCTGCGCGACGGCGCTCGCCGGGATGCGGATAAATACGATGTTCATCACCGACACGCGGGCCGTGACCCGACCGCCTTGCGCCGCGACGAACGCGGCCAGAGCATTCTGCTCGGGACGGACCGCGGCGGCGATCCGTTGGGCCGCCTCCTGGCGCACGTCCCGCTCCAGATCGTCGAGTTGCTCTGACAAAGCCCGGCGGGCGCGCAGGTCCGCCGGCGCGAGCGGCGCGGCGGCGAAGGCCCGTTCCTCGGCCGGCGTGAGCGATTCGACCGGCAACGAGCGGCGCGTGATAGCACGAATCTGTGTCGTGAGCACACGAATCTCCGGCGCCGCGGCCGCCCGCAGCGCGCGGCTGATCGGGCCGGCGGGCTGCGAGCGCAGCACGATCATCAGGTCGAGCAGGGCGTCGGGCCGGGCGGCGTCGACAACTCGTCGCGCCGCCGCCGTGAGGATCTGCGGTTCCTGCGCGGCGACGTGCGCCCGCAACTCGTCAACTGTGAACGCGCGCTGCCCGTCGTCGTACCGCCGCGTCACGACACCGGCGACAATCGACTTCTCCACGCGGTACGTGACGCCGTTGAACTCGACGTTCGCGGACTGCGTTTGGGCCACGAGGTTTTGGGCGTTGAGCTGGGCGATTGCAGCCGCGCTCAGAGCCGTCGTAAGAGCAAGCACAATTCCCATCCTGGCGCGTTTCATATTTGCATCCTCATAGGATTCCCGACGGCTCGCCGACCGGTTCGGACGGTTCCTGCTCCTATCATAGCGGATCGTCCGCCAAAGCAAACGCGGAATTGTCTGGCTGACGCCGTGGGGCACCCGAACTCGGTCGCTGCGCAGTGAAACGCGCGACTTGCGCGTCGTGCTCCTGAATGTTGTGAATGGGAAACCTGTTCAGACGAGCAGGTCGAGCGTGCGCTCGGCGTTGTTGTTGGCGATCCGCAGAACCATCGCGCTGGCCGCGGTCAGGACCTTCGCGCGGGCCAGGTTGCTCGTTTCCTGGGCATAGTCGGCATCCACGATCTGGCTGTGGGCGGCGAGCAAGTTCTCATGCTCGATCGCCAGCGAGTTCTGCCGCGTCTCCAGGTCGTATTTCTGATACGCGCCGATCGTCCCGCGAGCCTCGGCGAACGCTGTTGCGGCTTGGTCGACCGCCGCCTGCGCCGCCTCGGCGTTCCCGCTGCTCAGCTCGTTCGCCCCGCCGCTCGCCAAGGACGCGACCGCGACCGCGGCGTCGCGCAACTGAGTCGCGAGGGCCTCGTTGCCGTCGTCGGGCAGACTGATCCGGTCCAGGCTCGAGATCGCGTCCTGCGCGAAGCGCTGTATGCTCGAAGACAGTGCGTCGATCTCCATCTGGTTCGCGGCGATCTCCGCGTCGCTCATCCCCGCCGTGTTCGCGCTGGCGACGATCAGCCCCTGCAAGTCGGCCGACATTTCGGACAACTGCGACAGATGCCCGTCGGCGATGTTGGCGTTGGCGTTGGTGCGCTGGATGGCCCGGCTCTCGGCCTCCAGCGACGCAATCGCGGCCTCGAGCTGTGTCGCCGCGATCAGCCCGGCGGGGTCGTCCTTGCCGGAGTTGATCCGCCGCCCGCTCGCAAGACGCTTCATCACGTCGTTCAGCGTGTTCAGATTCTTGTTGTACAAGGCCTGAAATGGCTTCGAATTGTCGGTCACCGGGCTGATCATGTTGGTAGCTTCGTATTAAATCGCCCGGGGATCAAGGAATTCCCTTACCGGCGATCAAAATGCGAGTTTATGAGACCCCGTCCGCGCCGAACCTCCGATAGCGTGCCGCCGCATTCCGTGTCCGATGGATCCGGCCGGCCAAACCACTTTTTAAGGCGGCGGACAGCTACCCACGCCGAGCGCGTAAAAGAATGGATCGATGTCGCCGCCATTGACGCGATTGTCGGAATTGATGTCGGCGACACAAAGCAGGGGACAACCTCGATGCGTCGCTTGCCAACCGTTGGGATCACCGATTGCCCGGAAGAAGTCGTCAATGTCCCCGCCGTTGAATTCGCCGTCGCAGTTGGCGTCGCCGCAGAGAAGCGTGGCGCAGAGATCATCGGGCACCGCCGCCACACCGTGGTGCCCCCGGGCCCCCGTTTGACAATCCAGGCACCAGGGTCCGCCCGCGACGGCGCCGCTGTCGTCGTACAGGATCCACTCATCCGGCGTGCCTTGCGCAACGGCCGCGATTCGACCGGTCCCGTCGTGCAAACCGCTCAGACCGGCTTGGCCGGCGAGGTTGGCAAAACCGGAGAGCCAGCCGGCGCCTGGAATGATCTGGCCGGAACGAGTGTCGATTTTGACGATTTCGCCGCCGGCCGCGTGCGCCCACAGATTGTGATCGGTGCTGTCGTAAGCCAGTCCGTTGACCGAGGCGCCGGAGTTGGGAAAGACGCGCAGTAAATCTCCCGACAAGGTCGTCTGGGCCAATCCCGATCCGAAGCTCTGCGTCCAGATGCTGCCGCGGGCCCGGTCGCCGGCTGGGTCGAAGGCGAGCCCGCGCCACGTGCCGACGCCGCCGGGCGCCGGGCCGGAGATGATTTGCTGGCCACCCTGTCCATTGAAGTAGTGCCGCGCGACGCCGTTGCCCCACCCGAAATAAAGGCGTCCTTCGCGGTCGGTCATTCCGTCGCGATAGCCCCCGGTCTGGGCGGCGGGAATCTGCTCGACCGCGACTCCGGTATAGACCCCGTTGTCGTCAAACTGATAGATCCGGTACGTCCCCTCCGCGTCTTGCCCCGAGATCCAATACACGACATCCGCCACGGCCGGCGCCGAGGCAGACGCGACAGCGAGTGTCCACACAATCCTGCTCATGATGCGTCTCCACACGATCCCAATTCCTTCCACCGCCATACTTGTGCCGGCGGCGATTAGGGCGGCGGCCGGCAACTACCCACGCCGAGCGCTTCAAAGAACGGATCGATGTCGCCGCCGTTTACCGCGTTGTCGAAATTGATGTCGGCGACGCAAAGCATGTCGCAACTCGGATGGGCCGCCTGCCACGCGGCGGGGTCGCCGAGTGCCAGGAAAAACTCGTCGATGTCGCCGCCGTTGAAGCCGCCGTCGCAATTCGCGTCGCCGCATAGAAAGGTGCCGCACCGTTCGTCCCCGGCAACCGCCACGCCGAGGCTGCCTTCCACCGTGTCCCAGGGACCGCCCGAAATCGTGCCATCCACGTTGTAGACGATCAGCCCGCCCGGAGATCCTTGCACAATGGCGGCCACGCGTCGGGTTCCATCGTGCAAACCGGACAGACCACCCGCTGCGAGAACACCACCGCCCGTCGGCCAACCCTCGCCGGGAATGATGAGCCCGGTGCGCGTATCCACTTTCACGATTTCATCGAGAACGCCGTGAACCCACAGGTTGCCGTCGAAATCGTCGTAGGCCAGACCGTAGACGGTCGTGCCATTATTGGGAAAGGAACGCAACAAGCCTCCCGACAGGGTCGTCTCGGCCAGGCCCGAACCCCAGCTCTGCGCCCAGATGCTGCCGCGGCCCTCGTCGCCGGTCGGGTCGTACGCGAGCCCGCGCCACGTGCCGACGCCGCCGGGCGCGGAGCCAAAGATGATCTGCGTGCCGTCGCTACCGTCGGCGTTGTGCCGCGCGACGCCGCCGTCCCACCCGAAGTAGATGTGGCCATCGCGGTCAGCCATTCCGTCGCGGTAGCCCCAGGCGCTGGCCTGCGCGCCGCCAACCTGGTCCAGGACGATTCCCGTGGGCTTGCCGTTGGCATCGTACTGAGAAATCTGATGCTGGGCGGCGCCGCGCGCCGAGACCCAGTAGGAGAGGTCGCCGTGCGCCCACATCGCAACCCCGCCCGCGATCCACAAACATACTATGCGTCGCATGTTTCGCTCCTTTCTCTTGACCCGCGGCCGCGCACGCACGGCGAGTGCATGCCACCGGTGGTTTGCGTCTCAAACGCCTTCAGGGCGCCGAACAGCCGCCGACCCCCAGCGCCGCGAAGAACGGATCGATGTCGGCGCCGTTGACGACCCAGTCGTGGTTCACGTCGGCGGCGCAGAGGATGTCGCAGTTCGGATGCGCGGCTTGCCACGCCGCCGGATCGCCGAGCGCGAGGAAGAAGGGGTCGACGTCGCCGCCGTTGAACAGTCCGTCGCAATTGGTGTCGCCACAGATCTGGCTGGCGCACGGATCCGTGATAATGACCACCACGCCGATGTTACCGCTTTCACCCGTCTGCCCCTCGAGATCCCACGGGCCGCCGACGATGGCGCCCTTCGTGTCATACACGACCAGCAGGTCGGATTGGCTCTGGATGACGGATGCGAGTCGGCCGCTCCCGTCGTGAAACCCGCTCAAGGCGCCACCGCCCGGGTCCGTGATCCATCCGCTCCCCGGTATGATCTGGCCGCTGCTCTTGTCGATCTTCACGATCGTGCCATTGCCCTGGATCCAAAGGTTGCCGTCGGAATCATCGTAGGCCAGGCCGTACGCGGCCGTGCCGCTGTTGGGATACGAACGCAGCAAGTTTCCCGACAGCGTGGCCTCGGCCAGACTCGAACCGAAGCTCTGCGTCCAGATGCTGCCGCGGCCCTCGTCGCCGGTCGGGTCGTATGCGAGGGCGCGCCACGTGCCGACACCGGCGGGCGCCGCTCCGGCGATGATCTGCGCGCCGCCGCTCCCGTCGGCATTGTGCCGCGCCACGCCGCCGTCCCACCCGAAATAGATGTGACTTTCGCGGTCGCTCGCTCCGTCGCGATAGCCCCAGGAGCTACTCTGGGCACCTGCGACCTGCTCGATCGCGACACCGGTGAACACGCCGTTGGCGTCGAATTGAAAGATCCGGTGCGGCCCGGCGCCACGCGCCGCGCTCCAAAACGAAACATCCCCCCCCACCGACGCCGAAATGCCGGCTGCAATCAGCGCGCACACGAAAAACCTCATGGCATACTCCTCGAGAATACAGCGTCTTGCGGCATTGCTTACCGCCTGCGCGGATTTGGATTTACGCTCGCCGCTGTGCAGTATGTTCAGAATGGCTTGCGGGGTCAAGCTTTTTTTTGAAACGGCCGGCTATTCTCCGCCCTGCAAACGGCCCATCTTTTCGCGCCGTGGGCAAGCCCTTCTATCCGGACAGTGAACTCCGGGCTCCGAACCCATCGGTTGGGGCCGAACGCCGTGCCACGAAGCTCTCGGGGCGTGGAGAACCGCCCGCAAACGCTGCGCGAGCCGCGACGACGTTCCCGCCCTGCGACGCCTACGACCGCTCGGCAAATACCTTTTGGGCGGCGGTAAGGCCGGCGCCGAGTTCGAACTTATGTCCGAGCTTATAGAGAACCTGTTCGAGCGCGCCGATCGCCACCAACGAGTCCATCGTATCCATGTAACCCATGTGCCCGATGCGGAAGATCTTGCCTTTCAAATGGTCCTGCCCGCCGGCGGACTGAATACCGAAACGCTCCTTGAGCTGGGCGCGAATGTCGGACACCTTGATCCCCGGTGGACAAGAGAACGCGGTCACCGAGTCGCTCGGGCGTTTCGAAAACACCTCGAGCCCGATCGCGGCGCCGGCCGTCCGCGTCGCCGCCGCCATGCTCGCGACGCGCTTCCACACGTTTTCCATCCCCTCCTCGACCAGCATGTCCAGCGCCTTGCACAGACCGCGAACCATCAGATGCGCCGGCGTGAACGGCGTGTCGTGCTTCGCACCGCTGGCCCGGGCCTTGCTGAGATTCAGGTAATACGCGGGCTGGGCACGGTTGTTCTCAATGATGTCCCACGCCCGAGCGCTAACCGACACGAAACCCAGCCCCGGCGGAAGCATCAGCGATTTCTGCGCGCCCGTGATGACCACGTCCACGCCCCAATCGTCCGGCTTGAGCGGCAGCGCACCGGCCGAGGTGATCGCGTCAACCAGCAGGAGCTTACCGGCCTTGCGGACAATCCTGCCGATCGTTTCCAGGTCGCAGAGCGTGCCCGTCGAAGTCTCGCTGTGCGTCAGCATGACCGCGGTGATCGCCGGGTCCTGTTGCAGATAATTCTCGATCCAGGCCGGGTCGATCGCCGTCCCCCATTCGATCTCGTGGCGATGCACGTCGATGCCGAACTGTTCGGCGATCTCGCCCCAGCGCTGCCCGAACTTGCCGCCTTCGATCGTCAGCAGCTTCGAGCCCGGCGGATTGCAGCCGACGATCGCGGCCTCGCCGGCGGCGGTGCCCGAGCCGGTGATGATGAGCACGTCGTTCTTGGTTTGCATGACGACCTGGAGCTGCTCGGTCGCATGTTTCATGTAGCCCTTGAACCAGTCCGTGCGATGGTGCTCGAACGGGCGTGCCATTTCGAGCAGCACTTCCTCGGGCACCGAGCAAGGCCCCGGCGTGAACAGACGGATTTTCTTCATGGCTTTCACCTCGCGGAATCGGCGTTTCGAGCGAGCGATCTCGTTGACCAAACGAGATCATAGTCGTCGCCGTGTCCGACCGCGAGCCGTGATTCGCGCGTAGCGGAATGCGCCCGCGCGCGCCAGGATCCGCCCATGCCCGAGCCGCGACATTCATGTCGCGCGGTGCTGCGCGCGGGATGAACCCCGCGGCTTCGGGGCGGCTGTATCGCCCCTCCGAGCACCGCCCCGAACGCCCGTAGCGATCGACGTTGATGGGCAAGATTGGGGATCGGCGCCGTGGCGAGTCGAACGCATCCGGTCGTCACGCGGTGCGCGGGCGATTACGATGATGCGCACAATGACAGTGGGCTCGACCGAGACGAAAACACCGCCACGCACGAAGCCGCTGGCGTGCTCCGCCGTGCTGACGCACCACTGGCTCGTGCGACATCGCGGCGGTGAAAAAGTGCTCGCCGCGCTACGGGAATTGCTGCCGAAGAGTCCGGTCTACACGCTGGTTCACGATCCGGCGGGTTATGCCAAATCGTTGGCGGGCGAAGCGCCGAGCGTCCCGACGGGCACGCCGGGCGATGGGATTGGCAATGCCCCGCCTTTTCAAGGGTGGGGGACCGAATCGACTCCGGTCCGAACATCTTTTCTCCAGCGCATCCCCGGCGCGAAGAAACACTACCCGAAGCTGCTGCCGCTCATGCCGGCCGCCGCGCGGGCTATCCGTCTGCCGCCGGTGGATCTGGTGGTTTGTTCGGACGCGGCGATCGCCAAGGCGATGACGCCGGACCCGCGCAGCAAACTCTTGTGTTATTGCCATTCGCCGATGCGCTACGTCTGGGAGCCGGAGATTCAGGAAGCGTATCGGCGTTCGCTATCGCCCGTCCTGCGCCCGTTGTTTAACCTTGCGGCTCGTCGAATCCGCGTCGCCGATTACCGAGCCGCGCAGCGCGTGGATCAGTTTGTCGCCAACTCGCAACACGTGGCGGATCGCATTCGCCGCCATTACGGGCGCGACAGCGTGGTGATTCATCCGCCGGTCGATCTGCCCGCCGCCCCGGCCGACGGGCCGCGCGAGGCGTTCTACCTTTGCGTCGGCTACCACGTGCCCTACAAACGGCTGGACCTGGCGGTCGAGGCCTGCCGCGAGCTCGGCCGCGAACTGGTGATCATCGGCGAGGGCCCCGACCTGCGGCGGATCGACGCCGGGCGCGATCGGCACGTCACGGTCTTGGGCTGGCAACCCGAGCAGAGCGTGCGCGACCACTACCGCCGCGCCCGCGCGCTCATCTTCCCCGGCGAAGAGGACTTCGGAATGGTCCCGGTCGAAGCCATGGCGCACGGGTGCCCGGTGATCGCGTACGCCGTCGGCGGGGCGCGCGAGACGGTGGTGCCCGGCGAGACGGGCGTGTGGTTTGGTCAGCAATCAACGCAAGGGCTTATTGAGGCGATTCGCCGATTCGAAGAAACACGTTTCGATCCGCATGTTTTGCACGCGCATTCCCGTCAATTCGGCAAGGAGAGATTCCTTCGCCAAATGCGAGAGGTGTCCGAGCGCGTTCTGGAAATCTAAAGCCTATGGCGCGCGATGCACCAGAGCGTAAATCAATAGTAAAACCCGGCTTGGCCGTTGCGCCGGCGAGACGCGCATACCGCCCGAGAGGCTCAGTGTAATCCTGACCGTCCCTCGGAGGTCGATGATCCCAACTAGCCTCCCTCGGCGCGCGAGTGCAGCGACGTCGGCCGAGAGGTTGCCGGCTCCTCGCCGTTGTTCGGCTTCTCGTCGTCGGCAACACCGCGGTCGTCCGACCGGGTCAATTTCGGCGTGACAATCCTGGCGATGAAGCGCGGGTTCGTTCCATCGGTGTGCAGGCCGTGGTAGCCGAAGCGGGCGTAGGCCCGCCGCCAGGGCAGGTTGCGCACGTGGGCGGCGTAGAGCGCGCGGGTGGGCGCGTCGCTGCGGCGGGAGTGTGCGAAACCGTAGAGCCCGGCGACGTTGGGGCCTTGGAACTCGCCGTCGATGGACCCGGAAAGCGCGATCGCGTAGCGCAGGATGCGGTCGCGGGTCGAGTAGAAGTTGTAGAGCTTTCCGTCGACGCGCCGCAGCGCCTTGGACAAGTCATATTGGCGGGACAGGCTGCTCCCCAGAAAGACGACGTTGGCGACGCGGTATTTCTCCGGGAGCCGCTCGAGCGCCCAGGTCGCGACGCCGGTGCCGGCCGAGAGCGCGATGATATTGACCCGGCTGTTTGGATAGCGGTCGAGGTGGCGCCGGATCATGCGCGCCAGCCGGCGGGCCTGCCCCTTGTTACGCTTGCGATCGAGTTGATCGCGGAGTGTGCCGCCGAGCCAGCTCTGCCAGCCGAAGACCTCGATCGCGCCCTCGTACCCGCCGTCTCGCAGTCCGGCGGGGACATCGAGCGTGCCGATGTTGCCGAACGGCCCCGCCCCACCCACGTAGAACGTCTTGCCGAGCGATGCGCCGCGCAGATCGGTCCCGAGGTGCGAGATCAGCGAGCAACCCGTGGCGCCCAGCGCGGCGGGAAACATTAGCGCGACAACCGCGCACCGCATGATGCGGTTCGGGATGGGCTGGTCGTTACGAGCTTGCACGGGTCCGTTCACGCAGCCTGATTAGGTCTTTCATAATCGTATTTATGGGGCCGGACGACTCGGAAACGCCGAATGCGTCGTGCAGCCGTTGGTAGATCGCGAAGAGCTCGTCATACACACGCCGGGCGGGGGCGCGCGGCTTGAACACGGCGCTCTTGAGACCGCACATCGCTCTCTGCGCCCGTTCGACGGACGCATGGCCGCCGCGCCGCGGGCCAGCCGTGACGGAGCCGAAAATGGCTGCCCCCAGCGCGCAGGTTTGCGCGGACCGGGCGAGCTTCATGGGCCGGCCGGTCACGTCGGCGTAGATCTGCATGAGGAGCGGGTTCTTCTCCGCGATGCCGCCGCAGTTGACGATCTCGCGCACGCGAATGCCGGACAACTCGAGACGCTCGAGAATGACGCGGGCCCCGAACGCGGTCGCTTCGAGCAGGGCGCGGTAGACCTCGCTGCGCGAAGTCTGGAGCGTCTGGCCCACGAGCAGGCCGGTCAGCCGCGGGTCCGCGAGCACGCTGCGATTGCCGTTGTTCCAGTCGAGCGCGACGAGGCCGGAAACGCCGGGTCTCAGGCGTTGGGCCTCAGCGGTGAGTCGTTCGTGGGCGTCGCGCCGCCCGTCGAAGTGCGTGACGAACCAGTTGAAAATGTCGCCGACCGCGGCCTGCCCGGCTTCGATGCCGTAGTGCCCCGGCAGGATGGAGCCGTCGACGACGCCGCACAGTCCGGGGATTTCGCCGACCGGCGCGGACGCGGGTGCGACGAGCATGTCGCAGGAGCTGGTGCCGAGGATCTTGACCAACCGGCCGGGGCGTACGCCGGCGCCGACGGCACCGGCATGCGCGTCGATCGTTCCGACGGCGACGGGGATGCCCGCGGGCAATCCGAGCTTGCGGGCCCAGGCGGATGAGAGCTCGCCGGCGACTTGGTCTGAAGTGTGGGCGTGGTCGTACAGCCGAGCGCGGAGTTTTCCCAATCCCGGATGCAGCCGTCTCAGGAAATCGGCCGCGGGAAGCCCGGAACCTGGACGAAACATGGCCTTGTGACCGGCGGCGCACACGCCGCGCGGGGCGCGGGAAACTTCATCGCACCCGGTCAGGAGGGCCGGGATGTAATCACAGAGCTCGAGCCACGAGTCCGCCGCGCGCGCGACTTTCGTTGCGACGCGCGTGCAGTGCAGGATCTTCGACCAGAACCACTCGCTGCTGTAGACGCCGCCGCAGCCGGCGACATACTCCGGCCGCTCGCGCCGCGCGAGTTCGGTGATTTGTTCGGCCTCGGCGTGGCTGGTGTGGTCCTTCCAAAGCCAGGCGCAGGCGTTGAGATCGTTCTTGAAAACGGGTTTGCATCCCAAAGGAACGCAGTGTTCGTCCACGGGCAGGGGTGTGCTGGCGGTCGTGTCGACGCCCACGCCGACCACGCGCTCGGGCTCGAAGCCGCGGGTCTTCGCCGCGGTCCTTAGCGCGGCCCGCACGCAGCGCGTCAGGGCGACGGCGTAGTCGGAAGGGTGTTGGCGAGCGAGATTGGGGTCCTGGCGGTCGAGCAGAACGCCGCTGGTGCCGGAGGGGTAGGCCGCGACGGCGGTCGCGATCTCACGCCCGTCGCGCACGTTGACGAGTAGCGCGCGGGCCGAGTTCGTGCCGAAATCAAGCCCCATCGAAAACGCGGCTTTCGCCGCCAGCGTGGTTCTTCTCCTCATCGAGGGGCCTCGGTCCGCGCCGACGGCGGAATGGCAGGGTTGCGGCCTACTGCGCGACTTCCCTCAACACGTGCTCTTCGACATAGATCGGCACTTCCGTCGCGACCCCGAGTGCGATCGCGTCGGACGGTCGGCTGTCCACTTCGATCAGCTCGCCCTGGTTGCGGATCACGAGCTTGGCGTAGAACGTGTGCTGACGCAGGTCGTTCACGACGATCTTTTCGAGCTCGGCCCCGATTGATTCGATCACGTTGGCCAGCAGGTCGTGGGTCAGGGGGCGCGACATCTGCACGCCCTTGACCCGCCGGTCGATCGCAAACGCGACGTCTAGCCCGATCACGATCGGCAGCTCGCGCGTTCCGTTCCGCTCCCGCAACACGATCAACTGCTGATCGCGCGTTTCGGAAATCACGATCTGGGACAAGTCCATGCGGACTTCCATCGGCTACCTCACGGGGGCGTAGACTTCGCGAAACTATCGATCGTCGTGCGGGGTGTCAAGAATCCAGCGGGAGCGACCCGGCCCTCAACCGCGCTCGCTCTTGCGTTGCCGCGATTCATTTTCCGCCGGCCGCGCGCACGACGCGCAGCCGGTCGATGGGGATCACGAACAGCTCGCGTTGCTCGTTTCCGATTCGGAGCGTCTCGCCGTCGAAACAGAGCGCTTCGCATTGCTTGGCCTTGATCGGCAGTCGGCGAATCGCTCCGCCGAAGTAGTCGTCCCCGCGGCCGGCGAGCTCGAACAGCCAAACAGCATCGTAGGTCAGCACGGCGAGTCGGCGTCCGTCGGGCGACGCGTCGGCCGCCGTGACCATCCCGCCGATGTCGAATTCGCCGAGCAGAGTCAGCGGCACGCGCGTTTCGGCACGGGCCTCGTCGAGCCGATACAGTTTCGTCTTACGGTCACTGCGGTGTTTCGTGAGCAGGTAGATCCGGCCGCGAGCCCAGAAAACCGCCTCGCAGTCGAAGTTACGCGGCGAGCCGGGAATCGGTGGCTGGTCCGGAAAGTAGAACGGAATCGTCCGAGTCACGCGCGTCACGGTGGTGTGCTCGGGCCAGGGCTCGGGCACGATGTAAAGTGCCAGGTCGCGCCGCGTGTTGGCGTTGTTGCCGCAGGCCGCAATGATGAGATTGCCCTCATCGTCGGCGGCGATGTCCTCCCAGTCGATATTGACCGCGCCCCTGATCTCGATCCCCTTGTAATCACCGAGCGAACGGCCTTCGGGATGGATGACGCTGCCGTCGCGGCGGATGGCGAAGATGCGCGACTCGTCGCCGGAATCGTTGTGCGTCCAGAACACGTCCGGCCATTGGCGGCTGCGCACCAGGCCGGACGACTCGCGAATCGGTTCGAAGGTCATGTGCGCGACCGGTTCGAGCTCCACCGGCGGTTCGTCGGGCACGATGACGGCAGGCGAGGTCTTGGCGGTCCGGCAGCCGACCAGGGCGATCACGCTAAACCAGCAAGCCATTGGAGTGACTGAGATGATTGTCCGCATCGGCGACGGCCCTCGCAGTGTTTACAAGCGCGGTCGCATGATAGCCGATCCGGGTAGGGAAGACCGGCGCATGGCCTGGGTGGCGGCGGGCTTGGAGAGAGTCGTCGATGTCCTGATTGAAGCCCAGTGCCCCGTCCTAGGCAGCCGCGTCGCACCCTAGCCCCTGCTCACAACCTCGATCGAGTCCCCGACTTCGATTGCGCCGCTTTGCACCACCTTGGCGTAGATCCCGCGCAGGCGGAGATGATGGCGTCGGCGGTCCGCCGTGAGTCGTAGCGCGGCGGCTCCGAATCGTTGACGGAATTTTGCACAGCCGGTGTGCGGCTCGGGTGTCACCTCGAGCGCGGCTGTGCCAAGCCGAAGGAGGCTTCCCGGCGGAAGGTTGGCCGCGGAAAGGTCGAGCTCGATGAACAGGTTGTCGCCGAAGAGCGAGAGCGGCTGACCGTTGGCGATCAAACGCGCGACATCGAGACGCATCAGCGAAATCTGCGAGTCGATATTCGCGGGCGCATCATGGGACCACGCATCACCCGCGAATCCCCCTTCCGGACTGACGACCGCCGAGTCGGGAGTCGCACGTCGGCCTTCGTCGCCGCGTGCCACGATGAGGGCCAGCCTTCCGGTGTCTCTTGGGGGAGCAAGCGCTTCAAGTCCGCGCTCGAGCTCCGCGAGCGGAAGACGTCGGGAAAGGTCGCCCCAAGGCCCAGGACCTTGCGGGCGGATAGGACGGCCGCTGCTCATGGCCCTGGCTCCTACGGTGCACCTCCCGGCGGTCCGGCGGAGCCGCCAAGCGCCCACCCAAGGGTACCCAGTAGCGCAGATCACGTCACCATCCACCGCGGCGAGAGTATACGTTGCAGCGCGGGTTCAGGGTTCAGTTTTCAGGATCAGAAACCCGGCGCGCCGGAATGCAGCGCGGTTTGAACGGCTTCGACAACCGCCGGGTGATGATGCCCAAGGTTCACCGACCCGAATCCCGAAGCGAAATCGAGAAAGCGTCTCCCGTCTGCGTCCCAGAGATAGGCACCCTCGGCACGGGTGAAGGTTTTCACGAACCCGCTCGGTGTTCCCAAGGCAGCTAGGACCGGATTGATGTGCCGGGCGTACAGCACCGCGGCACGTTCGGCAAGCTTCTCGGCCGTGGGGACCGCTGGACGTGCGTGGCGTGCGGCGTGTCCGCGGCGTGCCAGCGCCTTGCGAAATTGCACCAGCGCCGAGTCGTCAACCACCACCACACGTATCTTCTTCAACTCCAACCTCGCTAGAACAGGTCGATCGATCCGCCGGCCGTCGTCTTGGCCAGCGCAGCGGCATTGCCCTTGCGCTCCTCGACCACCAGGGCCTCGGGATGGGCGTGGGCCAGCCGCTTGACCAGGGCCTTGCCGGTGACGGGAAAGAAGCAGACCTTGCGCGGATGGATGTCCAGCACATCCTGCGACACCACCGGAATCCGCTCGGTTGCCAGATAGTCCAGCACAAACTTGGTGTTGCGTTCACCCACGTTCATCGTGGTAAAGCCGGACATCACCGCCCCACCGCCAAACACCTTGGCCTGCATGGTCTCGCGGCGCGCTCCCAGCTTGATCATCTCGTTGATCAGCAATTCCATTGCATAGGAGCCGTAGCGCCCCGAGCCATCTGCACCATCCCCATCCGGCAGCATGAAGTGATTCATGCCACCCACACGCAACTTGTTGTCCCAGATACAAGCGGCAATACACGAACCCAGGACGGTCATGATGACGAGGTCATCGCCCGACACGAAGTATTCCCCGGGCAGCACCTTGACGGC